>NZ_JBNDJH010000005.1:0-388043 GCF_050434865.1 Pseudomonas silensiensis
GCTCTGTCGGGTGGCATTCGCCCTGATGAAAAATCAGAGCGAATACTTGTCAGCCTGAGAATTCAGGGTTGCGGGGCAACATAGAATCTCCCACAGGAGTACGCATTCCAATGTAGGAGCGAGCCTGCTCGCGAAACTTTTGCTTTTAACGGCTCAACAACGACGCAGCCCCTGCACCACTGAACAACCCCGCACTCACCCGGTTAAACCAGCTCTGCCCCTTGCCGCTGCGCAGATACCGCGCCGCGCCATGGGCACCCAGCCCATAAGCCAGCTTGCACAGCAAATCCAGCACGGTCCAGGTCGCAATCATCACCAGCAACTGCGGCAGGAACGGCTGCTCGGCACTGAGGAACTGCGGGAGGAAAGCGGCGAAGAACAGAATGTCTTTCGGGTTGCTCGCGCCCAGCATGAACGCGCGCCCGAACAGTGCGCGAAAGCGTGGCACTGGCGCAGCCTGGGGCACTTGAGCGCCGTGGGAGGGCAGGCGCGATTGCTGCCAGCTCTGCCAGGCCAGGTAGAACAGGTACAGCGCACCAACGATCTTCAAAGCGCTGAACAGCTGTTCCGATGCCAGCAGCAAGGCGCCTAAACCCAGCGCCGACGCACTGAGCAAGCAGATCGACGCAATAACGCCCCCCAGAAACGCCGGGTAAGAACGACGCAAACCGTAATTCAGACTGTTGCTGATCATCAGCAAAGACAGTGGCCCCGGGATCAGGATTACCACCAGCGCAGCGCCGCTGAACAGCAGCCAGGTTTCCAGACTCATCACTTTCCTCCATTTGCACAAAAGCCTCACCCGACGGGGTGAGGCTGTTTTGAAACTAGACGGCTTACAAGAAAATGAACTTGGCGATGAAGATCGCGCAGAGCACCCACAGACTGACGGAAATTTCCTTGTGCTTACCGGTGAAAGCCTTCAGCACCACATACGTGATAAAGCCCAGCGCGATGCCGTCGGCGACCGAGAAGGTCAGGGGCATCATGATCGCGGTAACGATCGCCGGAATGCTGTCGGTCGCTTCGTCCCATTCGATGTGCGCCATGCCGCCCATCATCAGCATCGCCACATAAATCAGCGCACCGGCGGTTGCGTAAGCGGGGATCATGCCAGCCAGCGGTGCGAAAAACATGGCGGCAATAAATAGCACACCTACGGTCACGGCGGTAAGACCAGTCCGACCACCAGCGGCTACACCCGCGGCACTTTCCACGTAGCTGGTGACCGGCGGAACACCGACCATTGCACCGAATACGCTGGAAGCACTGTCGGCTTTCAGGGCGCGGGAGAGGTTTTCGATCTTGCCATCCGCGTTCACCAGGCCGGCGCGCTGGGCGACGCCCATCAGGGTGCCGGCGGTGTCGAACATGTGCACAAAGAGGAAGGCCAGCACCACGCTGATCATGCTGACGTTGAACACGCCGGCGATGTCCATGGCCATCCAGGTCGGTGCCAGGCTCGGCGGGGCGGACATGATGCCCTCGTAGTGCACCAGGCCCAGGCCCCAACCCGCGAGGGTGACGGTGATGATGCTGATGAGAATCGCGCCGAACACTTTGTGGTAGCTGAGCACAGCGATCATCAGGAAGCAGATGGCGGCCAGCAGCGGGCCAGGTTCACGCAGGGAACCGAGTTTGATCAGGGTGGCCGGGCTGTCGACCACGATGCCCGCGGTTTTCAAGCCGATCAGCCCCAGGAACAAGCCCACGCCGGCGCCCATGGCGAAACGCAAACTCACCGGGATGCTATTGAGCAGCCATTCGCGGATCCGGGAAAAGGTCAGGAACATGAACAACACACCGGAAACAAACACCGCGCCAAGGGCGGTTTCCCAGTTGTAGCCCATGGTGCCGACCACGGTGTAGGTGAAGAAGGCGTTGAGGCCCATGCCCGGCGCGAGGCCGACCGGCCAGTTGGCGTACAGACCCATCAACAGGCAACCCAGCGCGGCGGCGATGCAGGTGGCGACGAACGCAGCACCGTGATCGATCCCGGCGTCGGCCATGATGTTGGGGTTGACGAAGATGATGTAGGCCATGGTGATGAAGGTTGTCAGACCGGCAATCAACTCGGTCTTCACCGTGGTGCCATGCAAGCTGAGTTTGAAGATGCGCTCCAGCCAGCCATTGCGTAATGGCGGCGAGAGTTCCAGCGTCGGGGCTTCGGATTTGCGGCTTTCCACAGCGAGTACTCCTCAAGAGTTTTATTGTTATTTCCAGGGCCGGACCCATGAGGGTGGCAGCGACCCTTTGAGGTACTTGCGAATTTGTTGACCGCTTGGTCAGGAACTCGCACGAAGTGGATTATGCTTTTGTATACAAATAAAGCAAATAATGTTTTTGGTTTTGTAGACGAAAAGTTTGTCGATCGGGATATATCGGCTATAGACGATCGATCCCACGCTCTACGCGGGAACGATCCGTTACTCGGTTGGCGCTTGGGTTTTACCCAGCGCCAGATTCACCGCCAGCCAGCCATTCACCGCCGTCTCCCCAGCCTCGGCAAACACCCGCTCCAGTAATTTCACCTGCTCACGCCGCAACGACTGCTCAAACCGCGCGCCATCGCCGGTCAGCTCCAGCAACCGCTTACGCTTGTCGGTCTCGGACGCGACACTGTTCACCAGATGCATTTCCACCAATTGACGCAGCGGAATGTTCAGCGCCTGCTTCGTCACCCCGAGCAATGCCAGCAGTTCCTTGACGCTCAAATTCGGGTAGCGCGCGATGAAAAACACAATGCGTTGATGCACCCGACTCAAGCCACGACGCTCGAGCATTTCGTCGGCTTTCGCAGTGAATGCCTGGTAACCGAAGAAAAACGCTTCCATCGCCTGTTGCTGAGTTGCGGGGTTTTTAAGGTCAAGCATATTGACGTATCCGTTCGGTCTGTCGTAATTTCGGTCAAGCAGTTTGACTCATTTTCCTCAGGCCTCGCTACCGGTGACCCCATGGCATTTTCCGAACGTATCTCGCGCCTTAAAAGTTCTTTGATCCGTGAAATTCTCGCCGCCGCCCAGCGCCCGGAAGTGATGTCATTCGCCGGCGGCTTGCCCGCCGAAGCCATGCTGCCAAAAGTCGAGTGGGCCGACATGCCGCTGTCCATGGGCCAATACGGCATGAGCGAAGGTGAGCCGGCGCTGCGTGAAGCGCTGGCAGCAGAGGCGCGGGCGCTGGGCGTACCCTGCGAGGCGAGTCAGGTGTTGGTGGTCAGCGGCTCCCAACAAACCCTCGATCTGGCGGCCAAGCTGTACATCGACAACGGCACCGAGATTTTGCTCGAGGCACCGACTTATCTGGCGGCGTTGCAGATTTTTCAGCTGTTTGGCGCCGACTGCATCACTGTCCCGCTGGAGGCTGATGGCTCGAACCTGGCGCAACTGCGAACTCGACTGGAGAAACACAAACCCGCCTTCATCTACCTGATCCCGACTTTTCAGAATCCTTCGGCCGTGCGCTACAGCGAAGCCAAGCGCGATGCCGTGGCAGCCTTACTGGATGAGTTCGGCGTGACCTTGATCGAAGACGAGCCTTACCGCGAGCTGACCTTCGACGGTGGCCGCGCCACGCCAATTGTCAGTCGCTTGAAAAAGGCCAGCTGGATCTACACCGGCACGGTGTCGAAAACCCTGTTGCCCGGACTGCGGGTCGGCTATCTGATCGCCAGTCCGGATCTCTTTCCGCACTTGCTGAAACTCAAGCAATCGGCCGACCTGCACACCAATCGCGTGGGCCAGTGGCAAGCGCTGCAGTGGATCGGCACCGACAAATTCCAGCATCACTTGAGCGAGCTGCGGGACTTCTACCGGGTTCGTCGGGACGCGTTCCAGTCAGCCCTGGAAACGCATTTTGCGGATTTGGCAGACTGGAACGTGCCGCAGGGCGGGCTGTTTTTCTGGCTGACGCTCAAGCAGCCGCTGGACACGCGTACATTGCTCAAGGCTGCACTGGCAGCGGATGTGGCGTTTATGCCGGGCGAGCCGTTCTTCCCTGAGCCGGACAACAATCCGGGGCATTTGCGCCTGAACTTCAGCCACATCGACCCGGCACGGCTGGACGAAGGGCTTAAAAGGCTGGCAGCGGTGCTGCGTCAGGCCCAGGCGGCAAAAGCGGCTTGAGGCTGCTGGTGCGAAGGGTGCAAAAACAAATAAACCGGCCACTGGGCCGGTTTATTTTTATCCGAAATCTGTACGGATTCAGGCGGCGGCAAACCGCTTGTCCAGATAATCGATGATCACCTTGGACTCATACATCCAGGTCGTCTGGCCATTCTCTTCGATGCGCAGGCACGGCACCTTGATCTTGCCGCCCTGTTCCAGCAGGGCCTGGCGATCCTGTTCGTTGTTCTTCGCGTCGCGCAAGGCCACCGGTACGTTCAAGCGGCGCAGGGTGCGGCGGGTTTTCACGCAGAACGGGCAGGCGTGGAATTGATACAGGGTCAGGCCCTTGGCAGCCGTGTTGACCTGAGCCTGAACCTCGGCAGGGCGCTGCTTTTTGCCAGGGCGGGTAATGAAGTCGATGAAGATGATCAGTTGGCCAAGGCCGACACGAAGCGCTTTAACGAACACGGTATAAGCCTCACAAGGGCAAACAGAAGGGGCGCAGCTTACCTGATTTTTCACAGGCGAAAAAAAACCGGCGATGAATGCCGGTTTTCTTCTGCTGCGAATTACTTGATCAGGCTGAGAAACTCGCTGCGGGTGGCCGCGTTTTCGCGGAACTCACCCAGCATCACCGACGTGATCATCGACGAATTCTGTTTCTCCACACCGCGCATCATCATGCACATGTGCTTGGCCTCGATCACCACTGCAACGCCCAGGGCGCCGGTGACTTGCTGGACCGCATCGGCGATCTGGCGGCTGAGGTTTTCCTGGATCTGCAGGCGGCGGGCGTACATATCGACGATCCGCGCGACTTTCGACAGGCCCAATACCTTGCCGCTCGGGATGTAGGCGACGTGAGCCTTGCCGATAAACGGCAGCAGGTGGTGTTCGCACAACGAGTAGAGCTCGATGTCCTTCACCAGCACCATTTCGCTGTTGTCGGAGCTGAACAAGGCACCGTTGGTGACCTCTTCCAGTGTCTGTTCATAACCGCGGCAGAGGTACTGCATGGCTTTGGCGGCACGTTTTGGCGTGTCGAGCAGGCCCTCGCGGGAGACGTCCTCGCCCAATTGGCCGAGAATCGCGGTGTAGTTCTGTTCCAGTGTCACAGAGGCTGATTCCATACGGGTTTCAGAGGGGTACTGTTTCTGTCTGTACCAATTTTGTGCCAATCAAGCTGTTTTCGAGCGTCCCGGGTTCGCCCCAGTCTGTGCTGGCGTTGATCCATCGGGTGAGGTCGATAGCAACATCTGAACGCTATGACCGAGCTGAGTGGCAATAAACGCAGGGTTCATCCCCGACATGGGGCACATGGTAGCGTATGTGTGCCGGCAGTTGTATTGCCGGCGGGCGCGAATCCCCAAATCGGTCATTTCGGGGTTGCGCATCCCGCTGCACCCTGTCGCCAAGGTGCAGCAGTGATGCTTCCCTGAAGCCTGATTGCTCATCAGGCCGAGCAGGTCGTATCAGACGTGAGTGATCGACAGATCGCTGATGATGCAGACAGAACCGTCTAGCGGGTCGGTGGTGTCGGAGTAATCGATCTGGTTGTACACGCCACCGTGGAAGGCGAGTGTTTTCGTATCCCAGGTATTGTCGAGGCGCATGATCGCGGAAGTGGATTGGACGCCGTTACAGCTGGCCGATACAGAGACGGCGCCACTCGAATTGGCGTGAATGTTGATTGCGAAAAGTGCACCGAGCGGCACGTTCTCCAACACCGTCGAGTTGACGGGATCGTCCTGGAGGTAGCTTGACCGGAACCCCATGGTGATTTTTCCTTTGTTCCAGAACACCTTTACCGGAGGTCGTTCTGAACCCTTCACATGAATCTGGCCGATCACGACTTTCTGCAGCGAGTTGACTTTGGTCAGTCGCATTTCTTGTCGGTTCCAGTGGTCCGCTGCGCTGGAGAACAACCAGTAACCTGGCTCCTTCCACTCGCAGCGGGTTCGTAGCGTGCTCTTGCTCGAGGCTCCAAGTGTCGGCGCCGTCATCTGCAGCGAACCATCGTCAAGCATCTTGACGACGTCGGGGCATTCGATCAGTGCGCGCCAGCCGATGAGCTCAAGGGCAATCGGGTTGGTGTCGGAGATTGGAAGCGGGGTAGCGATGGTGAAGTTGCTGATGTCTACAGTCATGGTTTTTGCCTCAGTCCATTGATGTCGCCTTTTGCTCTAATGAGCCTTGCGTTTGATGCAGGCCTGCATCCCTCTGCCCACTCAGTGAATGGGCAGAAGTGATGCCTGGCAGCTTCCGGTCGATTTCCCGTTGGCTTGAATACAAATATGGGTGTTCCCATATTTTGTGTCAATGGGTATTCCCATATTTTATTCCGTGCCTATATTTCAGGTACAAAAAAACCCGCGCTTGGCGGGCTTTTCCTGGATGTCGATTTTATCGCGAATACATGGCCCACCAAAAGACATGACCCAGGATCGCAATCTGCTGCTCCTGAATCTCGGCGAACGTGTAGTCCTCGTCCGGGTGCTCGTCACGGTTGAAGCTGCGTAGGCGAATCCCGCTGGGCAAGCGGTAGAGCTGTTTCACGCGGAGCTGGCCGTTGTGGTTGATCGCGTACATTTCGCCGTCGACGATGTCGCCCAACGAGTTCTTTCCGACGTTCATGCCAACGGTAGCGCCGTCGCGCAGGACCGGGAGCATGCTGTTTCCGCTCACCACCACGCACTTGGCGTTGTTGAACTGCACGTTGTTGTGACGCAGGTCTTTCTTGAAGAAACGCAGCCTGGCGCTGTCGTTTTCTGCGATCACGAACCGGCCTGAACCGGCCGCCAGCTCAACTTCACGCAGGAAGGGGACATAAATCTCGTCGTCATCCAGGGGCGTGCTGTCGTCCCAGGGCTGGATGTCTGACATTAAAACGCTTGGAGGAGGGCGATTCAACGGAGCAGCATCGGACACGCCTTTAAGCATGTCGCCGACACCTTCAGCCAGCCACATCGGTGAAACGCCACACGTTGAAGCGATCTGGGCAACAAAGGCTGTTGCCTTCGATTTTCCGCGCTCGAGGTCGGAGATTGAGGTTTGCGTCAGGCCTGCGCGCTCGGCAAGCTCGGTCTGATTGAGCTTGGCGTGTTGGCGGGCTGCTTTGAGTCGTTCTTTAAATTCCATCTGCGGAGTATTACGGGAGCTCCCATATCATTGCAAATCGTTATGCCAATGATTTGCCAGGCGACCGCTTTATTCGTCGCGACCTTCCATCATGGTCCGTTTGAGCATCACATAAACCGCCCCGGCGCCGCCGTGTTTCGCTTGGCACGAGGTGAAGCCGAGCACTTGTGAGTGTTGGCGCAGCCAGGTGTTGACGTGGCTTTTGATCATCGGCCGTTTGCCGTCCAGACGCACGGCCTTGCCGTGGGTGACGCGCACGCAGCGGATTTCGAATTTGGTCGCTTCGGCCAGAAACGCCCAGAGGGTTTCCCGGGCCTTTTCCACGCTCATGCCATGAAGGTCGAGGCTGCCTTCGAACGGAATCTGTCCGATCTTGAGCTTGCGCATCTGGCTTTCCTGAACACCGTCACGTGCCCACATCAGCTCGTCTTCCGGGCCAACATCGATAACGAACTGATCGGACAGCCCGTCAACGGTGGTGGCATCGGTGCGCACGGTGGCGGCTTGTCGCAACTTGGCGATTTGTGCGCGGTCAGCTTTGGGTTTGCCGGTTTCGGCGCGATCGTGTTTGATCGGCTTGACGCCTTGGATCGCGCTTTTGAACAGGGAAAAATCGTCGTCTTGCATGTCAGCCTCCGCGAAGGGCGGCCAGTTTACCCAACTCGAGACGAATGGGGCGCGAGAAAACGCGCAGCACTCGGCTCAGTCGTGCTTTTTCATCAAATGCGGGGAGATGTTCAGCTCTTGCGACTGCCGCGAGCGGCGACGGCAGCGACGCCACAGCCACACACCGAGGTACAGCACGATCAGGCCGATCGCCAGAATCACTGCCGAACCGACCCGGTTGGTATTCAACTCGCCCAGGGCAGGTGCGTGGCCAAGCAGGCTGGCTATGCCTGCCATCGCCAGCAATACACCGCACATCGACAGCAAGGCTGCGAATGCCGCGCCGATTCGAAAACGCCAGTTGCGCTGGCCTTTGGGCCGCAAGCGGCGAGCGTCAAAACCATCGGATAACTTCATTCCGACCTTCCTCAATGGGTATCGGCCCTTCGACCGGGAGTTGACCGGGATGTTCCTGAGGCTAAGACAATTACAGCAAATGATAGGTTTTTGCGGATGAGCGGCGGCATGGGCCGCTCATCAAGCGCCGATCAGATCAGTTCGTGAGTCAACGCGAGGGTCGCGAAGTTGTCCGCCATGATCGCCATTTCGGTCTGCTGAACGTGGTCTGCGCTCAACACGCCGCCCTTGTAAGGCAGGTCGCGAGTCGCGCAGGCGTCTTCCACCAGCGTGCAACGAAAGCCCAGGTTCTTCGCGGCGCGTACCGTGGTGCTGACGCTGGAGTGGCTCATGAAACCGCACACGATCAGGTCCAGCGAACCGAGATTCTGCAGGCGTTCCAGCAGTTCGGTGCCGTGGAACGCACTCGGCAGCAATTTACCGATGATGGTTTCGTCGCCCTGTGGTTCCAGGCCCGGGATGAACTCACCGCGCTCACCTTGTGGATCGAACAGCCCACCGACGGTGCCGAGGTGGCGGACATGGACGATCGGCCGGCCGGCTGCACGGGCAGCGGCCACCAATTGCTTGATGTTCGCGACGGCAGCATCCATGCCGATCAGGGCCAACGGGCCGCTGAGGTATTCTTTCTGGGCATCGATGATGACAAGGGTCGCATGGCTCAGAACGGCTGCTGCATAACCGCGGCCGCTGAGTTGAAACATCGTTTTTGGAACGGACATTCTGGGGCTCCTTCGAGTGGGGCTTTTGCGACATTGTCCTCTGGCTGAGCGCTTCTGTGAATCGCTACCATCGTAGGCGCCGTCTTTTCTGGCTCGCAGCCTTGTCAATAGGCCCGTTTTGTTCAATAGCCGGCCGAAAAAACAGAATAGTCCTACATTCGCCCCGGTAGTTTTCCCGCGTCGTCGAGACGCGTTTTGGCTGTTAGAATCGCCAGTCGTTTTTTTTGGAGTTTGCCCCGTGATCACTTCCCGACTTCGTACCCTGCGTGACCATATCCGTTGGGCCGTCAGCCGCTTCCATGGGGAGGATCTGTTTTTCGGCCATGGGACCGACAACGCCTGGGACGAAGCGCGTCAGTTGGTGTTGGGTGCCTTGCACTTGCCGTGGGAAATCGCCGACAGCTACCTCGACTGCAATCTTGAAGAAGACGAGGTGGTCAAGCTGCAACGCATGCTCAAGCGCCGTATCGAAGAACGCATTCCGACCGCCTACCTGTTGGGTGAAGCGTGGTTTTGCGGCATGTCGTTCATTGTCGATGAGCGCGTATTGATCCCGCGTTCGCCGATTGGCGAGCTGATCGAAAAACGTTTCGAGCCGTGGCTGGGCGCCGAGCCTGCGCGGATTCTCGACCTGTGCACCGGTTCCGGCTGCATCGGTATCGCCTGTGCCTACGAGTTCCAGAACGCCGAAGTGGTATTGGCCGATCTGTCGTTCGAAGCGCTGGAAGTGGCCAACCAGAACATCGAGCGTCATGGCGTCGATGAGCGGGTGTACACGGTTCAGGGTGATGGTTTCGATGGTTTGCCGGGTCAGCGTTTCGACCTGATCGTGTCGAACCCGCCTTACGTCGATGCGGAAGATTTCGCTGACATGCCGGACGAATACCAGCACGAACCGGAGCTGGGCCTGGCCTGCGGTGATGATGGCTTGAACCTGGTGCGTCGCATGCTCGCCGAAGCGGCGGATCACCTGACCGAGAAGGGCTTGTTGATTGTCGAAGTGGGCAACAGCCAGGTTCACGTCTCGGCGCTGTACCCGGAAGTCGACTTCGCCTGGCTCGATTTCGAGCGCGGTGGGCATGGCGTGTTCATGCTGACGGCGGAGCAATGCCGTGATCATCAGGCGCTGTTCGCTTCCCGCGTCTGACCCCGAAAGCAATCGCGGGCAAGTCGGATCGCCGCACCGCCGCTCCCACAGGTTTTTGTGCCGTGCTCAAATGATGTGGCACACACAAAACCTGTGGGAGCGTGGCTTGCCCGCGATGGCCGCACCTCGGTCTCAAGCCTTCAGCGGTGCGTCGCAATCCAGATCAACAACCCCGCCTGAAACACCGCAAACGCCACCAGACAGCTAATGGTAAAGCGCAGCCCGGTGTCTTCACGCTTGTACTTGCTGACCTTTTCTTCGTGCTTCTTGAGTTTGACTTCCTGCTCGGCCAGATTTTGCTCGGCTTGCTGGAGCATCTGCGCCGCCTCAAGAATTTCCACGACCTGCAATTTTTCCGTGCTCCAGTCACCCAACAGGTCACCGACCTGTACCTCTTTGACGCTGCCCTTCAAATGCTGGGCGTCGGCGTAGATCACGTCGAAACCATGCATCCGCAAAAAGTGATCGCGGCGCAGGCGAGTGTCTTCGTTCAGCGCATCCTTGTTGTTCAGGTCGGTGCCGTCGACGGTGTAGCCGGGCCATCTCTTTTTCGCCCAGGTAATGCCCTGAGCGGCCATGAAGCGACCGATGCCACGGTTCATCGGTTCGATCTGCAAACCGCTGTCAGGTCCGAAATGCACGCGCTTGGTGGCGTGATCGACCCACACGTCCAGATGATTCTGTTCCTTGCGCACGCGCTGGCCGGGCAGCGAAATGCTCATGCGCATCAGGCTGTGTTCCTTGTTGTGGCGCTCGGCGTAACCGAATTCAACAAAGCGTAGCGGCCGTCCACCGGTGTTGCGGTCGGTTTTCAATGGCGCCAGACGGAGCATCTTGTGGTGCTCGGCGTGGACGTCCGCCCACGGCAGCTCGACCACTGGTGGTGCGTCTTTTTCGGCAGTGGTATCGGGTGAAGTCTGGGTATCAGTCATAACGGCGAGATCCTGTCCAAGCCCTGCTTGCCGCCAGTCATAGCGCTGGCGACAAAGGCTTATCGGCCGTTTTTTTCAAGACTGGAGGGCAAAAGCCGCTTAAAAGCCGCTTAACTGGTGCGAAGTCCGTCAATAAACCCGAGGATTCGCGCGCCGAGTTCGGCCGCCAGTGGCAATTGCGGATCTTTATAAGAGGCCAATTGCCGCTTTACGTCGTTGGGCACGATGCGCATCACGTGGTTCATGCCTTCGATCAGCGCCAGCTCGGCGTCCGGTTTGGCGGCCTTCAACAGCCTGGCGTCACCGACGCCGACCTGGATGTCATTGCTGCCCTGGATGATCAGCGCCGGCATCTTCAACTTGGCGAACGCCGCCGCCGGGTCCTGGCGGAACAATGAAATCAGATACGGCTGCACGCTCGGGCGGAAAATCACCTGCAACTGCGGCGGCACGTTGTCGTCGGTGTGTCCGGCCTTGAGGCTGTCGAGCAGTTCATTGCTGCGCAGCATCAGCGGTGGCGGCAGGCGATTGCTCAATTGTTGGCGCAGCACCTGATCGATCGGCCGGGCGCTGCCAGACATGGAAATGATCGCGGCGGCATCCAGGCTCGGCGCCGCGAGGCTGGCGATCAAGGCGCCTTCGCTGTGGCCCAGCAGGATCAGTTGGCCAAAGCGCGGGTCGGTTTTGAGTTTTCGGCCCCAGGCCTCGGCGTCGGCCACGTAGGCTTCAACTGACAGATTGCGTTCATCCGGGGTCGCCGCCAGGCTTGCCGCCACGCCGCGTTTGTCATAACGCACGCTGGCGATGTTGTGTTTGGCCAGCACCCAAGCGAGACGCTTGAGGCTGTCGTTGCGTCCGCCGTCGGGGTTGTTTCCGTCACGATCTGTAGGACCGGAGCCGGAAATGATCAGGACAACCGGTACCGGCGTGTCGGACTTGGGCAGCAATAACGAGCCGAAAAGCTCGCCGGTGCCGGTGTCCAAGGTGATCGGGCGTTGCAGGACAGTGGCCTGTACAAAGCCGGTAAAGAGGGTAAGGCTCAAGGCTATAACTCGCAGCATCATCACGCCATCATGAACAAGATGCCGGTTGGACTCGCAGGCACCCATAAGGTTCGAGGATGAACTAGTTGGGTAGCCTGCGTATACTGGCGCGCATTACGTATTTGGTTTGAATTCACGGAGCGTCCTGCATGTCCGGCAATACCTACGGCAAGCTGTTCACTGTCACCACCGCGGGCGAAAGCCATGGTCCGGCGTTGGTCGCCATTGTCGACGGCTGCCCGCCGGGCCTGGAGATCTCTCTGGAGGATCTGCAGCGTGACCTGGATCGCCGCAAACCCGGCACCAGCCGCCACACCACCCAGCGCCAGGAAGCCGACGAAGTCGAAATCCTCTCCGGCGTGTTCGAAGGACGCACCACCGGTTGCTCCATCGGCCTGTTGATCCGCAATACCGACCAGAAGTCCAAGGATTACTCGGCGATCAAGGACCTGTTCCGCCCAGCCCACGCCGACTACACCTATCACCACAAATATGGCGAGCGCGATTACCGCGGCGGCGGTCGCAGCTCGGCCCGTGAAACGGCCATGCGCGTGGCAGCCGGCGCTATCGCCAAGAAGTACCTGGCCACTCAGGGCATCGTCATTCGTGGCTACATGAGCCAGCTCGGCCCGATCGAAATCCCGTTCAAGACCTGGGATTCGGTAGAAGAGAATGCTTTTTTCAGCCCTGATCCGGACAAGGTCCCTGAGCTGGAAGCCTACATGGACCAGTTGCGCCGCGACCAGGATTCGGTTGGCGCGAAGATCACCGTCGTCGCTGAAGGCGTCATGCCGGGTCTTGGCGAGCCGATCTTCGACCGTCTCGATGCCGAACTCGCTCACGCGCTGATGAGCATCAACGCGGTCAAAGGCGTGGAAATCGGCGCCGGTTTCTCCAGCGTTGCCCAGCGCGGCACCGAGCACCGCGATGAAATGACCCCGCAAGGTTTCCTCAGCAACAATGCGGGCGGCATTTTGGGTGGCATTTCGTCGGGTCAGCCGATCGTCGCGCACCTGGCGCTCAAGCCAACCTCGAGCATCACCACGCCGGGTCGTTCCATCGACATCCATGGCAACCCGGTGGAAGTCGTCACCAAGGGTCGCCACGACCCGTGCGTTGGCATCCGCGCCACCCCGATCGCCGAAGCGATGATGGCCATCGTGCTGATGGATCACCTGCTGCGTCACCGTGGGCAGAACCAGGACGTGCGCGTGAGCACGCCGGTGCTGGGGCAGCTTTAATGGCTGACCTCATAGCCGCCGGGGTCTGACGACGTTGGCGGCGCTCCCGTACTGGCGGCTCTCCAGTTTCTATCTGTTCTATTTCGCCTTGCTCGGTTCGACAGCGCCGTTTCTGGCGCTGTACTTCGATCACCTGGGCTTTTCCAGCGCGCGCATCGGCGAGCTGGTGGCGATTCCGATGCTGATGCGCTGCGTGGCGCCGAATATCTGGGGCTGGCTCGGTGATTACACCGGCCGACGCCTGGCCATCGTGCGCTTCGGTGCGGTCTGTACGCTTCTGACGTTCTCGCTGATTTTCGTCAGCAAGACCTACGCCTGGCTGGCAATGGTCATGGCCTTGCACGCGTTCTTCTGGCACGCGGTGTTGCCGCAGTTCGAAGTCATCACGTTGGCGCACTTGCAGGGCCAGACTAACCGCTACAGCCAGATCCGACTGTGGGGTTCCATCGGTTTCATCATCACCGTGGTCGCGCTTGGCCGGTTGTTCGAAGGGTTGAGCCTGGATATCTACCCGGTGACGCTGGTGTTGATCATGGCCGGGATCGTGGTCAGCAGTTTGTGGGTGCCGAACGCCCAACCGGCTCAGGGCAATCGAATTGCGGGCGATGGGTTTCTCAAGCAATTGCGCAATCCCGGGGTGCTGGCGTTTTACGCTTGCGTGGCACTGATGCAGATGAGCCACGGTCCTTATTACACCTTTCTGACCTTGCACCTGGAGCGACTCGGGTACAGCCGTGGGTTGATCGGCTTGCTCTGGGCGGTCGGGGTGGTCGCCGAAGTCTTGATGTTCCTGGCCATGAGCAAGATCCTCGCGCGTTTCTCCGTGCGACGGGTGCTGCTGGCGAGTTTTCTGCTGGCAGCGCTGCGTTGGCTGTTGCTCGGTTCGTTCGCTGAGTTCCTCTGGGTGCTGTTGTTTGCCCAGGTACTGCACGCGGCGACATTCGGCAGCTTTCACGCGGCTGCCATCCAGTTCGTGCAACGTAGCTTCGGCGCACGCCAGCAAGGGCAGGGCCAGGCGTTATACGCCGCACTGGCCGGCACGGGCGGCGCACTGGGCGCGTTGTATTCCGGCTACAGCTGGAATGCCCTCGGCCCCGCATTGACCTTTAGTATTGCCAGCCTCGCAGCCTTCGCCGCAGCCGTTATCATTGCCACACGTATGCAAGAGGACAGGCCATGAGCCTCACCCGTGAGCACCTCGCCCAGGAAATCATCGATGCCGGGCGATTTCTGTATGGCCGCGGCTGGTCGCCGGCCACCAGCAGCAACTACTCGACGCGCCTGTCGCCGACTGAAGCGCTGCTGACAGTGTCCGGCAAGCACAAAGGCCAACTCGGCCCCGACGATGTGCTGGCTACCGATCTGTCTGGCAACAGCCTGGAACCGGGCAAAAAACCGTCCGCCGAAACCCTGCTGCACACCCAGCTCTACAACTGGCGCCCGGAGATCGGCGCGGTGCTGCACACGCATTCGGTGAACGCCACGGTGCTGTCGCGCCTGACGCCGCAAGACTTCATCGAGTTCGAAGACTACGAACTGCAAAAAGCCTTCAGCGGTGTGTCGACCCACGAATCCCGGGTGCGTGTGCCGATTTTCGACAATGACCAGGACATTGCGCGCCTCGCCGCCAAGGTGCAGCCTTGGCTTGAAGCCCATCCTGATTGCGTCGGCTATCTGATCCGCGGCCACGGTCTCTACACCTGGGGCGTTCGCATGAGCGATGCGCTGCGGCAGATCGAGGCCTTTGAATTTTTGTTCGAGTGCGAGTTGAAGACGCGCTCGCTGTTGAACCGTTAAGGAGTTGCCCTGATGAGCAGCCTGTCCGTTTACCACGTCTCAAGCCCTGACTTACCCAACAAGGTGCTGACGCATTTCGAAGACATCGCCTCGACCCTGGCCGAGCAGGGCGTGCGTTTCGACCGCTGGCAAGCCGCGGCGAAAATCCAGCCCGGCGCCAGTCAGGAAGAAGTGATCGCCGCGTATCAAGAGCAAATCGACCATCTGATGACCGAGCGTGGTTACCTCACCGTCGACGTCATCAGCCTGAACAGCGATCACCCGCAGAAAGCCGAATTGCGCGCCAAGTTCCTCGACGAACATTGCCATGGCGAAGACGAAGTACGATTTTTCGTCGCCGGCCGTGGGCTGTTCACCCTGCACATCGGCGATTACGTCTACGCGGTGCTCTGCGAGAAAAACGACCTGATCTCGGTACCGGCTGGCACCCCGCACTGGTTCGACATGGGCGAACATCCGCATTTTGTCGCGATCCGTCTGTTCAACAACCCTGAAGGCTGGGTAGCGAACTTCACCGGCGACGACATCGCCAGTCGCTTCCCGCGTCTTGAGGACTGAGGCGATGCCGATCAAAGCAATTCTCACCGACATCGAAGGCACTACGAGCGCGGTGAGTTTTGTGTTCGACGTGCTGTTTCCCTACGCGGCCAAACACTTGCCGGATTTTGTTCGCCAGCATGCTGAGCGTGCGGATGTTGCCGAGCAACTGGACGCCGTTCGCCGGGATACCAACCAGCCGAACGCCGACGTCGAGCGGGTGATCGACATCCTTCTGAACTGGATCGCCGAAGACCGCAAAGCCACGCCGCTGAAAGCGTTGCAAGGCATGGTCTGGGAACAGGGTTATCAGGCCGGGGAGTTGAAAGGCCACGTTTACCCGGACGCCGTAGAAGCGCTCAAACGCTGGCATCAGGACGGCTTCAAACTGTTTGTTTATTCGTCCGGGTCGATTCAGGCGCAAAAGCTGATCTTTGGCTGTTCGGAAGCGGGGGATCTGTCACCACTGTTCAGCGGTTATTTCGACACCACCTCGGGGCCCAAGCGTGAAGCGCAGTCCTACGAGCGCATTATCCAGTCCATTGGCCTGGACGCTTCGCAGATCCTGTTTCTGTCCGACATCGTCGAGGAACTGGACGCGGCACGCACGGCGGGAATGGTTACCTGCGGGCTGGCCCGTGAAGGCGCAGAGCTGGCGGGGCATGTGACCGTCGACAGTTTTGAGCGGATCAAACCTTCTACCTTGTAACCATCAGGGATTGCGCAACGCCAGAAACAACTCAGGCCGTGAAGCGAAAGCTCTCACGGCCTGTTTGTTTACAACGCGTTTATTTATACAACCGCAGGGTTTAAGCCGAGTGATACGTTGGCAGGGCAAACCGTTGCTGGCTTTGCAGCATGGAAATCTGTGGCAGTTCACTGGCCTGTTCGGCGATGTCACGGCGAATGGCACTGATCACCCAGGTCAACTGATCGCCAGCATGCAATTGCTGGTAAGAAATCGAGCGTTTGAAGAGTTTGCCGTCGGTGCTGCTCAAGGTCAGCAGAATGCCGCCGTCCGGACGTGGCTGGGTGGTCACTTCGAAGTTGGAGAACAGGGACGAAAATTTTTCTTGGATCAGGTTCATGTCTATCAGCTCCGTTAGCTCTTGAATGGCAAGCATGCAGAGGTAGTTGCAGTGATTGTGCCAGCACCTGATTTTTTAAAAGTCCTTATATATCAATTAGTTAGTTTTTAAGCGTTTTTGCACTTTCGTGCAAACTGCATGAAAGGCCATCGTGCATCCTGCATTTTGCGTGGTCGACGTCGATTCGATGGAACCAATAGCCCGACGCACGCTCACGATTTCGAATGCCGCAGCCGTGGATACAAATCATTTCAAAAACCGCGTGTACAGCTCAGGAACCGCTGACGTATTTTCGGCCTCAATCAACGCCGCCCGAACAATAAAAAGATCGACCGGGAGCAACCATGAGCCGCACGCCGCACGACACGATTACCTGGGGCATGATGCTCCGCAAGCTGCCTTCCATTGCCAAAGCCATTCCTCGCGTGGTGAAGGGCATGAAAGCCGCCAACGTCAAGGACCCGACCCAACCGTGCGGCCTGGGCTGGAGCTTCGAACAAGCGACGTTGCGCAATCCCGATGGCCCGGCATTACTGCAGGGCGAGGTGGCGCTGACTTATTTTCAGGTCAACCAATGGGCCAATCGGATTGCCCATCATCTGATTGCCCAAGGCATCCGCAAGGGCGATGTCGTGGCGGTGTTTATCGAGAATCGGCCGGAACTGCTGGTGACGATCCTGGCGGTGGCCAAGGTCGGCGCGATCAGTGCCTTGCTCAATACCTCGCAAACCCGCGATACCCTGGCTCACAGCCTGAACCTGGTGACGCCCGCGGCGATCATTGTCGGAGAAGAGCTGGTGCCGGCGTTTTCGGCGGTTCGCGAACGGGTGTCGATCGACGCGGCGCGCACCTGGTTCGTCGCTGATCAAGACACCTTCAGCCATCCGGGCATTGCGTCCGACGGGTTCATCAACCTGATGACCGCCAGTGCCGACAGCTCCAGCGCCAACCCCGCCAGCAGTCAGCAGGTTTTTTTCGACGACCCTTGTTTCTATATCTACACCTCGGGCACCACCGGCTTGCCCAAGGCCGGGGTGTTCAAGCACGGCCGCTGGATGCGCAGTTCCGCAAGCTTCGGGCTGATCGCCTTGGATATGCGCCCGGAGGATGTCGTCTATTGCACCTTGCCGCTCTACCACGCCACCGGGCTCTGCGTGTGCTGGGGCTCGGCGATCAGTGGCGCCTCGGGTTTTGCCATTCGCCGCAAGTTCAGCGCCAGTCAATTCTGGAACGATGTGCGCAAGTACCGCGCGACCACCCTCGGTTACGTCGGCGAATTGTGCCGCTACCTGGTGGATCAACCGCCCAGCGCCGACGACAGCAAGCACAGCGTGACGAAGATGATCGGCAATGGCCTGCGCCCCGGCGCGTGGGGCGAGTTCAAGACACGCTTTGCGGTGAATCACATCTGCGAGCTCTACGCCGCCAGCGACGGCAACATCGGCTTCACCAACATCCTCAACTTTGATAACACCGTCGGTTTTTCCCTGATGTCATGGGAGTTGGCGGCCTACGACCACGACAGTGGCGCTCCGATTCGGGATGCCAAGGGCTTCATGCGCAAAGTCGCCAAAGGCGAGCAGGGGCTGTTGCTGGCCAAGATCGACGACAAGGCGCCGCTGGACGGCTACACGGACCCACAGAAGACCGAAAAGGTTGTGCTGCACGACGTGTTCGAGAAGGGCGACCGTTACTTCAATACCGGTGACCTGCTGCGCAACATCGGTTTCGGTCATGCGCAGTTTGTTGATCGTTTGGGAGATACCTTCCGCTGGAAGGGTGAAAACGTCTCGACCACCGAGGTCGAGAACATCCTTTTGCAACACCCGAATATTTCCGAAGCCGTGGCCTACGGCGTGGAAATCCGCAACACCAACGGGCGAGCGGGGATGGCGGCGATTACGCCAGCGGAGTCCCTGGCGACCCTGGACTTCAGTGAGTTGCTGGCCTTCGCCCGGGAGCAAATGCCCGCCTATGCGGTGCCGTTGTTCTTGCGAGTGAAAGTCAAAATGGAGACCACCGGCACCTTCAAATACCAGAAGACTCGCCTGAAGGATGAAGCGTTCGACCCCGGCAAAACCGGCGATGATCCGATCTATGCCTGGTTGCCGGGGACCCAGACTTACGTGCAGGTCACTCCGCAGTTGCTGGCGGATATTCACGGCGGCGCTTTTCGTTATTGAATGCAGCACTATTGAATGTGCCTATGGCCGTCCATGAGAAAAAAGAAGTGACAGCCCCGGGGCTGCTCGGGAAACTGTCGGCTTTGCGAATAACAGAACGTGGAGTGCCCAATGTCAGACCAAAGCCGCCAGATGACCCCCGAAGAAGCCGCTGAATTTGCCGAACAGGTATTCAACAAGGCGCGCGAGGGCGATGCGGCCATGATGGCTGCGCTGTTGACCAAGGGCCTGCCGCCGAACCTGCGTAACCACAAGGGCGACACCTTGCTGATGCTGGCCGCTTACCACGGCCATGTGGAGACGGTAAAAGTCCTGCTCGAACACAAGGCTGACCCGGAAATCCGCAACGACAACGGCCAGAGCCCGATTGCCGGCGCGGCATTCAAGGGTGACCTGGCGGTGGTCAAGGCCCTGGTTGAAGGCGGCGCGCAAGTGGAAGGTTCATCCTTCGATGGCCGTACCGCGCTGATGATGGCGGCGATGTTCAATCGCGTCGAAATCGTCGACTACCTGATCAGCAAAGGCGCCGACCCGAAAGCCAAGGACGCCAATGGCGTCTCTGCGCTGGATGCCGCCAAGACCATGGGCGCGGCGGACACCACGGCGCAGTTGCAGAAATTGCTCGGCTAATTCTGGCCATGTAGCAGCTGTCGAGCCTGCGAGGCTGCGTTCGGCTGCGAAGCAGTCGTAAAACCTGTATGTGCGGTCTCCCTGAAACACCGCATCGTCTGATTTCACGACTGCTGCGTCCGAACGCGGCCCGAGCCGAACGCAGCCTCGCAGGCTCGACAGCTGCTACACACACACCATCAATACACCCACACCTCAACCCGCCGATTCTTGATTCGCCCCTCATCCGCGCTATTGGCCGCCACTGGCATCTCGGCGCCAAAGCCACGAATCTCGCGAAACACCACGCCGCTTTTCACCAGTTCCCGCCGCACCGCCATGGCGCGCAGTTTCGACAGCAGATCGGCCCGCGCCGGATCACTCTTGGCGTCGCCAAACCCCACCAGCGTCACCTGCCGATTGGTCTTGTCACGCTGCTTTATATAGTCGAGCACCCGCCACAGGTCCTGCCGGGCCTTGTTGTCCAGCGTCGCACTGCCTTCTTCGAAACGGAAATTCACCGTCAGTCGTTGGGCGTGACGGCTGAGCGCCTGATAACCCTCGGGCATCAGCGCGTTCGGTGTGACGGTCATCGCCTGGACGGTCTGAGCGATAAAACCGTTGGCCGCGACAATCGCCTGACCCTTGCTGCTTTGGGCGAACGCCACCAGTGCGTCAGCCCAGGGATTTTTCCCGTTGGGTGGCAGGTAAAAGAACAGCCGGCGGGACAACGGATAGTCTTCCGTGGCAATCAGGCTGTTGAGCGGCAGCATGGCTTGGGATTGGCCATCGGCAATCGCCACGGCTTTGGCCTGGCGCACGTAAGGCAAGCCGATGAAGCCGATACCTTGCGGGTCGAGGGCGACCGCGTCAGACAATTGCTCGCTGGATTCGAAACGTTTCGCCGCGCTGCTCAGCGTTTTCCCACGACGGCTGAGGACCAATTCCTTGAACGTATCGTAGGTGCCCGATTGGTCATCCCGCGCATAGAGATGAATCGTCCCACCGGTGCCGCCGAGTTCTTCCCAGGTTTTTGCCTCGCCGCTGAAAATTCGCGCCAGTTGTTCGGTGTCCAGTTCACTCAACGGATTTTGCGGATGAAGAATGATCGCCAGACCATCGATGGCGATGACCTGCTCGGAGCCGGCGCTTTTAAAGTCGCCCAAGTGTGCAAGGTCTGCCCGTTCGCTGTCCTTGATCGGGCGCGAGGAGGCGGCGAGGTCGGCGGTGGCGGTTTTCAGGGCGGTGAAACCGGTGCTGGAACCGTGTGCCGCGATGTCCACCGCGACCCGGCGGCCCTGAACGGTTTCGCCGATGACGCGCAGTTCGTTGGCTTTGTCCGGGGCTTCGCTGTGAATCTTCAGCAGGCCCTGTTCGCGCATCAATCCCTCAACCAGCGCCGGGCCCAGTGCGGCGCCAATGGTGTTGGAACCCTGGATGCGCAGCACCGGGCCAGACTCGGGCGTCGGCAACGCGCCAGCCGACGCCGTCAGCGGCAGCCAGGCGCACAGCATCAACAGGAACAACACGCGCAGCGTCATGCCGGCACCTTATAAGCCAAAGGAAGTGCCGGGAGAATAAGTCAGTAAGGTTTCTGAAAGATGACAGTTATCGACATTGTAGGAGCGAGCCTGCTCGCGAAAGCGGTGTTTCAGTCGACATCAATATCGAATGACACACCGCTTTCGCGAGCAGGCTCGCTCCTACAGTTGATCTATGTCGATAGATAGAGATCAGCTCAATTCAAGCCAGATCGGCGCATGATCCGATGGTTTTTCCATCCCGCGCAGTTCGTAATCCACACCCGCATCCTTTACGCGTGGCAACAATCCGTGGGACGCCATGATCAAGTCAATCCGCAGCCCACGCTTGGGCTCATCCTCAAAACCGCGGCTACGGTAGTCGAACCAGCTGAAACGGTCGGCCACCTCCGGGTTCAAGTGACGGAAGCTGTCCACCAGACCCCAGTTCTTCAAACGGGCCATCCACTCGCGTTCTTCCGGCAGGAAGCTGCATTTGCCGGTTTTCAGCCAGCGTTTCATGTTGTCCGGGCCGATACCGATGTCGCAGTCTTCCGGGGAAATGTTCACGTCGCCCATCACCACCAGCGGCTGATCGTTGCTGAACTGGCTTTCCAGCAATTGCTGCAGATCGTTGTAAAAGCGTTCCTTGGCCGGAAACTTGGTCGGGTGATCGCGGCTTTCGCCCTGTGGGAAATAGCCGTTCATGATGGTCACCGGCACGCCATTGGCGTCGGCGAATGTGCCCCAGATGAAGCGGCGCTGAGCGTCTTCTTCATCGGTGGCGAAACCTTTGTGCAGCGCGATAGGTTCCTGGCGCGAGAGCAGGGCCACGCCGTAATGACCTTTTTGACCATGGAAATACACGTGATAGCCCAGCGCCTGAACCTCGGCCAGCGGGAATTGGTCGTCGTGAACCTTGGTTTCCTGCAGTCCGATCACATCTGGTTGATGCTTTTCGATCAGCGCCGCCAGCTGATGGGGGCGAGCGCGCAGCCCGTTGATGTTGAAGGAGACGATCTTCATGGTCGGCAGTCCTGGCAAAAGGGCGATGCTAGCTGACATGTAGGAACGGGGCCAGTGTTGAGGCAGGGGAGTTACCTTGTTCTGTCAGACATGTGTTGTCTTTGCTGGCCCCTTCGCGAGCAAGCCCGCTCCCACAGGGTTCTCGAGCGAACACAAAATCTGTGTACGCCACAAAACCTGTGGGAGCGTGGCTTGCCCGCGAAGAGGCCAGTCCAGTCGATGAAGATCCAACCTTGGTCTATACCTGTGGGGGAACTGTATTACCACCCAAAGGCTCGTACCAATAAGAGCGCAGTCATTTGAGCTGTGCCCCGGGGAGAAATACCGTTATGCCCGAAACCTCGACCGTCATCGCCGATATTCACATGCTCGACAGCGGCTATTCCCGCGAAGCGCGTTCGTTGTTGTACCAGGCTTACCGGCATGAGCCGACGTTCGGCTACCTGTTCGAAGCGGAGCGTCCCGGTTATGAACAGCGGGTCCGCGCCACCGTGCGCGAGTTGGTCACACAACACTTTCTTCAGGACTTGCCGGCCATCGGCCTGCTGGTCAACGACCGGTTGATTGGCATCGCGCTGATCGCGCCGCCGCAACGCCGCCTGGGCATCACTGAAAGTTGGGCCTGGCGTCTGCGCATGGTGCTCAGCACCGGGTTTCGCTGCACCCGACGTTATCTCGAGTATCACGATGCCGTGATGGCTTGCGTGCCGTCCGACTCGGTGCACCTGCTGCCGTTGCTGGGGGTTCATCCGCAATTTCAGGGCAAGCACTTCGGCGAACAATTGCTGCAAGCGGTGCATAACTGGTGCGCGGTGGATGAGCACTCTGAGGGCGTCATCCTCGATACCGGGAATCCTCGTTATCTGGAGTTCTACAAGCGTCAGGGCTATGAGGAAATCGGTGAGGTCGCCGTAGGACCGATTCGCGAACACGTGTTTTTCCACGCCAACCCGCAGGTGTTACAAACAGCAACGGCATAAAGGTAGAACTTTCACTGCACGCCAGGCTCTATCACGCTCCCAAGCTCGTGATAGCATCCGCGCCTATGAAGTTTCCAGGAAGAATTACCAGCGGCGTGCTGATGCTGATTACCAGCTGCGCGGCGCTGGCGCAAAGTGAATTGGATGTTCGGATCAAACCGTCCAACGATGAACTGAAAGCCAATATAGAGGGCTATATCGGCAGCCTCGGCGATCGTGACGAGGAAGCCTTGCTGCGCTTCAGTCGTGGCGCCGAAGAACAGGCGCGCAAGGCCGCCCAGGCCTTGGGTTATTACCAGCCGCAGATCGACTCGGATGTGAAGGGCGGCAAGACGCCGCGCCTGGTGCTGAACATCGATCCCGGCGAGCCGGTGCATTTGCGCAACGTCACTATTCGCATCGACGGTCCGGCCGCCACCCTAAAATCCTTCCGTGTACCCAAAAGCAATGCGCTGAAAACCGGCGCAGTGCTCAACCACGGCCATTACGAAGACGCCAAGCGCCTGATTCAGAATCAGGCCTCGCGCTTTGGCTTTTTCAGTGGTTATTTCAGCAGCCAGAAATTGTTGGTCGACCCGCGGGCCGGCGTCGCCGACATCGAACTGATCTACAACAGCGGCCCGCGATATTCACTGGGCAAGGTCAGTTTCGAAGGTGACACGCCGTTCGACGAAGACTTGCTGCTGCGCATGGTGCCATTCAAGGCGGGCGCGCCCTATGACTCCGAACTGATCGCCGAACTCAATCAGGCGATGCAATCGAGCGGCTATTTCGAAAGCGTGCGGGTGGATGCGGCGCCGACGGCGTCCAAGAACGACGTGATCCCGGTGGACGTCAAACTCGAAACCCGCAAACCACGGACCATGGGTCTGGGGCTGGGTTATTCCACCGACGTCGGC
This sequence comes from Pseudomonas silensiensis, assembly GCF_050434865.1. Taxonomy (NCBI): domain Bacteria; kingdom Pseudomonadati; phylum Pseudomonadota; class Gammaproteobacteria; order Pseudomonadales; family Pseudomonadaceae; genus Pseudomonas; species Pseudomonas silensiensis. The sequence continues at coordinate 23,989 of NZ_JBNDJH010000005.1, forward strand.
CCACGGGTCAAGGCCAACTGGACCCGGCACTGGGTCAACCCTCAGGGGCACAGCTATGGCTGGGAGACCGAAGTTTCGGCGCCCCGGCAGAACGTCGGTGTGTTCTATGACATTCCCCTGGACCCGCCGCTGACCGACAAGCTGCGGTTCGCCGGTGGCTATCAGAACGAAGAAATTGCCGACAAGGACTCCCTCAGCAAACTGCTGACCCTCGGCCCCGAGTGGCACAGCAAGCTGCCCAGCGGTTGGCAGCGGGTGGTGTCGCTCAAATGGCAGCGCGAGGAATTCAGGCTCGGCGACGACTCGGGGCTCAGTACATTGCTGATGCCTGGCGTCAGCTATTCCTACCTGAAAAGCGACAACCGCATCGACCCGCACAACGGTTATCGCCTGGCATTTGAGACCAAAGTGGCCAAGGAAGGTTTGGGTTCGGACACCAATTTGGTCTACGGCACCGCGCTGGTGAAAGGCTTGACCACGGTCTTCGACAAACACCGCTTCCTCGGGCGGGTGCAGGTCGGCGGCAGCGCCACCAACGGCTACAAATCGGTGCCGCCGTCGCTGCGCTTCTTTGCCGGTGGCGATCAGAGCGTGCGCGGCTACGACTACCAGAGCCTGTCCCCGGAAAACTCCGAGGGCGACCGCATCGGTGGCCGCTACATGATCGCCGGCAGTGTCGAATATCAGTACTCCATCGCCGAGAAATGGCGGGTCGCGACCTTCATCGACCAAGGCAACTCCTTCAATACTCTCGAACTGCCGGACCTCAAGACCGGCGTCGGCATCGGTGTGCGCTGGGTTTCTCCGGTAGGGCCGATACGCCTCGACCTGGCCCATGCGATGGACGACGACGGCGGCATTCGATTGCACTTTTCCATGGGGCCTGAACTGTGAAGCGTGGTTTGAAAATAACGCTGCTGGCGATTCTGGCGCTGCTGATGCTGGTCGTCCTGACCGTGGCCACAGTGATTGGCACGGCAACGGGCAGTCGCTGGGCGCTGGGATTTGTGCCAGGTTTGACCGTCGAGAATTTCCAGGGTCGTCTGGGCGGACAGTGGAGTGCCGACCATGTGCTGTGGCAGCAGGACAGCAGTCGGGTTGAGCTGGATAAGGTGATTTTCGCCTGGTCGCCGCTGTGCCTGACGCGCATGACCCTGTGCATCGAACAATTGAAAGCCGATCAGGTCAGCCTGCAGTTCCCGCCAGGCACGGAAGAAGAAAGCAGCGGGCCGATCAGTCTCCCGGATTTGAAACTGCCCTTGGCCATCGAGCTGGGTGATGTCCAGGTCGGCAGCCTGCTGTTCAACGGCAGTGAAGAACTCAAGGGTCTGCAACTGGCGGCGCACTGGACGGCCAACGGTTTACAGATCGATTCCGTTCATTTGCAAAGGGATGACCTGAGCCTGAATCTGTCAGGCCTGCTGCAACCCGGCGGAAACTGGCCGCTCAAGGCCGAAGGCAAACTGACCCTGCCTGCCCCCGGCACCGGGCCTTGGACGCTGGCCCTGAAGGTCGACGGCGATCTGCTGAAAACCCTGAACCTGAAAGCCGACAGCAGCGGTTCCCTGAACGGGCAGTTGACCGGCGAACTGCAACCGCTGGTGGAAAACCTGCCGGCCAAGGTGCGGATCACCGCTGACGGCTTCAAGGCCAGCGCCGATCTGCCGGACACCTTGCAACTCAACCAACTGGAACTCACCGGTGACGGCAACTTGAAAAACGGTTACCAGTTGCTCGGCAAAGCCACGTTGCCCGCAGAATCCGGCCCGGTCGCGCTGTTGCTGCAAGGCAAGGTCGACGCCAATGGCGCTCATATCGCCGGGTTGGACCTCACGGCCAACGACAAGCAAAGCCTGAAACTCACCGGTAACCTCGACTGGAGCAAAGGCCTGAGCGCCGACGCAAAAATCGACTGGCTGGATTTCCCGTGGCATCGCCTCTACCCGCTGATCGACGAGCCAGAAGTGGCGTTGCGCAGCTTCAACGGTGAAGTCTCCTACACCGACGGCCAGTACATGGGGCACTTCAACGCCGCACTCGACGGCCCGGCCGGGGCGTTCAGCCTGACCAGCCCGTTCAGCGGCGACCTGACGAAAATCTACCTGCAACAAATTCAACTCGAAGCCGGGCAGGGCAAGGCCGAAGGGCACCTGAACCTGCAGTTCGCCGACGGCATTGCCTGGGACACGGCACTGGACCTGTCGGCGATCAACCCGGCGTACTGGGTCGCGGAGTTGCCGGGTACGCTGGCCGGACCCTTGCGCAGCAAAGGCGAGATGAAGAATGAAAAACTCAGCCTGACCGCTGATCTCGACTTGAAAGGCAAACTGCGCGGCCAACCGGCAGTGATCCAGGCCAAAGCCGATGGCGGCGGCGAGCAATGGAACCTCAACGCGCTGCAAATTCGCCTCGGTGATAACAGCATCAACGGCAAGGGCAGCTTGCAACAGAAGCTCGCTGGCCAGATTGATATCAAGCTGCCGCGCCTGGCTCAGCTGTGGCCGCAACTGCGCGGCCAGCTCAATGGTCGCATCGATGTCGCCGGGACGCTCAAGGCCCCTCAAGGCAAGCTCGGGCTGCAAGGTACGCAACTGGCGTTTGAAGACAATCGCCTGCAAAGCCTGAACCTGGACGCGACCCTCGACAGCGGGCAACGGGCCAAAATCGACCTCAAGGGCAGTGGCATTCAGGCTGGTGATACGTCGCTGGGGACACTGACCGCCAGCGGTCAGGGTGATATTAAAAATCAGAAACTCACCCTCGACCTGCAAGGGCCGAAGCTGAAACTCGCCCTCGGCCTCGACGGCAATCTGGACAAAGGCAATTGGCGTGGACGGCTGGCCAGTGGCGATATCCAGGCCGGCGGTCAGGACTGGAAGCTGCAAGGTCCGGCGAAGCTTGAACGGCTGGCGGACGGCAAGATCAATTTTGGCGCTCATTGCTGGACGTCCGGCCCGGCCAGCCTGTGCGGTGAGGATCAGCGCCTGATGCCTGAGCCGAAGCTGCGTTATCACCTCAAGCAGTTCCCGATCGATAGCCTGGCGCAGTGGTTGCCCAAGGATTTCGCCTGGAAGGGCCGGCTCAACGCCGACCTGCAACTGGACCTGCCGGCCAGCGGCCCGAACGGCCAGATCAGCGTCGATGCCAGCGGCGGCACGTTGCGCATCAAGGAGAAGGACCAGTGGCTGGACTTCCCGTACCAGACCCTGAAACTGAACAGCAAACTCACGCCCAAGCGAATCGACACTGACCTCAATTTCGTCGGCGGCAAGCTCGGTGAGCTGATGCTCCAGGCGCAGATCAATCCGTTACCGAAGGACAAGCCACTGACCGGCTCATTCCGTTTGAATGGACTGGACCTGTCGGTAGCGCGGCCGTTTGTGCCGATGGTCGAGAAACTGACCGGACGCTTGAATGGCAGCGGCACGCTTGCAGGTACGCTGCTGGCGCCCCAGGTCAACGGCAATCTGTTGCTCAGCGACGGCGAGATTTCCGGGCCTGAACTGCCGATGGACCTTGAAGCGCTGCAACTTAAAGCCGTGATCGCGGGCGAAACCGTGCAATTGAACGGCGGCTGGAAAAGTGGCAAGAACGGGCAGGGCAGCTTGAGCGGGAACATCGCCTGGGGTCAGGCGTTGGTGGTGGATCTGGCGCTCAAAGGCACGCAATTGCCCGTCAGCGTAGAACCCTACGCCAAGCTGGAAGTGGCGCCGGACCTGAAGATTTCGCTGAAGGACGACAAACTGGCCGTTGCCGGCAAGGTGCTGGTGCCGAAAGGCGAGATCACCGTGCGCGAGTTGCCGCCTTCGACGGTCAGGGTGTCCGCTGACACGGTGATCGTCGGCCAGCAGACCGAAGAGGGCAAACCTCCGATGGCCATGGCGATGGACATCGATGTGGTGGTCGGTCAGGACAAACTCAGCTTCGCCGGGTTTGGCCTGACCGCCAATCTGCAGGGGCATGTGCACATCGGCGACAACATGGACACCCGCGGCGAGCTCTGGCTCAACGATGGGCGTTATCGTGCCTACGGTCAGCGATTGACCGTGCGCCGGGCGCGTTTGCTGTTTGCCGGCCCGATCGACCAGCCGTATCTGGACATCGAAGCGATCCGCCAGACCGACGACGTGATCGCCGGCATTCGCCTGAGCGGCAGCGCCGAGCAGCCGACCACCCAGATATTCTCTGAGCCGGCGATGAGTCAGGAGCAGGCGTTGTCCTATCTGGTGCTGGGGCGTCCGCTGAGCACCAGCGGTGAGGACAACAATATGCTTGCCCAAGCCGCGCTGGGGTTGGGCTTGATGGGCAGTTCGGGGGTGACCAGCGGGTTGGCCAAGAACCTGGGCATTCAGGACTTCCAGCTCGACACCCAAGGCAGCGGCGCTGCAACCAGCGTGGTAGCCAGCGGCAATATCTCCGAGAAGCTCAGCCTGCGTTATGGCGTAGGCGTGTTCGAGCCGGCCAACACCATTGCCTTGCGTTACAAGCTGAGCAAGAAGGTCTACCTCGAAGCGGCGGGCGGCGTGGCCAGTTCGCTGGATATCTTCTACAAGCGGGATTTCTAACCCCCTGCACGAACCCTGTGGCGAGGGGGTTTACCCCCGTTGGGCCGCGTAGCGGCCCCAAAACCTGCAACTTCCTTCCTCCTGAAACCCTGCAAGTCGAAAAGCTACGACTGCTTCGCAGCCGAACGGGGGTAAACCCCCTCGCCACAGGAGTTGTGGGTCGCCATTGATCAACTAAATAGCAAGCAGCCTAACTATTACGTTGACATTCGCTGCCTAGGCAGTAACATCTCGACATACATTCTCTGCCTAGGCAGCTAATTGGTGGTCAGATGAAGCATTTCACCCCAGACGAATTCCACACTTGCCATCTCGGCCTCCTGCTCGGGCGCGCTGCGCTGCTCAAGGACCGGATCATCGACACGCACATGGAACCCCACGGCATCACCGCCGCGCAGTTCAAAGTGCTGATCATCATGGCCCAGTTCGGCGTCGATACCCCGGCCGAGCTGTGCCGTCACCTGTCGCTGGATAGCGGTTCGATGACCCGCATGCTCGATCGTCTGGAACAGAAAGGCTTCCTCGCCCGCCAGCGTTCCGAGGCGGATCGCCGTCAGGTGCAACTGGTGCTGACCGAACAAGGCCAGCAGTTGACGGATCGCCTGCCGGAGATCGGCGCCGACGCCATGAATGAATTGGCCGGCGCGATCACCCCTGAGGAGTTGAAAACCCTCGAACAGATCCTGAAGAAAATTTTGGTGGCAGCCGGTGACTCGATCACCCTGCTGCGGGTAGGTGACAAATGAGCAGTAAAACCCTGCGGACCGGACTGAGCCTGGTGCTGGCGGCCATGACCCTGGCCGGTTGCGCCAGCTACAGCGGCCTGACCACTGAAGGCGTCAGCCTCGATGCGAAAAACCTCAAGGCCGGGCAATCCCTCAGCGGCGTGACACTGTCGCCGGCGGCCTGGCCGAAAAGCGACTGGTGGAAAAGCCTCGGCGACCCGCAGCTCGACGGCTTGATCCGCGAAGCCCTGCACGACAGCCCCGACATGCAGATTGCCGACGCCCGCGCCCACCAGGCCAGCGCCGCCGCTTATGCAGCGGATGCCGCGCGCATGCCGACCCTCGATGCCAGCGCTGGCGTCAGCCGCTCGCGTCTGGCCCGTGATCAAGACCCGAGAGGCGAGGGCGGCGCGTACTCCACCGTGCGTAACATCGGCGCCAGCTTCAACTACAACTTCGACCTCTGGGGCGGTCAGCGTGACGCCTGGGAAGCCGCATTGGGCCAGGCCCGTGCTGCCGAAGTCGATCAGCAAGCGGCGCAACTGACGTTATCCGCCGACGTTGCCCGCGCTTATAGCGATCTGGGGCAGGCGCATATCGTTCACGACCTGGCGCAGGAAGACCTCAAGCGCACCAAACAAATGCTCGATCTGAGCCAGCGCCGCCTGAGCTCGGGGATCGACAGTCAGTACCAGTTCCAGCAAACCGAAAGCCTGGAAGCCACCTCCGAAGCCAGCCTGATCGACGCCGAGAAACGCCTGCAAAGCGCGAAGATCGCCTTGGCCGTCTTGCTCGGTAAAGGCCCGGATCGCGGCAATGAAATCGCCCGGCCGAAAATCCTCCAGGCCAGCGCCGTCGCGTTGCCCTCGGTGCTGCCGGCCGAGTTGCTCGGTCGTCGCCCGGACCTGGTGGCTGCGCGTTGGCGGGTCGAGGCGGCGAGCAAGAACATCGACGCCGGCAAAACCCGCTTCTACCCCAACCTCAACCTGAGCGCCGCGGCCGGTGCCGAGTCGTTGCTGGGCGATGCGATGTTCGGTTCGGCCAGTCGTTTCTTCAACATTGCGCCGACGATCTCGGTGCCGATCTTCGACGGCGGCCGCCTGCGCGCCGACCTCGATTCCCGCGACGCCGATTACGACCTCGCGGTGGCGCAGTACAACAAAAGCCTGGTGAAAGCCCTGGGTGATGTCAGCGACACCATCAACCAGTTGCGCGATATCGGCCGGCAGATCGGCGCTCAGCAGCACGCCACTGACATTGCCCAGGATTCTTACAACACCGTGGTCCAGCGTTACGGTTCCGGCATCGGTAACTACCTGGACGTGCTCAGCATCGAGCAGCAATTGCTCCAGGCCCAGCGTCAGCTGGCCAACCTGAATGCCGAGCAGATCGACCTGTCGATCCAACTGATGCAGGCGCTGGGCGGTGGCTTCCAGGGCGAAACCCTGACCGCAGCCAACGCAACCCCAGCCACGCAGCACAACTAATTCAAGGTATTTGTCATGGCCACTGCCGAAACAACAACTCAATCCCCTGACAACGCTCAAGACACCAGCAATCCGCGCAAACGCAAGGTCATGCTGGTGGTGTTGGCGATCGTGGTGATCCTCGCCGGTGTCGGCGTCTGGGGTTATCACGAATTCTACGGGCGCTGGAACGAAAGCACCGACGACGCCTACGTGAACGGCAACGTGGTGGAAATCACCCCGCTGGTCACCGGCACCGTGGTCAGCATCGGTGCCGACGACGGCGACCTGGTTCACGAAGGCCAAGTGCTGATCAACTTCGACCCGAACGACGCCGAAGTCGGACTGCAAAGTGCCCAGGCCAATCTGGCCCGCACCGTACGTCAGGTTCGCGGCTTGTACAGTAACGTCGACGGCATGAAAGCCCAGGTCAACGCGCAGCAGGCTGAAGTGCAGAAGGCCCAGGACAACTTCAATCGCCGGAAAAACCTCGCCGCTGGCGGCGCGATTTCCCAGGAAGAACTGTCCCACGCTCGCGACGACCTGACCTCGGCGCAAAACGCCCTGGCCAACGCCAAACAGCAACTGAAAACCACCAGCGCGCTGGTCGATGACACCGTGGTTTCGTCGCACCCGGACGTGATGTCCGCTGCCGCGCAATTGCGTCAGGCTTACTTGAACAACTCCCGCAGCACCTTGATCGCGCCGGTCACCGGTTATGTCGCCAAACGTTCTGTGCAACTGGGCCAACGCGTCCAGCCGGGCACCGCATTGATGGCGGTGATTCCGCTGGATCAGCTGTGGATCGACGCCAACTTCAAGGAAACCCAACTGCGTGACATGCGCATCGGTCAGCCAGTGGACATCGAAGCGGACCTGTACGGCAGCGACGTGAAGTTCAGCGGCACCATCGACAGCCTCGGCGCCGGTACCGGCAGTGCGTTTGCCTTGCTGCCAGCGCAGAACGCCACCGGTAACTGGATCAAGATCGTCCAGCGTGTGCCGGTGCGGATTCACATCAACGCCGAAGAACTGGCCAAGCACCCGTTGCGGGTCGGCCTGTCGACTCAGGTCGATGTGAACCTGCACGACCAGAGCGGCCCGGTGCTGGCGCAACAGCCGCCGCAAAAGGCCTCGTTCAGCACCAATGTGTATGACCGTCAGTTGGCCGAGGCCGATGCGATGATCACTCAGTTGATCCACGACAACAGCGCAGCGGTCAGCAAAACCGTCCAGCGCTGACACCGCCCCTGTGGGAGCGAGCCTTTGTGGCGAGGGAGCTTGCTCCCGCTGGGTCGCGAAGCGGCCCCAAAAGCTTTACGACTGCTTCGCAGCCGAGCGGGAGCAAGCTCCCTCGCCACAAAAGCTCCCATAAGGTCAGCTGCGTCTGTAACAGGCGTAGCGCCATTCAGGTTTCAAAGGATTTGCGATGAGCAATAATGCGTCTTTCACGCCGCCCAGCCTGCTGCTCAGCACCATTGGCCTGTCGCTGGCAACCTTCATGCAAGTGCTCGACACCACCATCGCCAACGTGGCGCTGCCGACGATTTCCGGCAACCTGGGCGTGAGTTCGGAGCAGGGCACTTGGGTGATTACCTCGTTCGCGGTGAGCAACGCGATTGCGCTGCCGCTGACCGGTTGGCTCAGCCGGCGGTTCGGCGAGGTGAAGCTGTTTCTCTGGGCGACGATTCTGTTCGTGCTGGCTTCGTTTCTGTGCGGTATTTCGACCTCGATGCCGGAGCTGATTGGCTTTCGAGTGCTTCAAGGTCTGGTGGCAGGTCCGCTGTACCCGATGACTCAAACGCTGCTGATTGCCGTCTATCCACCCGCCAGGCGCGGCATGGCCCTGGCGTTGCTGGCGATGGTCACGGTGGTGGCGCCGATTGCCGGTCCGATCCTCGGCGGCTGGATTACCGACAGCTATAGCTGGCCGTGGATCTTCTTTATCAACGTGCCGATCGGTGTTTTCGCGGTGATGGTGGTGCGCCAGCAACTCAAGGCGCGGCCAGTGGAAACCAGCCACCAGCCGATGGATTACGTCGGTTTGATTACCCTGATCATTGGCGTCGGCGCGTTGCAGGTGATCCTCGACAAGGGCAACGACCTGGATTGGTTCGAGTCGAACTTCATCCTCATCGGCGCGGCCATTTCGGTGATTGCGCTGGCGGTGTTCGTGATCTGGGAAATGACTGACAAACACCCGGTGGTCAATCTGCGGCTGTTCGCTTACCGCAACTTCCGCATCGGCACGATTGTGCTGGTGTTGGGTTACGCCGGGTTCTTCGGGATCAACCTGATCCTGCCGCAATGGCTGCAAACCCAGATGGGTTACACGGCGACCTGGGCGGGGCTGGCGGTGGCGCCGATCGGTATTTTGCCGGTGTTGATGTCGCCGTTTGTCGGCAAATACGCACACAAATTCGACCTGCGGCTGCTGGCTGGCCTGGCGTTCCTGGCGATTGGCCTGAGCTGCTTCATGCGTGCCGGGTTTACCAACGAAGTGGACTTCCAGCACATTGCCCTGGTGCAACTGTTCATGGGGATTGGTGTGGCGCTGTTCTTCATGCCGACCTTGAGCATTCTGATGTCGGACCTGCCACCGAGCCAGATCGCCGACGGCGCGGGCCTGGCGACGTTCCTGCGGACCTTGGGCGGCAGTTTTGCGGCGTCGCTGACGACCTGGATCTGGATTCGCCGGGCCGATCAGCATCATGCCTATATGAGCGAAAGCATCAGCACCTATGAGCCGGCGACCCGTGAGGCGCTGAACAGCCTGGGCGGGGCGAGCAATCCGGCGTATGCGCAACTGGATCATGTGCTGACCAGTCAGGCGTACATGCTCTCCACCGTGGATTACTTCACGTTGCTGGGGTGGGCATTCATGGGTTTGATTGTGCTGGTGTGGCTGGCGAAACCGCCGTTTGCGGCTAAAGCAGGCCCTGCGGCCAGCGGCCACTGACCCAACATGGTCAAATTGTAGGAGTGAGACCGGCTTGCCGGCGATAGCGGTGCATCAGTCAACAAAGTTGTTGAATGTGATACCGATATCGCGAGCAGGCTCACTCCTACAGGGGGGGGTGTTCGGCAGTTAGTTAGCGGGTGCTGCCAGTTGTGGCGGCGGGGCGAAGTCGAACGGCGCCAACGCAAACCCTTGCTCATCCACCTGCAACGCCCAGCCCTGACGATCCCAATCCCCCAGCACAATGCGCTTGGCCGCCTGCTCGCCAATCTGTAATTTGTGGATGGCCGGGCGATGGGTATGCCCATGGATCAAGGTCTTCACGCCAAAGGCCTGCATGATCCGCGGCACTTCTTCCGGCGTGACATCCACAATGTCATTGGCCTTCATCCGCGCCTGCGCACGGCTTTCACTGCGCAGCTTGCGCGCCAGTTTATGGCGAGTCCGCAAAGGCAAGTGGCGCAGGATAAACAGGGTGATCGGATTACGCAGATAGCGACGCAGCTTCATATAAGCCTCGTCGCGGGTGCAGAGGCTGTCGCCGTGCATCAACAGCACCGGCTCACCGTAAAACTGCACGACACTCGGGTCTTTCAACAACGTGCAGCCGGCCTGTTTGCAGAAGGCCTGGCCGAGCATGAAGTCGCGATTGCCGTGCATCAGAAAAATGGCCGTGCCGCTGTCGCTGAGTTCGCGCAGGGCCTGGCAGATGGAACGCTGGAACGGCGTCATGGCATCGTCGCCAATCCACGCCTCGAAAAAGTCGCCCAGGATGTACAACGCACTCGCCGAGCGGGCGCGTCCGGCGAGCAAATCCAGAAACGCCCGGGTAATGTCCGGGCGCTCCTCTTCCAGATGCAAGTCTGAAATCAGCAGTATCACTCAATGATCTCGGCTTTCTCGATGATCACGTCTTCTGCTGGTACGTCCTGGTGGCCGGACTTCATGGTGGTGGAAACACCTTTGATCTTGTCGACCACGTCGGTGCCTGCAACGACTTTGGCGAATACCGCGTAGCCCCAGCCCTGAGTGGTCTTGGCGCTGTGGTTCAGGAAGCTGTTGTCAGCCACGTTGATGAAGAACTGGGCGGAAGCCGAATGCGGCTCCATGGTGCGGGCCATGGCGACGGTGTACTTCTCGTTCGGCAGGCCGTTGTCGGCTTCGTTCTGGATGCTAGGGCGCTTGTCTTTCTTTTCTTTCATGCCTGGCTCGAAACCGCCGCCCTGGATCATGAAGTTACCGATGACGCGGTGGAAAACGGTGTTTTCGTAGTGACCGGCTTTGACGTACTCGATGAAGTTGGCCACGGTGATCGGGGCTTTTTCAGCGTTCAGTTCCAGGACGATGTCGCCATGGTTGGTGGTCAGTTTGACTTGAGTCATGATCGGTACTCTTTATAGGAATTCGTGGGTTTCGGGGCGTTGAAGCCCTCAACCGGTCCGGCCAATGTTGGCCAAGGTGCGCAGTTTAGCGTGCCGGGCGCGAATTTCGAGGCTGTTTTTCATTTGCATCCGATTAAATGCAGCCGTTTTCGGGCCTGCTCTGTCAGCGACTTGGCGGCATCGGCTATGATAAGCCCCTTTGTTTTAACAGCCGCTTTGATTTGGCCAACTGGCCGCGCACTTGTACGTTCAAGGATCCTATGAGCAAGCCCACTGTCGACCCTACCTCGAATTCCAAGACCGGCCCTGCCGTGCCGGTCAATTTCCTGCGCCCGATCATCCAGGCGGACCTGGACTCGGGTAAGCACACGCAGATCGTCACCCGTTTCCCGCCTGAGCCCAACGGCTACCTGCACATCGGTCACGCCAAGTCGATTTGCGTGAACTTTGGCCTGGCCCAGGAATTTGGCGGCGTCACGCACCTGCGTTTCGACGACACCAACCCGGCCAAGGAAGACCAGGAATACATCGACGCGATCGAAAGCGACGTCAAATGGCTGGGCTTCGAATGGTCCGGTGAAGTGCGCTACGCCTCGCAGTATTTCGACCAGTTGCACGACTGGGCCGTTGAGCTGATCAAGGCCGGCAAGGCCTACGTCGACGACCTGAGCCCTGAACAGGCCAAGGAATATCGCGGCACCCTGACCGAGCCAGGCAAGAACAGCCCGTTCCGTGACCGCTCCGTGGAAGAAAACCTGGACTGGTTCGCCCGCATGAAGGCCGGTGAATTCAAGGACGGCGCACGCGTGCTGCGGGCCAAGATCGACATGGCCTCGCCGAACATGAACCTGCGCGATCCAATCATGTATCGCATCCGTCACGCTCACCACCACCAGACCGGTGACAAGTGGTGCATCTACCCGAACTACGACTTCACCCACGGTCAGTCGGATGCCATCGAAGGCATCACTCACTCGATCTGCACCCTGGAGTTCGAAAGCCATCGTCCGCTGTACGAGTGGTTCCTCGAGAACCTGCCCGTGCCGGCGCAACCGCGCCAGTACGAATTCAGCCGTCTGAACCTGAACTACACGATCACCAGCAAGCGCAAGCTCAAGCAACTGGTCGATGAAAAGCACGTTCATGGCTGGGACGATCCGCGCATGTCCACGCTGTCCGGCTTCCGCCGCCGTGGTTACACGCCGAAATCGATCCGCAACTTCTGCGAAATGATCGGCACCAACCGTTCCGACGGCGTGGTCGACTTCGGCATGCTGGAATTCAGCATCCGTGACGACCTCGACCACAGCGCCCCGCGTGCCATGTGCGTGCTGCGTCCGCTGAAAGTCGTGATCACCAACTACCCGGAAGGCCAGGTCGAGAACCTCGAACTGCCGTGCCACCCGAAAGAAGACATGGGTGTGCGCGTTCTGCCGTTCGCCCGTGAGCTCTACATCGACCGTGAAGACTTCATGGAAGAGCCGCCAAAAGGCTACAAACGCCTGGAACCTGCTGGCGAAGTGCGTCTGCGCGGCAGCTACGTGATCCGCGCCGACGAAGCGATCAAGGACGCCGATGGCAACATCGTCGAACTGCGTTGCTCGTACGACCCGGAAACCCTGGGCAAGAACCCTGAAGGCCGCAAGGTCAAAGGCGTGGTTCACTGGGTGCCGGCCGCGGCCAGCGTCGAGTGCGAAGTGCGTCTGTACGATCGCCTGTTCCGTTCGGCCAACCCTGAGAAGGCCGAAGACAGCGCCAGTTTCCTGGACAACATCAACCCTGACTCGCTGCAAGTCCTCACCGGTTGTCGTGCTGAGCCTTCGCTGGGCAATGCACAGCCGGAAGACCGTTTCCAGTTCGAGCGCGAAGGTTACTTCGTCGCGGATATCAAGGACTCGAAACCCGGTCATCCGGTGTTCAACCGTACCGTGACCTTGCGTGATTCGTGGGGCCAGTGATTCAAGGAACCTAAAGTGCTTACGATCTACAACACGCTCACCAAGAGCAAAGAAGTCTTCAAGCCTCTGGATGGCAACAAGGTGCGCATGTACGTCTGCGGGATGACCGTGTACGACTACTGCCACCTGGGCCACGGCCGCAGCATGGTCGCGTTCGACCTGGTGACCCGCTGGTTGCGGTTCAGCGGCTACGACCTGACTTACGTGCGCAACATCACCGACATCGACGACAAGATCATCAATCGGGCCAACGAGAACGGCGAGTCGTTCGAAGCCTTGACCGAGCGCATGATCGCGGCGATGCACGAAGACGAAGCGCGCCTGAACATCCAGAAGCCGGACATGGAACCGCGCGCCACCGGGCATATCCCCGGCATGCACGCGATGATCCAGACCTTGATCGACAAGGGTTACGCCTACGCCCCGGGCAATGGCGACGTGTATTACCGCGTCGCCAAGTTCATGGGCTACGGCAAGCTGTCGCGCAAGAAGATCGAAGACCTGCGCATTGGCGCGCGGATCGAAGTCGACGAGTCCAAGCAGGACCCGCTGGACTTCGTGCTGTGGAAGGGCGCCAAACCGGGCGAGCCGAGCTGGCCTTCGCCTTGGGGCGACGGTCGTCCGGGCTGGCACATCGAGTGCTCGGTGATGTCGACCTGCTGCCTCGGTGAAACCTTCGATATTCATGGCGGCGGCAGCGACCTCGAGTTCCCGCACCACGAAAACGAAATCGCCCAGAGCGAAGCGGCCACCGGCAAGACCTACGCCAACGCGTGGATGCATTGCGGCATGATTCGCATCAATGGCGAGAAGATGTCCAAGTCCTTGAACAACTTCTTCACCATTCGCGACGTGCTGGAAAAGTATCACCCGGAAGTCGTGCGTTACTTGCTGGTGTCGAGCCACTACCGCAGCGCGATCAACTATTCGGAAGACAACCTCAAGGACGCCAAAGGCGCTCTCGAGCGTTTCTACCACGCGTTGAAAGGCCTGCCGAACGTGGCACCGGCCGGTGGCGAAGGCTTTGTCGAGCGCTTCACCCAGGTGATGAACGACGACTTCGGCACGCCGGAAGCTTGCGCGGTGTTGTTCGAGATGGTGCGCGAGATCAACCGCCTGCGCGAGAGCGATCTCAATGCGGCAGCAGGTCTGGCGGCGCGCCTGAAAGAACTGGCGAGCGTGCTGGGCGTGTTGCAGCTTGAGGCCGATGACTTCTTGCAGGCCGGCGCTGAAGGGCGGGTTGATGCGGCTGAAGTTGATGCGTTGATTGCCGCGCGTCTGGCGGCTCGTGCGGGTAAAGACTGGGCCGAATCCGACCGTATCCGCGACCAGCTCACCGCCATGGGCGTGGTGCTGGAAGACGGGAAGGGCGGCACGACCTGGCGACTGGCTGACTGATTGCTGCGTTTGCTACAAACAAAACCCGCCTTGTGCGGGTTTTTGTTTATGCGCAGGGTTTAGGTTTGCGGGGACAGGGCTGACGCCATCGCGAGCAGGCTCGCTCCTACATTGGATCTTCGTCGCGGCATAAATCCCCTGTAGGAGTGAGCCTGCTCGCGATTGACTGCGCAGCAGTCAGCTGTCTGACTGGCGCAATCGCTTGTAAAGGGTATTGCGGCTAACCCCCAGCCGTCGGGCCAAGTGCGAGATATTGCCTCCCGCCGCCTGCAACTGCCGATTCAAATCCTCGGCATCATTCAAATCCACCGCCAACGGCTCTGGTAAATCCACCGGCTCCATCTCCAAATCCACAAAAAAATCATCCGGCAAATGCTCCAGCCGCACCGGTTGTTCCTCGGCCATGGCCAGCGCTACCTGCATCACGCTGCTGACCTGTCTTAAATTACCCGGCCACGGATGACGGCTGAACAACTCCAGCACCTCTCGACTCAACCCGGCCCACTGCGAGGGCTCGCGGTGCTGTTCCCACAGGCGTTTGAACAAGGCCTCTTTATCACTGCGCTCTCTTAACGGCGGCAGTTCCAGGGTCAAGCCACCAATCCGGTAATACAAATCCTCGCGGAATCGCCCCAACTGCACCTGCTCGCGCAACGAGCGGTTGGTCGCGGAAATAATCCGGATATCCACCGGGAACAACTCGCTGCTGCCCACCGGTTGCACGCAACGCTCCTGCAACACTCGCAGCAGTCGAGCCTGAGTCGGCAGCGGCATATCGCCGATTTCATCGAGGAACAGGGTGCCTTTGTCGGCCTTGCGGATCAGCCCGATGCTGCCTTTCTGGTTGGCACCGGTGAACGCGCCTTTCTCGTAGCCAAACAGCTCGGACTCCACCAGTTCGGCGGGGATGGCTGCACAGTTGACGGCGATGAACGGTTTTTTGCTCCGAGAGCTGGCCTGATGCAGGGCTTTGACGAAGACTTCCTTGCCGACTCCGGTTTCGCCGTGGATCAGCAGTGGAATGTCTTTTTCCAGCAACCGCTCGGCCTGGCGTACGGCTTTTTCCACGCGGCTGTCACCGAAATGCAGGGTGCTGAGGCTGATCGCTGCCGGTGCCTCCACCGCGGGCTCAGTAAACACTCGCGCCTGAATCACTGCCTGTTTCGGCCGCTTCAACAGGCACTGGAAGCGGTTGCGTCCCGAGGTTTGCAAGGCGAAGGGCAGGCCGTCCGGCTGGTTCAGCAACTCCAGCAGCGAGACTTTGAACAGACTTTCGACACTGACCCGCGACAGGCTGATGCCCAGCAGATTGTCGGCCCGCCGGTTGGCGGACAGCACCTGGCCGGTTTCATCAAAGATCAGCAGCCCGGCCCATTGGCTGTCGAGGTTGTTCAGTCCGGTGTTGAAGGTCAGCTGGAATTGCTGGCCATGGAACAGGTTGAGGATCAGCCGGTTTTCCACGGTCTGACTCATCATCTTGACCATGCCGAGGGTGTGGGACGGCGGCAGGTAGCTGTCGCTGGACACGTCCAGCACCGCGATGACCTTGCGCTCGGCATCGAAAATCGGTGCGGCGGAACCGGTCATGAAACGGTTGGCCTTGAGGAAATGTTCGTCGTGCTCAATGTGCACCGCCTGCTCGCAGGCCAGCGCGGTGCCGATCGCATTGGTGCCGCTGCAGCGTTCCATCCAGCTGGCACCGGCACTGAAACCGCGGGTCAGGTTCGGCTCGATAAAACGCTGGGTGCCCCAGGACGTCAGCACCTGGCCCTGATTGTCGGCGAGCATGATCAGGCAGTTGGAGTTACTGAGGATGTTCTCGTAGTACGGCAGGACTTCCTGGTGAGTGGTTTGCACCAGTGAGTGCTGGCTCTCCAGCAATTGCGCAATGCCCTCGGCCGGCAACTGATCAAACGCCGGGGCGCTCTGATGATTGAGGCCGAACGCGCGGCATCGGGACCAGGAGTCCTGGATGATGGCGTCGTGGGAGAGCGGCAAGGCGGGTGCGGCCATGGCAATCGATCTCTGAGCATTATTATTTTTGTTATGAGTATTTTTACGTGACGCCAATGCCCGACGCGATCTTTGTAGCAGCTGGCGAAGCCTGCGTTCGGCGACGCAGTCGTCGTAAAACCTGAATACACGGTAATCCTGATACACCGTGCCGCCTGATTTCACGACGACTGCGTCGCCGAACGCAGGCTTCGCCAGCTGCTACACAGGATCGCGGGGGATTCGAGTAATCGTATTGCTAAAGCATCCGTAGAGTGTTGTTCACTATTGTTCATTGTCAACCACCGGGTTGTTCAATTGTTCAGTCGCGGTTGTTCATTTCTGTTCAGCAACGAACGCGGTTTTTCTTCCACTTTAAGGATTCTCTAGCCAGATCAACGGCTTGCAATTTCTGGCACGAATGTCGCTCTGTAGCTCCGGTCGCTTGACTCCAATAATAAAAAGGCCGAGCCATGTCATTAACCCTGGAGCACGTCAGCCGTACCGTCGAGGGCCAGACCTGGATCGACGATGCGTGCCTTAGTTTCGAAGCCGGATCTTTCAACGTTTTGCTCGGGCGTACGCTGTCCGGCAAAACCAGTCTCATGCGCTTGATGGCCGGTCTGGACAAGCCCGACAGCGGCCGCATCCTGATGAACGGCGTCGACGTCACCCAGCGCCCGGTGCGTTTGCGCAACGTGTCGATGGTCTATCAGCAGTTCATCAACTACCCGACCATGACGGTGTTCGAGAACATCGCCTCGCCCTTGCGCCAGGGCGGTGTGTCCGATGAGCTGATCCAGAGCAAAGTGCTGGAAACCGCGAAGATGTTGCGCATCGAGAAATTCCTCCAGCGCCACCCCCTCGAACTCTCCGGTGGTCAGCAACAGCGCACGGCCATGGCCCGGGCGCTGGTCAAGGATGCCGAGCTGATTCTGTTCGACGAGCCGCTGGTGAACCTCGATTACAAACTGCGCGAAGAACTTCGTCAGGAAATGCGCGAGTTGTTCAAGGCTCACCACACCATCGCCATCTACGCCACCACCGAACCCAACGAAGCCCTGGCGCTGGGCGGCACCACCACCATTCTTCACGAAGGCCGGGTGATTCAGAGCGGCAAGTCTTCCGAGGTGTATCACCAGCCGCAAACCGTGCTGGCGGCAGAGCTGTTCTCCGAGCCGCCGATCAACCTGATGCCGGGGCGTATCGCCGGCAACGAAGTCAGCTTCGCCAATTTCGTGCACTTCCCGCTGAACGTCGATTTGCGGCCGGTGGGCGAGGGCGAGTTCCGCTTTGGCGTTAGGCCCAGCCATATTTCGCTGGTGCCGAGCAACGACGATGACCTGGAACTGGCGGTGACCGTCGAGGTGGCCGAGATCAGCGGGTCGGAAACCTTCCTGCACGTGCGCAACGAGCATTTCCTGCTGGTGCTGCACTTGCCCGGCGTTCACGAATACGACGTCGATGCGCCGATTCGTATCTATATCCCGACCCATAAACTGTTTGTCTTCGATACGCAGGGGCGGCTGGTCCAGGCGCCCGGTCGCCGTATCGCGAGGGTTGCCTGATGGCCGAAATTCGTTTGCAGCACCTCGCCCACAGTTACACCCGCACGCCGGCCGGTCCCGAGGATTATGCGATTCGTGAGATGGACCACGTCTGGGAGCAGGGCGGTGCCTATGCCTTGCTCGGGCCTTCGGGCTGCGGCAAGTCGACCTTGCTCAACATCATTTCGGGGCTGCTCAGTCCGTCTCAGGGGCAGGTGCTGTTCGACAGCAAAGTGGTCAACGATCTGACCCCTGAGAAGCGCAACATCGCTCAGGTTTTCCAGTTTCCGGTGGTCTACGACACCATGACGGTGTTCGATAACCTGGCCTTCCCGCTGCGCAATCAGGGCATGGCCGAGGCGAAAATTCACACCAAGGTGCAGGAAATCGCCGAAGTCCTCGACCTCCAGGCTTTGCTGTACAAGAAGGCGCGCAACCTCACCGCCGATGAAAAGCAGAAAGTCTCCATGGGCCGTGGGCTGGTGCGCGACGACGTGTCAGCGATCCTGTTCGATGAGCCGCTGACGGTGATCGACCCGCACCTGAAGTGGAAGCTGCGGCGCAAGCTCAAGCAGATCCACGAGCAGTTCAACATCACCATGGTCTACGTCACTCACGATCAGCTGGAGGCCTCGACCTTCGCCGACAAGATCGCGGTGATGTACGGCGGGCAGATTGTGCAATTCGGCACGCCGCGAGAACTGTTCGAGCGGCCGAGCCACACCTTTGTCGGCTATTTCATCGGCAGTCCGGGGATGAACCTGATCGAGGTGCAGCCGCAACCGGGTGGAGTCGGGTTCGCCTCGACGCATTTGCCACTGTCCGATCCTCAGCAGAAACGCGTTGCCGAGTCCGAGTGGAAAACCCTGAAGGTCGGCATTCGTCCGGAGTTCGTGCATGTGTGGGACGAGCCGTTTGATGAGGCGATGCAGGCACAGGTCGTACACGTCGAAGACCTTGGCACCTACAAAATCATGACCCTGAACCTCGACGGCGCCCCTTTGAAAGTGCGTCTGGCCGAAGACAAGCCCGTGCCTGAGGGAACCGCCTACATCAGCTTCCCGGCGCAATGGTTGATGGTGTATGCCGACGAATATCTCCTGGAGACGTAGCCATGAACAAGGTGCAGAACAACAAGGCCTGGTGGCTGGTGTTGCCGGTGTTTTTGCTGGTGGCGTTCAGTGCGGTGATCCCGATGATGACCGTGGTCAACTACTCGGTGCAGGACATTTTCGACCAGTCCAGCCGCTACTTCGTCGGCGCCGACTGGTACAAGCAAGTGCTGCTCGATCCGCGCCTGCATGACTCATTGCTGCGCCAGTTCATCTATTCCGGCTGTGTGCTGCTGATCGAAATCCCGCTGGGCATCGCCATCGCCCTGACCATGCCGACCAAGGGTCGCTGGTCGTCGCTGGTGCTGATCATCCTGGCGATTCCGTTGCTGATTCCGTGGAACGTGGTCGGCACCATCTGGCAGATCTTCGGTCGGGCGGACATCGGCCTGCTGGGCTCGAGCCTCAATGCCATGGGCATCAGCTACAACTACGCGGCCAACACCATGGACGCCTGGGTCACGGTGCTGGTGATGGATGTCTGGCACTGGACGTCGTTGGTGGCGCTGTTGTGTTTCTCGGGGCTGCGGGCGATTCCGGACGTGTACTACCAGGCGGCGCGGATTGATCGGGCATCGGCCTGGGCGGTTTTCCGACACATCCAGTTGCCCAAGCTCAAGAGCGTGCTGTTGATCGCGGTGATGCTGCGGTTCATGGACAGTTTCATGATCTACACCGAGCCGTTTGTGCTGACCGGTGGCGGTCCGGGGAATGCCACGACGTTCTTGAGTCAGACCCTGACCCAGATGGCTGTAGGCCAATTCGACCTCGGCCCGGCGGCGGCTTTCTCGCTGGTGTACTTCCTGATCATCCTGTTGGTGTCCTGGCTGTTCTATACGGCCATGACTCACTCTGACGCCAACCGCTGAGGTCTGCCATGAGCAAGAGAAAGCTTATTCCGTTGCTGATCTACATCCTGTTCTTGCTGGTGCCGATCTACTGGTTGCTGAACATGTCCTTCAAGAGCAACACCGAAATCCTCAGCGGCCTGACGTTGTTTCCGCAGGATTTCACCTTCGCCAACTACAAGGTGATCTTCACCGATCCGGCCTGGTACACCGGTTACCTCAACTCGTTGTACTACGTGAGCATGAACACGGTGATTTCGCTGAGCGTGGCATTGCCGGCCGCGTATGCGTTCTCGCGCTATCGGTTCCTCGGTGACAAGCACCTGTTTTTCTGGCTCCTGACCAATCGCATGGCACCGCCGGCGGTGTTTTTGCTGCCGTTCTTCCAGCTGTATTCCTCGATCGGTTTGTTCGATACGCACATCGCCGTCGCGCTGGCTCATTGCCTGTTTAACGTGCCGTTGGCGGTATGGATTCTTGAGGGCTTCATGTCCGGGGTTCCCAAGGAAATCGACGAAACCGCCTACATCGACGGCTACAGTTTCCCCAAGTTCTTCGTGAAGATTTTCGTTCCGCTGATTGGCTCCGGGATCGGTGTGACGGCGTTTTTCTGCTTCATGTTTTCCTGGGTCGAACTGCTGCTGGCGCGAACCCTGACGTCGGTCAACGCCAAACCGATTGCGGCGGTGATGACGCGCACGGTCTCGGCGTCCGGCATCGACTGGGGCGTGCTGGCGGCGGCGGGGGTGTTGACCATCCTGCCGGGCATGCTGGTGATCTGGTTTGTTCGCAACCACGTGGCCAAGGGCTTTGCCCTGGGCCGGGTCTGAGGAGCTGATGATGGAATGGATGAGTTGGACCGGCCCTACGGCGGCCTTCTTCAGTGTCATTGCCTTGATCCTGGTGGGCATGACGACCTGGGAACTGCGTTCGCCGAGCATTCTTCGGCGTGGTTTGTTGCCGATAGCCACCACCCGTGGCGATCGGTTGTTTATCGGTCTTCTCGGCAGCGCCTACCTGCATTTGCTGGTAATCGGCGTCACCGACTGGAGCATCTGGGTTGCGTTCGCGTTGTCCCTGGTGTGGCTGTTGGCTGTGATGCGTTGGGGCTAGTCGAATCGCTCGGCAAAGTTGCTCCGAAACCCTAAAAGGAGGTCTCTATGTTCGACAAAAACAATAAGCTGCGACATAGCGTTTCATTGGCAGCCATGCTGGCACTCAGCGGGCTGAGCGCTGCAGCCTGGGCCGATGCCTATGAAGACGCGGCCAAGAAATGGATTGGCAGCGAATTCAAACCGTCGACCCTGACGGCGGATCAACAGCTTGAAGAACTGAAGTGGTTTATCAAGGCTGCAGAGCCGTTTCGCGGGATGGACATCAAGGTTGTTTCCGAAACCCTGACCACGCACGAGTATGAATCCAAAGTATTGGCCAAGGCCTTTACCGAGATCACCGGGATCAAAGTCACCCACGACCTGCTGCAAGAAGGCGATGTCGTGGAGAAACTGCAGACCGTGATGCAGTCGGACAAAAGCATCTATGACGGGTGGGTCAACGACTCGGACCTTATCGGTACCCATTTCCGTTACGGCAAGACCGAAGCCATCACCGACCTGATGGCCAATGAGGGTAAAAACTTTACGTCGCCGACCTTGGACCTCAAGGATTTCATCGGCATCTCCTTCACCACCGCGCCCGACGGCAAGCTCTATCAATTGCCCGATCAACAGTTCGCCAACCTCTACTGGTTCCGCGCCGACTGGTTCGAGCGGCCGGAGCTGAAAGCCAAGTTTAAGGAAAAATACGGTTACGAGTTGGGCGTGCCGGTGAACTGGTCTGCCTATGAAGACATTGCCAAATTCTTCAGCGAAGACGTCAAGGAAATCGACGGCAAGCGGGTCTATGGGCACATGGACTATGGCAAGAAAGACCCATCCCTGGGCTGGCGCTTTACCGATGCCTGGTTCTCCATGGCCGGCGGCGGTGACAAGGGCTTGCCCAACGGTTTGCCAGTGGATGAGTGGGGCATTCGTGTCGAAGACTGCCATCCGGTCGGCTCCAGCGTGACCCGCGGGGGTGATACCAACGGCCCGGCAGCGGTTTTTGCCACCACCAAATACGTCGACTGGATGAAGAAATACGCGCCACCGGAAGCGGCGGGCATGACCTTCTCCGAATCCGGCCCGGTGCCGTCCCAAGGCAACATCGCCCAGCAAATTTTCTGGTACACCGCATTCACTGCGGACATGACCAAACCGGGCCTGCCGGTGGTCAATGCCGACGGCACGCCGAAATGGCGCATGGCGCCATCGCCACGCGGACCGTATTGGGAAGAGGGCATGAAGCTTGGGTATCAGGACGTGGGTTCGTGGACGTTCCTGAAGTCCACGCCTGAGAAACAGAAACTGGCGGCCTGGCTGTACGCGCAGTTCGTGACCTCGAAAACCGTATCGTTGAAGAAAACCATCGTCGGCCTGACGCCAATCCGCGAATCGGACATCAACTCGCAAGCGATGACCGACCTGGCGCCGAAACTCGGTGGCCTGGTGGAGTTCTACCGCAGCCCGGCCCGCGTGCAATGGACCCCGACCGGGACCAACGTGCCGGACTATCCGCGTCTGGCTCAACTGTGGTGGAGCCATATTGCCGAAGCCGCCAGCGGCGACAAAACCCCGCAACAGGCGCTGGATGGTTTGGCCAAGGATCAGGACGCGATCATGACCCGTCTGGAGCGCTCGAAGGCGCAAGCCACCTGCGCACCGAAAATGAACCCCGAGCGCGATGCGCAATACTGGTTCGATCAGCCGGGTGCACCGAAGCCAAAACTGGCGAACGAGAAGCCTAAAGGTGAAACCGTGAGCTACAACGAACTGCTGAAATCGTGGGCTGATGCACGGAAGTAAGAGGCTTTAATGTGAAACGCGAACGGCACCGAAAGGTGCCGTTCGCATTTGTGCCTGATGGACCGCTTTTGCAAGCAAGCGACCCAGCGGGAGCAAGCTCCCTCGTCACAGATACCTTTCAGGCTACATGACGAATATGTAATTTGCGCGCCACCGTCATGAAAGGTTCGGATTGTTACCTTGACCTCGTTAGTAATTAAACGAGGAATCAAACATGAAACTTGCAGAACTGAGTGCGTTTGTAGCAGCGTTGGTGATGTCTTCTGTTGTTTTGGCAGAAGGTGGCGGCGACAGAGCCTTTGAAAAAATGATGGCGGCCAATGACCGCTCTGTGGAGGCGTTTGTCGCCAAAGAACAGGCGTGTAACCCCGTCGTGTTGAATGAAAAAAAGGACGACAAGACCAAAAACTTGTAAGCGTGTCGCACCTGAACTAGCCCGTCATCGAATGCCGATGGTGGGCTTTTTTTTTGAGCCTGGATTTGAAGGTATTGGATTTGAAAGTTTTTAAGTTGATGGCGTTCGTCGGTGTGATGGCGATGTCGTTGAATGCGCTGGCAGAAGGCGGCGGTGACAGGACGTTTGAGAAGGCGTTCAGTGCCAACGTCAAAGCCATGGAGCAATACGCGGCCAATCAGGGCAAACCTGCGCCGGTGGCTTGCGCATCGCTGCACAGATGATCTGTTTGGGGACCTTGCCGTTGGCCTTCAAGCGATCCTTCATGGCAATGGCGTGTTCAGAGGTCACAGGCAACCTTCAAAAGCATCGAGCATGCCGTCAGGCAGTGGGGCGTCAAAGTCTTCTGGGAGCACCTGTTTGCCTTTCATCGCTCCGGTACGCTCGCCGTGGGTTTTTCCCTCCGGAACCAGATGCGCAAGGGCCCGACCATGTTTGGCAATCGTGATGATCTGTCCGGCAGCCGCGTCATCGACGAGTTTGGACAGATCGTTTTCTGCTTCGGCCAACGGAACGACGATGTCACGGTTCATTGTTTTTTCTCGCGTTTATTTATCGATCCAGCCAGTCACTCAAGATAGAGCCAAGTGCTCAATGCTGGCTGTAGGACGAGGCGGATAGTCCGGCGAGAGCTTTCGGGGATTGCGAGAGGAGGGGAGTGCAGCGGTAACAAATCGTACAGATGCAAAAACGGCACCCGAAGGTGCCGTTTCTGTTTTCTACCGAGTGTCGCTTAAGCGATCAACCCGCCAACCCCGCCTGCTGAACCAGCACCAGCAACGGCTGCGGATACAGCCCGAGGAAGAACGCCAGTGCGGCGATGGCCAGCAGCATCACGCCGCCTGCACGTTGTTCCCAGTGCAGCTGCGCATCGTGGCGACGCAGGTTCGGTTCGATCAGGTACAGGGTGACCATCACACGCAGGTAGTAGAAGACGCCGATGGCGCTGCCCAATACCAACGAACCGACCAGCCACCATTGGTGCGACTCGACACCGGTAGCGATGATGTAGAACTTGCCGATGAAGCCCGCGGTCAGCGGGATACCGGCCAGGGACAGCATCATCACGGTCAGTACGGCGGTCAGGTACGGACGGCGCCAGAACAGGCCGCGGTATTCGTACAGGGCATCCGCATCACGGCCGTTGTACGGCGAGGACATCAGGGTGATCACGCCGAACGCGCCGAGGCTGGTGATCACGTAGGTGACCAGGTACACGCCGATGGCTTCCACGGCCAGGCCCTTGCTCGCCACCAGGGCGATCAGCAGGTAACCGAAGTGTGCGATGGACGAGTAACCCAGCAGACGCTTGAGGTTGCTCTGGGTCAGTGCCAGCAGGTTACCGAACAGGATCGACGCGATGGCGATGATGGTCAGTACGTCGCTCAGTACACCGCTGCTCGCCGCCGGCGAGATCTGGAACAGACGCACCATCACTGCGAACACAGCGACTTTCGACGCGGTGGCCAGGAACGCGGCCACCGGTGCCGGAGCACCTTCGTACACGTCCGGGGTCCAGAGGTGGAACGGTACCAGCGACAGCTTGAACGCCAGACCGATCAGCATCATGCCCAGGCCCAGTTGCGCCAGCGAGCTTGGCAGGCCGGTGGCCGCGAGGGCCTGGCCGATACCGACGAAGCTCAGGCTGCCGGAGTCGGCGTAGAGCAGGGCCATGCCGAACAACAGGAACGCGGAACCGGCGGCCGACAGCACCATGTACTTGATACCGGCTTCCAGCGAACGCTTGTTGAAGAAGGCATAAGCCACCAGACCGTAGACCGGTACCGAGAGCAGTTCCAGACCGATGAACAACCCGGCCAGGTGCTGCGCGCTGACCAGTACCAGGCCACCAGCGGCGGCCATCAGGATCAGCAGGTAAAGTTCTTCACGGTTGCCCGGGTAACCCGAACCGCCATCGCCGAGGTAGGCGTGGGCGAGGGTTACACAAGCGAGGGTGGCGACCAGGATCAGCGCCATATACAAGCAAGCGAAGGTGTCGATCTGCAGCAGTGGAGTCACCGCCAGAGGCGCGACTTTCAGGGCTGGCAGGATCGACAGCAACGCCAGGTTCAGACCCGCCACGGAAATCAGGAAGGTCTGCGAGTGGTTGCGGCGCCAGGCGATTGCCAGCATCACCACGATGATCGTGGCGCTGGTGATCAACAACGGCGCAAGCGCGATAAAGTGTTGAGTCGTGAATTCCATAGCGCTCTTACCGGGCCGAAGCGAGTTGAGTGAAGGCGGTGCCGAGCCATTGCTGCACGCCATGCATCGTCGCAGCAGAGGTATCGAGGAACGGTTGCGGGTACACGCCGATGAAAATCAGCAACGCTGCCAGACCGACCACCATGATCAGTTCGCGACCATCCATGCCATGCAGCACCGCGTCCGATTTGGACGGGCCGAAGTAGGCACGGTGGATCATGATCAGCGAGTAGACCGAACCGAACACCAGACCGGACGTCGCGAGGATAGTGATGATTGGAGCGCTCGGGAACGTGCCGATCAGGATCAGGAACTCACCCACAAAGTTACCGGTAGCCGGCAAGCCCAGGGACGCGGCTGCGAAGAACAGGCTGACGGCCGGCAGGTAAGCGATCTTCGACCACAGGCCACCCATCTCGCGCATGTCGCGGGTGTGGGTACGCTCGTACAGTTGACCACTGAGGATAAAGAGTGCCGCCGCCGACAGACCGTGCGCCAGCATCTGCATCACAGCGCCTTGCAGCGCCAGTTGGCTGCCGGAGTAGATGCCGATCAACACGAAACCCATGTGGGAAACGGAGGAGTAGGCGATCAGACGCTTGATGTCGGTTTGGGCGAAGGCCAGGAACGCACCGTAGAAGATCCCGATCAGACCCAGGGTCATGGCGAACGGCGCGAACTCGGCCGAAGCATTCGGGAACAGCGGCAGGGCGAAACGCAGCAGACCGTAAGCAGCCGTTTTCAACAAGATACCGGCCAGGTCGACCGAACCCGCTGTCGGTGCCTGTGCGTGAGCGTCAGGCAGCCAGGAGTGGAACGGCACGACCGGCAGTTTCACCGCGAAGGCGATGAAGAAGCCGAGCATCAGGATGTACTCGGTGGTCAGCGACATCTTGGTTTTCAACAGATCGGCGTAGTTGAAGGTAATCACGCCGGTGTCGTTGAAGTTGACCAGTACCAGGCCCAGGATCGCCACCAACATGATCAGGCCGGACGCCTGAGTGAAGATGAAGAACTTGGTCGCCGCGTAGATCCGGGTTTTCTTGCCGTCCGAAGAACTGTGACCCCAGAGCGCGATGAGGAAGTACATCGGCACCAGCATCATTTCCCAGAAGAAGAAGAACATGAACAGGTCGAGGGCGAGAAACACGCCGACGACACCGCCCAGGATCCACATCAGGTTCAAGTGGAAGAAGCCAACGTGACGCTGGATCTCTTTCCACGAGCAGAGTACCGAGAGGATACCCAGCAGACCGGTCAGCAGGATCATCAACAGCGACAGGCCGTCGAGGGCCAGGTGCACGCTGATGCCGAAGCGCTCGATCCAGATGTGCTTGAACTCAAGCGCCCAGGTCGGATCGGCGCCAGGGGCCGGAGCAAATGAATAATTACCGTGGGCCCACAGCCAGAGGCCGAGTGCGAGTTCCAGGGTCATGGTCAACAGCGCAATCCAGCGGGGGAGGGTAGCGCCGAAGCGCTCACCCATCCAGCACAGCAGGCCGCCGATGAAGGGGATCAGGATTAGCCAAGGCAGAATCATGACGGGCTCAATTCCTTTCGCAAGTTCGCAAGGTTCATATCAGACCGCTACCAGCACGATGGCGCCGATGACCAGCACGGAGCCGGCTGCCATCGATGCCGCGTACCAACGCAGTTGACCGGTTTCGGTACGGCTCAGGGCAGTGTGACCACCTTTGGCCATACGCGGGATCAGACCGATGGTCTGGTCGAGCGGGTCTCTGCGCAGTGCGTGGCTGATCGCAAGGTATGGCTTGACGAACAGTTTGTCGTAGATCCAGTCGAAGCCCCAGGCAGCGAACCACCAGGCCGAAAGGAAGCGGCCAATGCCGCTGTTGGCGATTGCAGTGACGAAGCGACGCTTGCCGAGGAACAGCAGTGCGGCCAGCAGGATCCCGGACAGGGCGATGGCGCCCGACGCGATTTCCAGACTGTGCTTGGCTTCGCCACCGGCATGGCCGACGCTTTCCGGCAGCACGCCGTGCAGCGGTGGAACGATCATCGCGCCAATGGCGGTAGACAATACGATCAGCACCGACAGTGGCAGCCAGTGAGCGATGCCGTGACCGGCGTGCGCTTCGGTCTTCACTTCACCGTGGAACGTGATGAAGATCAGGCGGAAGGTGTACAGCGACGTCATGAACGCACCGACCAGACCGGCGTAAAGCAGGCCGTGGTTGCCGCTGGCGAACGCTTCCCAGAGGATTTCGTCCTTGGAGTAGAAGCCTGCGGTCACCAGTGGCAGGGCCGCCAGGGCCGCGCCGCCGACGATGAAGCTGGCGTAGGCCAGTGGCAGTTTCTTCCACAGGCCGCCCATCTTGAAGATGTTCTGCTCGTGGTGGCAGGCAACGATCACCGCACCGGACGCAAGGAACAGCAGCGCCTTGAAGAAGGCGTGGGTCATCAGGTGGAAGATCGCGCCATCCCACGCACCAACGCCCAGCGCCAGGAACATGTAGCCGATCTGGCTCATGGTCGAGTAGGCGAGGATACGTTTGATGTCGGTCTGAACCAGTGCGGCAAAACCGGCGAGTACCAGGGTCACACCGCCGACAACGCCAACCAGGTGCAGGATGTCCGGCGCCAGGGAAAACAGGCCGTGAGTACGGGCGATCAGGTAGACACCGGCGGTTACCATGGTTGCGGCGTGGATCAGTGCCGAAACCGGAGTAGGACCGGCCATCGCGTCCGCCAGCCAGGTTTGCAGCGGCAGTTGCGCGGATTTACCGACAGCGCCGCCCAGCAGCATCAGGGTGGCCATGACCATCCAGAAGTCGCCAGACTGGAATTTCTGTGGTGCCAGAACCAGCAGTTCCTGGATGT
Source organism: Pseudomonas silensiensis (assembly GCF_050434865.1). Lineage (NCBI taxonomy): Bacteria > Pseudomonadati > Pseudomonadota > Gammaproteobacteria > Pseudomonadales > Pseudomonadaceae > Pseudomonas > Pseudomonas silensiensis. The sequence goes on from NZ_JBNDJH010000005.1 coordinate 52,344, forward strand.
TCAGCGTGCCCAGTTGTGCGAACAGGATGAACAGGCCGATGGCCATGAACACGTCGCCGATACGGGTGACGATGAAGGCTTTGAGTGCCGCGTTACCGTTGTTGCGGTTGCTGTAGTAGAAACCGATCAACAGGTACGAGCACAGGCCCACGCCTTCCCAACCGAAGTACAGGAACAACAGGTTATCGCCCAGGACCAGGAACAGCATGCTGGCGATAAACAGGTTGGTGTAGGCGAAGAAGCGCGAGTAACCGGCTTCACCGCGCATGTACCAGGACGCGAACAGGTGGATCAGGAAGCCGACGCCGACCACCACACCCAGCATGGTCAGGGACAGACCATCCAGGTACAGCGCGAAGTTAGGCGTAAAGCCTTCCACCGCCATCCACTGCCACAACACCATGGTGTAGTGACCGCCTTCCGGCGGGGCGACGTTGAATTGCCAGATCACATAAGCCGTGACGATGGCCGACAGTCCAATGGAACCGACGCCAATCAGCGCCGACAGGTTTTCCGAGAGGCGGCCGCGTGAGAACGCCAGCAGCAGGAAACCTATGAGAGGGAATACGAAAGTCAGATAGAGAAGATTCATCCGCGCATCTCGCTGGCAGCGTCGATATCGAGAGTGTGGAAGCGGCGATACAGCTGCAACAGAATCGCCAGGCCAATACTGGCCTCGGCGGCTGCCAGGCTGATCACCAGGATGAACATGATCTGTCCATCCGGCTGCGCCCAGCGGCTACCGGCAACGATGAAGGCCAGTGCGGAGGCATTCATCATGACCTCCAGGCTCATCAGCACGAAGAGAATGTTGCGGCGGACCATCAGGCCGACCAGACCGAGGCAGAACAGGATGCCGGCGACCGCCAGACCATGCTCCATAGGGATAGCAGGCATCGTCATTGCTCCTTGGCTTCGTTGCGGCCCAAGTGGAACGCCGTGACGGCTGCGGCGAGCAGCAGCATCGAGGCGAGTTCGACCACCAGCAGGTAAGGACCGAACAGGCTGATGCCCACGGCCTTGGCGTCTACGGTGGTGTGGCCGACGGCCTGACCGCTGGAGTGGCTGAACAGCACGTACAGCAGTTCAACCAGCAGCAGGGCGCCGAGTGCGACCGGGCCGAGCCAGATGCCGGGCTTGAGCCAGACGCGCTCTTGCTGAACCGAGGCGGGCCCCAGGTTCAGCATCATCACCACGAACACGAACAGCACCATGATGGCGCCAGCGTAGGCGATCACTTCCAGCACACCGGCGAACGGCGCGCCGAGGGCGAAAAACGTCATCGCCACGGCAATCAGCGAAATGATCAGGTAGAGCAGGGCGTGCACGGGGTTGGTGTTGGTGATCACGCGAAGCGTGGACACAACAGCGATACCCGATGCGAAATAGAAAGCGAATTCCATCTTTCTTCCTTAAGGCAGCAAGCTCTTCACGTTGATCGGTTCGGCTTCATTCTGCGCGGCGCCTTTCGGCTTACCGGCAATCGCCATACCTGCAACACGATAGAAGTTGTAATCAGGGTTTTTGCCGGGGCCGGAGATCAACAGATCTTCTTTCTCGTACACCAGGTCCTGACGTTTGAACTCGGCCATCTCGAAATCCGGTGTCAGCTGGATCGCGGTGGTCGGGCAGGCTTCCTCGCAGAGGCCGCAGAAAATGCAGCGCGAGAAGTTGATACGGAAAAACTCCGGGTACCAGCGACCGTCATCGGTTTCAGCTTTCTGCAGCGAGATGCAACCGACCGGGCACGCCACGGCGCATAGGTTGCAGGCTACACAACGCTCTTCGCCGTCGGGGTCGCGGGTCAGGACGATACGGCCACGGAAGCGCGGCGGCAGGTACACGGCTTCTTCCGGGTACTGCAGCGTGTCGCGCTTGCGGAAGGCATGGCCGAAGATCATCACCAGGCTGCGAAGCTGGGTGAAGAAGCCATGCACGATGTCAAATATGTACTTCATGATTCTCTATCCTCACTGAGCCGCGACGGCGGGCGTGTTGAGCAACACGATCGCAGCGGTCACCAGCATGTTGACGAGGGTCAGCGGCAGGCAGAACTTCCAGCTGAAATCCATCACTTGGTCATACCGTGGGCGCGGAATCGAGGCGCGCAGCAGGATGAAGAACATGATGAAGAACGCGGTTTTCAGTGCGAACCAGATGAACGGGATCTGCGGCAGAATACCGAACGGACCGTGCCAGCCACCGAAGAACAGGGTCACCAGCAGCGCCGAAATCAACACGATGCCGATGTACTCGCCGACGAAGAACATGCCCCATTTCATGCCGGCGTATTCAATGTGGTAACCGTCGGCCAGTTCCTGCTCCGCTTCCGGCTGGTCGAACGGGTGACGGTGAGTCACGGCGACGCCAGCAATGAAGAAGGTCAGGAAACCGAAGATCTGCGGAATGACGAACCACAGGTTCTGCGCCTGGTATTCAACGATGTCGCGCATGTTGAACGAGCCAACCTGGATCACGATGCCCATCAGCGACAGGCCCATGAACACTTCGTACGACACGGTTTGTGCCGAGGCCCGCAAGCTGCCCAACAGGGCGAACTTGTTGTTACTCGACCAGCCGGCGAACAGCACCGCGTAGACCGACAGACCGGCCATGGCGAAGAAGAACAGGATGCCGATGTTGATATCCGCCACACCCCAGGTCGGGGTGATCGGGATGATCGCGAAGGCAATCAGCAAGGCGCTCATGGCCACGACCGGTGCCAAGGTGAAGATCACCTTGTCGGCGAACGGCGGGGTCCAGTCTTCCTTGAAGAACATCTTGATCATGTCGGCCGCGATCTGGAACGCGCCGAACGGGCCGACGCGGTTCGGACCGTAACGGTCCTGCCAGAGGGCGAGCAAACGACGCTCGACCCAGCTCAACAGCGCGCCGCACACCACGACGGCGAGCAGAATCACGATGGCCTTGAGGACCGCGATGATCACGTCAATCACTTCAGGCGTGAACCAGGTCATTGAGCTGCCTCCTGCAGACCGTCAACGGATTTGCCAAAGATCGCTGGCGGAATGCCGGCGATACCGGCCGGCAATGCGACCAGGCCGGCACCCAGCTCTTCGTTGATGCGCAGCGGCAGACGCAGGGTCTGGCCAGCAACGCTCAAGCTCAGCATGGCACCGTCATTGACACCCAGACGGTCGGCTTCGGATTTGGCCAGCGACACGTAAGCGGCCGGGATGCGCTCCTGAACCGGCTCGGCTTTGGAAGAGTTCTCTTCGCTGCCGAACAGGTGGAAGAACGGCACAACCTGCCAGGTGCCTGGAGCCGGGTTGAACGCGCGAGGAACACTGGCGAACCAGTTCAGCGAGTCACCGGTGCTTTCGATCAGGCGGGTGCCCGGGTCGCCAGCGCGGATGTGACCACCGACTTCGTCCTGGAACTTGTTCCAGGCTTGCGGCGAGTTCCAGCCCGGAGACCAGGCGAATGGCACTTGCTGACGCGGTTCGACCGAGCCCGAGTAACCTTCCATGGAGAACGAGAACGCGGTGTCGTTGTCCTGGGAAGTACGCGGTTCGTGCACGCTGATGTCGGCGCGCATGGCGGTCCGGCCGCTGTAACGCAGCGGTTCGCGAGCCAGTTTCAGGCCCTTGATGCGGAACGCGGCGGACGGTGCGGCGCTGACAATGCCGGCCAGTTGCGGAGTGCTTGCGGCACAGGCAGCGGTGACGTGGTCCAGTTGGGTCCAGTCGATCGGCTGGTTCAACAGGGTGGCGCGCAAGGCATGCAGCCAGCGCCAGCCTTCGTGAACCATGATGCTTGCGTCGAGGTAAGTCGGGTCGAAGACCTGGAAGAAGCGCTGGGCGCGACCTTCCTGGCTGACCAGCGTACCGTCGCCTTCAGCGAAGCTGGCCGCTGGCAGAACCAGGTGCGCGCGATCGCTGGTGGCGGTCTTCTGATGGTCCGCCACGATCACCACTTTCGCGGCGTTCAGGGCAGCATCGACCTTGGCTTTGTCAGTACGGGTGTACAGATCGTTTTCCAGCACGACGATGGCGTCAGCCTTGCCGTCGATCACGGCTTGCAGCGCTGCATCGACCGAGTCGCCACCGAGCATGGCCAGGCCGAGGCTGTTGGCCTCTGGCACGATCAGGCTGATGGAACCGTTCTTCTCGCGAAGCTTCAGGGCCTTGGCGATGTTTGCCGCGGCTTCGATCAGTGCCTTGGAACCCAGCGAAGTACCGGCAATGATCAGCGGACGCTTGGCGGCAAGCAGGGCGTCGGCAATGCGCTTGGCCAGCTCAAGAGCTTCAGCGTCCAGGCCTTCAACGGCAGGCGCGCTGGCGTCGAGGGCGTGAGCCACGGCGAAACCGATGCGGGCCAGGTCGTCTGGCGCAGCGTGAACGCATTCTTCAGCGATGTCGTCGAGCTTGGTTTCAGCCAGGCTGGCGATAAACAGCGGGTTCAGAGCGTTCTGACCGATGTTCTTCACCGCGGCGTCGAGCCAAGGCTGAACGCGCATGGCGTCGGCCATGTCTTCGGCTTTGCCTTTGACCGATTGACGCAGGGACAGGGCCATACGCGCAGCGGTCTGGGTCAGGTCTTCGCCGAGGACGAAGATCGCATCGTGGTCTTCGATGTCGCGCATGTTCGGGATCGGCAGCGGGCTGTCTTTCAGCACCTGCATGACCAGACGAATGCGTTCCAGCTCGGCGGCTTCGATACCGGAGTAGAAGTGCTCGGCACCGACCAGTTCGCGCAACGCGTAGTTGCTTTCGAGGCTGGCACGTGGCGAACCGATACCGACGATGTTGCGACCGCGCAGCAGGTCGGCGGCTTTATCCAGCGCTTCGTCGAGGGTCAGCTTGGCGCCGTTGGCCAGCAATGCCTGACGCGGGCGATCCTTGCGGTTGACGTAGCCATAGCCGAAACGGCCACGGTCGCACAGGAAGTACTGGTTTACCGAACCGTTGAAACGGTTTTCGATACGACGCAGTTCACCGTAGCGCTCGCCCGGGGAGATGTTGCAACCGCTGGAGCAGCCATGGCAGATGCTCGGCGAGAACTGCATGTCCCACTTGCGGTTGTAGCGCTCGGAGTGAGTCTTGTCGGTGAACACACCGGTCGGGCAGACCTCGGTGAGGTTGCCGGAGAACTCGCTTTCCAGGGTGCCGTCTTCAACGCGACCGAAGTACACGTTGTCGTGGGCGCCGAATACACCGAGGTCGGTGCCGCCGGCGTAGTCTTTATAGAAGCGCACGCAGCGGTAGCAAGCGATGCAGCGGTTCATTTCGTGGGAAATGAACGGGCCCAGTTGCTGGTTCTGGTGAGTACGCTTGGTGAAGCGATAACGGCGCTCGTTGTGGCCGGTCATCACCGTCATGTCTTGCAGGTGGCAGTGACCGCCTTCTTCACAGACCGGGCAGTCGTGAGGGTGGTTGGTCATCAGCCATTCAACGACGCTGGCGCGAAACACTTTCGCTTCTTCGTCGTCGATGGAGATCCAGCTGCCGTCGGTGGCGGGGGTCATGCAGGACATGACGATCCGACCACGCTTGTCGTTTTCGTCGGTGTACTGCTTGACCGCGCACTGGCGGCAAGCGCCAACGCTGCCCAGGGCTGGGTGCCAGCAGAAATAAGGGATATCGAGGCCTAGCGACAGACATGCCTGTAACAGGTTGTCTGCCCCATCGACTTCGAGCTCTTTGCCGTCTACGTGGATAGTGGCCATGGTTCAAAGTTCTTCGTTGGCCCGGTGTCAGCGGGCGTGGCTAATGGAATCTTGTTATTCGCGTGAATCAACACAGCCGCTTGCGGCGTCATCACACGAAAAGCTGCGGGCACGGACCCTTCGCTTTTTTAAGCGTTTACGCGCCGACTACGATCGGCCTTGCCAGAGGCGGGACGACGGCGCTGGTAGGCGCGATGCCGGCTTCGAACTCATGGCGGAAGTATTTGATTGCGCTGCCCAACGGCTCCACGGCGCCCGGTGCGTGAGCACAGAAGGTCTTGCCAGGGCCGAGGAAACCGACCAGACCCAGCAGGGTCTCGATATCGCCGGCTTGCCCTTCACCGTTCTCGATGGCGCGCAGAAGCTTGACGCTCCACGGCAAACCGTCACGGCACGGGGTGCAGAAACCGCAGGATTCGCGGGAGAAGAACTCTTCCATGTTGCGCAGCAGGGAAACCATGTTGACGCTGTCGTCCACCGCCATGGCCAGGCCGGTACCCATACGGGTGCCCACTTTGGCGATGCCGCCGGCGTACATTTGTGCGTCCAGGTGTTCCGGCAACAGGAAACCGGTACCGGCGCCGCCTGGCTGCCAGCACTTGAGCTTGTAACCGTCGCGCATGCCGCCGGCGTAGTCTTCGAACAACTCGCGACCGGTGACGCCGAACGGCAATTCCCACAGGCCCGGGTTCTTGACCTTGCCGGAGAAGCCCATGAGCTTGGTGCCCATGTCTTCACTGCCTTCGCGGGCCAACGATTTGTACCAGTCCACGCCGTCGGCAATGATCGCCGGCACGTTGCACAGGGTTTCAACGTTGTTCACGCAAGTCGGCTTGCCCCACACGCCAACGGCGGCAGGGAAGGGCGGCTTGGAGCGCGGGTTGGCGCGGCGGCCTTCGAGGGAGTTGATCAGTGCGGTTTCTTCACCGCAGATGTAACGCCCGGCGCCGGTGTGGACGAACAGCTCGAAATCGAAGCCGCTGCCCAGGATGTTTTTACCCAGCAGGCCTGCTGCCTTGGCTTCTTCCACGGCACGGTTCAGGTGCTTGGCGGCGGTGGTGTATTCGCCACGCAGGAAGATGTAGCCACGGTAGGTTTTCAGCGCGCGAGCACTGATCAGCATGCCTTCGATCAGCAGATGGGGCAGTTGCTCCATCAGCATGCGGTCTTTCCAGGTGTTCGGTTCCATCTCGTCCGCGTTGCACAGCAGGTAGCGGATGTTGATGGATTCGTCTTTGGGCATCAGGCCCCACTTAACGCCCGTGGGGAAGCCTGCACCGCCGCGACCTTTAAGACCGGAGTCCTTCACGGTCTGGACGATGTCGTCCTGAGCCATGTCGGCGAAAGCCTTGCGCGCAGCCGCGTAGCCGTTCTTGGCCTGGTATTCGTCGAGCCATACGGCTTCGCCGTCGTCACGCAGACGCCAGGTCAGCGGGTGAGTCTCGGCCGAACGCTTGATGCGGTTGGCTGGACCGAAGGAAGTCAGGGTCATACGTAGCCCTCGAGCAATTTGGCAACGCCGGCAGGCTGCACATCACCGAATGTGTCGTCGTCGATCATCAACGCCGGCGCCTTGTCGCAGTTGCCGAGGCAGCAGACCGGCAGCAGGGTGAAACGACCGTCGGCGGTGGTCTGACCCAGGCCGATGCCCAGATTGCTCTGGATTTCGCTGACGACCGATTCATGGCCACCGATGTAGCAGACCATGCTGTCGCAGACGCGAATGATGTGACGGCCGACTGGCTGACGGAAGATCTGGCTGTAGAACGTCGCCACCCCTTCAACGTCGCTGGCCGGGATGCCGAGGATCTCGCCGATGGCGTAGAGCGCGCCATCAGGCACCCAGCCACGTTCCTTCTGGACGATCTTCAGGGCTTCGATCGACGCCGCGCGCGGGTCTTCGTAGTGATGCAGCTCGTGCTCGATGGCCGAGCGCTCGGTTTCGCTCAGGGCGAAACGGTCTGTCTGGATAAGCGTGCTATTCATGCTTAGCGGTCCACGTCGGCCATAACGAAATCGATACTACCCAGGTACGCAATCAAGTCCGCGACCATGCTGCCTTTGATCACCGAAGGGATCTGCTGCAGGTGCGGGAAGCTTGGGGTGCGAATCCGGGTGCGGTAGCTCATGGTGCCGCCATCGCTCGTCAGGTAATAACTGTTGATGCCCTTGGTCGCTTCGATCATCTGGAAGGATTCGTTGGCCGGCATGACCGGGCCCCACGAAACTTGCAGGAAGTGCGTGATCAGGGTCTCGATGTGTTGCAGCGTGCGCTCTTTCGGCGGCGGCGTGGTCAGCGGGTGATCCGCCTTGTACGGGCCTTCCGGCATGTTGCGCATGCACTGCTCGATGATCTTCAGGCTCTGGCGCATTTCTTCGACACGCACGATGCAACGGTCGTAGGCGTCGCCATTGGCCGCCAGCGGCACTTCGAATTCGAAGTTCTCGTAGCCGGAGTACGGACGAGCTTTACGCAGGTCGAAATCGCAACCGGTCGAACGCAGGCCGGAACCGGTGACGCCCCATTCCAGGGCTTCTTTGGTGTTGTAGGCGGCGACGCCGATGGTCCGGCCACGCAGGATGCTGTTGTCCAGTGCGGCTTTCTGGTATTCGTCCAGACGCTTTGGCATCCACTCGATGAAGTCTTTTACCAGTTTTTCCCAGCCGCGCGGCAGGTCGTGAGCGACGCCACCGATGCGGTACCAGGCCGGGTGCAGACGGAAACCGGTAATGGCTTCGATCACCGTGTACGCCTTCTGACGGTCGGTGAACGTGAAGAACACCGGGGTCATGGCGCCGACGTCCTGGATGTAAGTCCCCAGGAACAGCAGGTGGCTGGTGATCCGGAAGAACTCGGCCATCATGATGCGGATGACGTCGACCTTCTCGGGCACCTTGATGCCGGCCAGCTTCTCGACCGAGAGCACGTACGGCAGGTTGTTCATCACGCCGCCGAGGTAGTCGATACGGTCGGTGTACGGAATGAAGCTGTGCCAGGACTGACGCTCGGCCATCTTCTCGGCACCACGGTGGTGGTAACCGACGTCCGGTACGCAATCGACGATCTCTTCACCGTCCAGCTGCAGAATGATGCGGAACGCACCGTGCGCGGAAGGGTGGTTAGGGCCGAGGTTGAGGAACATGTAGTCCTCGTTCGCCCCGGAACGCTTCATGCCCCAGTCTTCAGGCTTGAAGCGCGCGGCTTCTTCCTCAAGCTGTTGCTTGGCCAGGGTCAGGCTGAACGGGTCGAACTCGGTGGCACGGGCCGGGAAGTCCTTGCGCAGCGGGTGACCTTCCCAGGTCGGCGGCATCATGATGCGGGTCAGGTGCGGGTGACCGGCAAAGTTGATGCCGTACATGTCCCACACTTCACGCTCGTACCAGTTGGCGTTCGGCCAGATGCCGGTCACGGTCGGCACGCTGAGGTCGCTCTCGGACAAGGCGACCTTGATCATTACGTCACTATTACGTTCGATCGACATCAAGTGATAGAACACAGTGAAGTCAGCGCCGCTTGGCAGCCCTTGACGCTTGGTGCGCAGACGCTCGTCCACGCCGTGCAGGTCATAGAGCATGACGTACGGCTTGGGCAGGTTGCGCAGGAAGGTCAGGACTTCGACGAGTTTGGCACGGGCAACCCAAAGCACCGGCATGCCGGTGCGGGTAGGCTGGGCGGTGAACGCCTCGGGGCCAAAACGGTTGTTCAGTTCGACGACCACATCCTGGTCGTCTGCCTTATAAGGCGGGATGTACAGAGCACTGCCTGTAGTCATGGTTATTTATCGCTTTCGGTCAACGTAAAGAATGAAGCCAGGTTCTCGTTCTATAAAAGAAGCAGGTCTGGATCAGACTTCGTCGGGGCTGCGCAGGTTGGTGACTGCGATTCGCTGTTCGCGGCGCTGTTCCTTTTGCGAAGGCATCTCGGCGCGGTATACGCCTTGATCGCCGACGACCCAGGAAAGCGGACGACGCTCCTGTCCAATCGACTCTTGCAAGAGCATCAAGCCTTGCAGAAAAGCTTCAGGACGGGGCGGGCAGCCAGGCACGTAGACGTCCACGGGCAGGAACTTGTCCACCCCTTGAACGACTGAGTAGATGTCGTACATGCCACCGGAGTTGGCGCACGAACCCATGGAGATAACCCATTTAGGTTCGAGCATTTGCTCGTAGAGACGCTGAATGATCGGCGCCATCTTGATGAAGCAGGTACCGGCGATAACCATGAAATCCGCCTGACGCGGCGATGCCCGGATAACCTCGGCGCCAAAGCGCGCGATGTCGTGGGGCGCCGTGAAGGCGGTGGTCATTTCCACGTAGCAGCACGAAAGACCGAAGTTATACGGCCACAGGGAGTTCTTGCGCCCCCAGTTGATCGTGCCGTTAAGCACGTCTTCGAGCTTGCCCATGAAAATGTTTTTGTGGACTTGATCTTCTAACGGATCGGAAACGGTTTCCCGTTCGCCAATCGGATACTGCTCGTTAGGAGCATCGGGGTCGATCCTGGTGAGATTGTATTGCATTGCCAAAGCCTCATTGTTTCAGCTTCGCTTGCCGCTTAAGACGAGCTGCCGGAGCCCAGTCAAGGGCGCCCACTCGAAATAGGTAGACAAGGCCTGCCAACAGAATTGCTATGAAAACGAGAGCTTCGACGAATCCGGTCCAGCCGCTTTCGCGGACGGACACAGACCAGGCAAAGAGAAAAAGGGCTTCGATATCGAAGATCACGAAGAGCATCGCGACCAGATAGAATTTTGCAGAGAGCCGCAGACGGGCGCCACCTGTAGGCAGCATGCCGGATTCGAACGGTTCGTTTTTGCTGCGGCCCCAGGCTTTTGACCCGAGGAGGCTGGAGACGCCGAGCATGAAGGCACAAAGGCCGACGACGCCCAGAAGGAAAATGGCAAAGCCCCAGTTGTGGGCCATGAGTCCTGTCGCTTCGGGCATGCTGGTAATCCTTAACAGAGAGCAAAGGTCTCTGAGCTTGAAAAGAAACAAAGCAGTGACGATATGTCGCAGCAATCAATCCCGCTGATTTTATGGCACAACACCGTGCAAGTAAAATTCCTATAGCGAAATTATTTACAGGAATAAGGACATAGCGCACCTCCAAAACCCCGCAGCCCATGCGGTTCGGGCATTAGCCGGCATTTCATCAATTATGTTTTGTAGGGAATGTAACGAACATAGTTTCGGCTAAATGATAATCAATATTGTTTGTGGTGGTTTTTAAACTGTTTAACAGGTTAATGGGTGGGAAGTTGTCTTACATGCACGTAACAACAAGTAGTGAGCGGGGTCGTTTTACCTTCTTTTCCTGATCGAGAAAATGCTCTGGATCAAGGTTTTTCCCGGATTCACCGCTGACCACTGTGGGAGTGAGCCTGCTCGCGATAGCGTCCGGTCAGTCGAAACTGTGCTGCCTGACCGGACGCTATCGCGAGCAGGCTCACTCCTACAGGTTATGTGTTCGCTGAGGAAATCGCAGGCAAAAAAACGCCCCGAACCAGTCGGGGCGTCAGATGTGCGACGCTGCGGTTAGCTTTCTATTCGGTCCGCAACGGCCGTTTGCTCAGGCGAAGCAGATCAGTGGAACTGTTCTTCTTCAGTCGAACCGGTCAGCGCGGTTACCGAAGACGAGCCACCTTGAATCACGGTGGTCATGTCGTCGAAGTAGCCGGTGCCCACTTCCTGCTGGTGAGCCACGAAGGTGTAGCCCTTCGAAGCGTCAGCGAACTCTTGCTCTTGCAGCTTCACGTAGGCAGTCATGTCGTTGCGGGCGTAGTCGTGCGCCAGGTTGAACATGCTGTGCCACATGTTGTGAATGCCGGCCAGGGTGATGAACTGGTGCTTGTAACCCATGGCGGACAGTTCGCGCTGGAACTTGGCGATGGTCGCGTCGTCCAGGTTTTTCTTCCAGTTGAAGGAAGGCGAGCAGTTGTACGACAGCAGTTGGTCCGGGTATTCCTTTTTGATCGCTTCAGCGAAGCGACGAGCCTCGTCCAGATCCGGCTTGGCGGTTTCGCACCAGATCAGGTCGGCGTACGGAGCGTAAGCCAGGCCGCGAGCGATCGCCTGGTCCAGGCCGGCGCGCACTTTGTAGAAGCCTTCCTGGGTGCGTTCGCCAGTCACGAATGGCTGGTCGTACGGGTCGCAATCGGAAGTCAGCAGGTCAGCCGCGTTAGCGTCGGTACGAGCCAGGATGATGGTCGGAGTACCGGCAACGTCAGCCGCCAGACGGGCAGCGGTCAGCTTCTGTACAGCTTCCTGGGTAGGAACCAGTACCTTGCCGCCCATGTGGCCGCATTTTTTCACGGAAGCCAGTTGGTCTTCGAAGTGAACGCCGGCGGCGCCTGCTTCGATCATGCTTTTCATCAGCTCGTAAGCGTTCAGTACGCCGCCGAAACCGGCTTCAGCGTCAGCCACGATCGGTGCGAAGTAGTCGATGTAGCCTTCGTCACCTGGGCCTTTACCGGCTTTCCACTGGATCTGGTCAGCACGACGGAACGAGTTGTTGATGCGCTTGACCACGGTTGGAACCGAATCCACCGGGTACAGCGACTGGTCCGGGTACATCGATTCGGCGGAGTTGTTGTCCGCAGCCACTTGCCAGCCCGACAGGTAGATTGCCTGGATACCGGCTTTGACTTGTTGTACAGCCTGGCCGCCGGTCAGGGCGCCCATGCAGTTGACGAAATCTTTATCAGGACGGAAGGATGGCTTGGCGCCCTGGGTCACCAGGTTCCACAGCTTCTCGGCGCCCAATTTTGCAAAGGTGTGCTCAGGTTGAACCGAGCCACGCAGGCGGACGACGTCAGCAGCGGAGTAAGCGCGTGTCACGCCTTTCCAGCGTGGGTTTTCAGCCCAATCTTTTTCGAGGGCTGCAATTTGCTGTTCGCGTGTCAGTGCCATGGGGATAAACCTCGTCGCGTCTTTAATCGAAAGTGGTTCTGGGTGGACAATTCCTGCGTGCCAATTACGCATTTAAAGGGGCGTAAAAGGCTGCTCGCTGACCAGAAGCTTAGGCGGTCAAGTCGGATTCGGCGGGGGTGGCGACGGGATGAACGATGGGCTCGAGGGGAAGTGAGCAGGTAAGGGCGAACTGGCGAGCGCATTCGGGCGTCGTGGGCCTTGGTACGAACTTCAGTGTGGAGCCGGGTTACCTAATTACGCTTCCGTCCCTCGGGACAACTTCGTTCCAGTCGGCAACCTCGTCAAACACACCTTGTGGGCGGTACAGACACGAAGCGGCTCGCGGGGTAGGTGCGAACGGCGCCTCGAAGGCCCTTGCCAGGGCCCCTGATTAGCGGGAGCGAGGCCATCATGCCTTTGCTTTTTTGTATCGTCAAACGTTTTGTAGTGCTTTTTTTATGGCACTACATCTTTGGTCTAATACGACTAATCAGTCAGTTTTCGGTGGTTTAGTCCAAAGTATCGACTTTCACCCGCAGGGTCATGTCATCGCGGCCCTGAGTCGAGTAGCTGCGGGTCTGGCCCTGTTTATCGGCCTGAGTCTGGCGGTTTACGCCGGCCAGGGTGATCCATTCGCCCAGTCGTCCCGTGACAGTTGTGTCGGTACTTTGCACATTCACTACATCGGGACGTTCCTGGCTCATGCGGTCACGGTTTGTGCTGATCGCCAGGTGAACGATCTCCCCGGTGACGCTGGCGGTGACGTAGAAACCCTGGGTGACGTTGCGGTATTCGGTCTGGCTGCGCAGGTCGCCGTAGGAATCGGTCTGAGTGCTGGTGAGCGGAACGCTCTGGCCGACCTGGATCAGAGCCGGCGTGCCTTCGCTGGCCTGGATCTGCTGAATCCCGCCGTCACGGCTGTCGGTGCTGCGATTGATGATGCGAGTCTGGCTCGGTTTGGCGCCATTTACCGAGTAACCCTGATCGCCCTGGAAGTTGTTTTCGTTGGTGTCGACAGTGATCAACAGGCGTTTGGCGGCGACGTCGAGTTGGGAAATCAGGGCCTTAAGTTCGTCGATCTTGCGCTGATCGGCATTGACGATCAGCTGATTGCCGTAGGCGCTGACTTGGCCTTCCTTGCCGATGAAATTCTGCGCGATGGGCAGCATGTCGTCGCTGGTGCGGTAGTTCAGTGGCACGATCTCGGTGGCTGCAATGGCCGAAAAACTGCAGCTCAGCAGCAGCGTGATGAGCAGGGTGCGTAGGGACATATCCGTTATCTCCGACATCTTGAAGTGTTGATATTGCCAGTTTGTCGGCCCGGCGTGGGGCAAGTTGAATCGTAGACAGCAAAACGCCCCGGCATCCTAGGATGCCGGGGCGTTTCGGGGAGTTCTTCAGGGCCTCATCGCGAGCAGGCTCACTCCTACAAGGTCTGGCGTAATCCTTGTAGGAGTGAGCCTGCTCGCGATGGCCGCGCCGCGGTGTCAGGCTGAGTGACGCACCATGTCCACATGCGGAATCCCGGCTTCCAGGAATTCCTCACTGACCAGGCTGAAGCCCAGGCGCTCATAGAACGCCGTGGCCTGCACTTGCGCGCTCAACATCTGCTGCTTGAGCCCGCGCTTCTCGGCTTCACCGATCACCGCGTGCATCAGCGCATCGCCGACTTTCAATCCGCGCCAGTCTTTCAGCACCGATACCCGGCCGACGTGGCCATCGGGCAGCAGGCGGGCGGTGCCAATCGGAAAGTCGCCTTCGAAGGCCAGAAAATGCACCGCCGTCGCGTCATCAGCATCCCATTCCAGTTCGGGTGGAACGGATTGCTCGGCGATGAACACCGTCTCACGAATGCGCCGGATCTCGGCGTTGTCCTTTTGCCAGTCTGCGACACGTACGTGAATTTTATTCATCGGCAAACCCCAGGCTTCCTTGCTTGATCAGTTCGCACAGCAGGCCGCGACCGTCTTCGTCGGTCAGCCAGTCGCCGAGATTGTCGATGTGCAGCGCGTCTGCGGCGCAAATCATCTTCAGCAGCTCGCGCAGTTTGCCTGGCAGGTAACGGCTCTGGCCGCTGGCGAACAGCAGCAGGTCGTCATCGACTTCGGACCAGGCCAGGCGTGCGCTCGGGTTGCGGATCAGTACTGCGCCTTGCTCAAGGCTGGTGAGCAGGTCGTCTTCTTCGATCTCTTCCGGACCCGCCACCAGTTCCGGGTAGCGCGGCTCGGTCATGAACTGGCCGAACCAGGTCAGCAGCAGGCGCTCGTCGCTCATGTGCTCGGCCAGCAAGGCTTTCAGGCGATCGAGGGCGTCGTGCTGAATCTGATGTGGATCGACGGCAGGCAGCGCGTCGGCATCGGTATAACGCTCTTCGTCCGACAGAAACTGGCTGAGGAAGTCGGTGAAGTGAGTCAGCACTTCAGCGGCGCTCGGCGCACGGAAACCGACCGAGTAGGTCAGGCAGTCATCAACAGCAACACCGCAGTGGGCCAGGCGCGGCGGCAGGTAGAGCATGTCGCCCGGTTCCAGAACCCATTCGTCGGTGGCTTCGAAGTCGGCAAGGATTCGCAGGTCGGCGTGTTGCAGCAGCTTGCTCTCGGAATCGCACATCTGGCCGATTTTCCAGTTGCGCTTGCCGTGACCTTGCAGCAGGAACACGTCGTAGTTGTCGAAGTGCGGACCGACGCTGCCACCCGGGGCGGCAAAGCTGATCATCACGTCGTCGATACGCCAGCTCGGCAGGAAGCGGAAGTTTTCCAGCAGCTCGGCGACTTCCGGTACGAACTGGTCAACCGCTTGAACCAACAGAGTCCAGTCACGTTCCGGCAGCTTGCTGAATTCGTCTTCGGCGAACGGGCCGCGGCGCATTTCCCACGGGCGCTCGCCATTCTCGATGATCAGGCGTGACTCGACTTCTTCTTCCAGCGCCAGGCCGGCCAGTTCGTCGGCGTCGATCGGGCTTTCGAATTCAGGAATCGCCTGACGGATCAGCAGGGGTTTTTTCTGCCAGTAGTCGCGCAGGAATTCGCGCGCCGTGATGCCGCCCAGGAGTTGAAGAGGAATGTCAGGATTCATGTGTAACCTATTGAAAAAAAGCACTTTTCAGACGGGAATAAAAACGCCCGGCGCTGCCGGGCGTCTCAAAAGGGTAAAGCGGTCGATCAGATGCGTTTGGCTTGCTCTACAGCGTTGCCGATGTAGTTCGCCGGGGTGAGCAGTTTCAGCTCGGCCTTGGCGGCGGCTGGCATGTCCAGGCCGTCGATGAAAGTTTGCAGCGCTTCAGGGCTGATGCCCTTGCCACGGGTCAACTCTTTCAGTTTTTCGTACGGGTTCTCGATGTTGTAGCGACGCATCACGGTCTGGATTGGCTCGGCCAATACTTCCCAGCACGCGTCCAGGTCAGCAGCGATTTTCTGAGCGTTGAGCTCGAGTTTGCTGATGCCTTTCAGGCTGGCTTCGTACGCGATCACGCTGTGGGCGAAGCCGACACCGAGGTTGCGCAGCACGGTGGAGTCGGTCAGGTCGCGCTGCCAGCGGGAGATCGGCAGCTTGCTTGCCAAATGCTGGAACAGTGCGTTGGCGATACCCAGGTTGCCTTCGGAGTTTTCGAAGTCGATCGGGTTGACCTTGTGCGGCATGGTCGACGAACCGATTTCGCCAGCGATAGTGCGCTGTTTGAAATAACCCAGGGAGATGTAGCCCCAGATGTCGCGGTCGAAGTCGATCAGGATGGTGTTGAAGCGCGCGATCGCGTCGAACAGCTCGGCGATGTAGTCGTGCGGTTCGATCTGCGTGGTGTACGGGTTGAAGCCCAGGCCCAGCTCGTCTTCGATGAAGGCGCGGGCGTTCTCTTCCCAATCGATCTCAGGGTAGGCCGACAGGTGAGCGTTGTAGTTGCCGACAGCGCCGTTGATCTTGCCCAGCAGCGGAACGGCAGCGACTTGAGCGATCTGACGCTCCAGACGGTAAACCACGTTCGCCAGCTCTTTGCCCAGGGTGGTCGGCGAAGCCGGTTGACCGTGGGTGCGCGACAGCATCGGCACGTCGGCGAAACGGATGGCCAGTTCGCGGATGGCTTCGGCAGTCTGGCGCATCAGCGGCAGCATCACGTCATCACGGCCTTCGCGCAGCATCAGGGCGTGGGACAGGTTGTTGATGTCCTCGCTGGTGCAGGCAAAGTGGATGAATTCGCTGACAGCAGCCAGTTCCGGCAGCTTGGCCGCTTGCTCTTTGAGCAGGTACTCAATGGCTTTGACGTCGTGGTTGGTGGTGCGCTCGATCTCTTTGACACGCTCGGCGTGCTCCAGAGCGAAGTTTTCCGCCAGGGTGTTCAGCACAGCGTTGGCTTCGGCGGAGAACGCCGGCACTTCGCTGATGCCAGGGTGAGCGGCCAGGCGCTGGAGCCAGCGCACTTCAACCAGAACGCGAGCACGGATCAGGCCGTATTCGCTGAAAATTGGGCGCAGGGCCTGGGTTTTGCCGGCGTAGCGGCCGTCAACAGGGGAAACCGCAGTGAGCGAAGAAAGCTGCATGGGGTGTTCTCGGACAGTCGGGCAACGAAATGGGGCGCGTATCATACATGAAAAAATCCGCCGGTCCGTTGCCAACTGACCAGCGTCTTACGCGTTACAAAATACAAAGGGTCTTGCGGGCGCGGTTCAGCTGCTGCGCATCAGCGGGTAAAGCTCTTTCAGCAACTTGCGACGGCTGATCACCAGCTGCCAGCGATGACCGCCCAACTGCCGCCACAGGCGCGCCGAACGAATTCCGGCCAGCAACAGGGCGCGGATTTTCGAAGCGTTGCTCGGTTGCTGCAGGTTGCGCATGTCGCCATGGACCTGAATTCGCTGGCGCAGGGTGCTCAGGGTGTCCTGATACAGGGCGCCGCACGCTGCGATGACGTTTTCGTGAGCCGGGCCGAAGTGCTCGACCTGGGACTGAATCTGCGGCAGACGCTTGCCGATCACATCGAGCATGTCGTTGCGCTTGGCCAGTTGACGCTCCAGCCCGAGCATCGCCAGCGCATAGCGCAGCGGTTCGCGCTGAAGGGTGCTCGGGTCGCGTTCCAGGGCGCCGATCAATGCGCGGTAACCTTCACGCAGATTGATGTCGTCGCCGCCGTAGACTTCCAGAGTGTCCTTGGGGTCGCGAATCAGCAGGCTGCCGAGCATGCAGGTCAGGCCGGCTTCGGCGGTCTGGCCGGTCTTGGCGATCTTGTCGACCAGCACGGCGGCGAGGAACACGCCGCCCAGTGCCGTCAGTTGCTCCTGAGTCGGGCTCATTGCTGCTCGCCTTGAGGAGTGCCTTTGCTGGTCCACGGCTCCGCGACTTCGATCACGCCGCCGCCGAGGCAGATTTCACCGTCGTAGAACACCACGGACTGGCCTGGGGTGACCGCGCGTTGCGGGTCATCGAAGGTCGCGCGGTAGCCGGTGGCGGTTTTTTCCAGCGTGCACGGCTGGTCGCTTTGGCGATAGCGGACTTTAGCGGTCAGCCGGCGCGGTTCGCTCAGGTCGATCGGGTTGACCCAATAGATGTCTGAGGCGAGCAGGGCGCGGGAGAACAGGTATGGATGGTCATTGCCCTGGCCAACGATCAATTCGTTGTGCTCCAGGTCTTTGATCAGCACGTACCACGGCTCGTCACTGGCGTCTTTCAAGCCGCCGATGCCCAGGCCCTGGCGCTGACCGATGGTGTGATACATCAAGCCGTGGTGACGGCCGATGACTTCACCTTCGGTGGTCTTGATCTCGCCCGGTTGGGCCGGCAGGTACTGCTTGAGGAAGTCGCTGAAGCGGCGTTCGCCGATAAAGCAGATCCCGGTGGAATCCTTTTTCTTCGCGGTGGCGAGTTCGTGTTTCTCGGCAATCGCGCGGACTTCGGGTTTTTCCAGCTCGCCGACCGGGAACAGGGTCTTGGCGATCTGTTCGCCGCCGACGGCGTGCAGGAAGTAGCTCTGGTCCTTGTTCGGGTCCAGGCCCTTGAGCAGCTCGGTGCGACCATCGATGTCGCGGCGACGCACGTAGTGACCGGTGGCGATCAGGTCGGCGCCGAGCATCATGGCGTAGTCGAGGAACGCCTTGAACTTGATCTCGCGGTTACACAGGATGTCCGGATTCGGCGTGCGACCGGCCTTGTATTCGGCCAGGAAGTGCTCGAACACGTTGTCCCAGTACTCGGCGGCGAAGTTGGCGGTGTGCAGCTTGATGCCAATCTTGTCGCACACGGCCTGAGCGTCCGCCAGGTCATCCATGGCGGTGCAGTATTCCGTTCCATCGTCTTCTTCCCAGTTCTTCATGAACAGGCCTTCCACCTCATAACCCTGCTCAATCAGCAGGAGAGCGGAAACGGAAGAGTCCACGCCGCCGGACATGCCGACAATGACGCGCTTCTTTTGTGTGTCAGAAGGGGCTGGATCACGCATAGGGATTCAATGAGTGTCTTGAAAAAGGACGCGATTCTAACAGGCCGAAGCCCGCAAGGCTAAAGAGAAGGGCGGATCAGTTCGAGACCGAAGTGTTGGCCGTCCAGATAATCATCGATACAGCGGATGATCAGCTCACTGCGCCAGTTTGCGCGCTGTGCCAGCAGTTCGTCACGCGTCAGCCATTTTGCGCCGACGATGCCGTCGTCCAGCTGGTAGTCGGGGTGATGCTTCAGTGGTTTTGCGGTGAAGCAGACCCGCTGATAAGTCACGCCGTTACTCGGGGCGGTGTAGAGGTAAATGCCCACCACGCCAGTCGGCTCGACGTCCCAGCCGGTTTCTTCGAGGGTTTCGCGTACGGCGGCTTCGATCAGGGTTTCGTCCGGGTCGAGGTGACCGGCGGGCTGGTTGAGCACCGTTCGTCCACCCTTGGATTCTTCGACCATCAGGAAGCGGCCGTTGTCTTCGACGATGGTGGCGACGGTGATGTGGGGTTTCCAGTCCATAAAGCTTCCTCGATATCCAATGTTGAAACACGGTCCAATGTAGGAGTGAGCCTGCTCGCGATAGCGCAATGTCAGTCACCACAGATGTTGAATGGTATACCGCAATCGCGAGCAGGCTCACTCCTACAGGGAATTGTGTGAAGCCCGAAAACAGAAACCCCGGCGCAGGGCCGGGGCTTCTTTGCATCCTTACAACCTTAAACCAGCGCAGCGATCGCGGCGTTGAAAGTGTTGCTTGGGCGCATGGCCTTGCTGATCAGCTCGGCATTGGCGTGGTAGTAACCGCCGATGTCCACTGGCTTGCCCTGAACGGCGTTGAGCTCGGCAACGATGGTTGCTTCGTTCTCGGTCAGGGTCTTGGCCAGTTCGCCGAACTGCGCTTGCAGTGCAGTGTCTTCGGTCTGGGCAGCCAGGGCTTGAGCCCAGTACAGCGCCAGGTAGAAGTGGCTGCCGCGGTTGTCGATGTTGCCGACTTTACGCGACGGCGACTTGTTGTTGTCCAGGAACTGGCCGGTGGCCTGATCCAGGGTCTTGGCCAGAACCAGCGCCTTAGGGTTGTTGTAGGTAACACCCAGGTGCTCAAGGGAAGCGGCCAGGGCCAGGAACTCGCCCAGGGAATCCCAACGCAGGAAGTTCTCTTCCAGCAGTTGCTGAACGTGCTTCGGTGCCGAACCGCCGGCGCCGGTTTCGAACAGGCCACCGCCGTTCATCAGCGGAACGATCGACAGCATCTTGGCGCTGGTGCCCAGTTCCATGATCGGGAACAGGTCAGTCAGGTAGTCGCGCAGTACGTTGCCGGTCACCGAGATGGTGTCCTTGCCTTCGCGAGTACGGCCCAGGGTGAAGGCCATCGCGTCGACTGGCGACATGATGCGGATGTCCAGGCCGGAGGTGTCGTGATCCTTCAGGTAGGCCTGAACTTTCTCGATCACTACACCGTCGTGGGCGCGCATTGGGTCCAGCCAGAAAATCGCTGGAGTGGCGCTTGCGCGAGCACGGTTGACGGCCAGTTTGACCCAGTCCTGGATCGGCGCGTCTTTGGTCTGGCACATGCGGAAGATGTCGCCGGCTTCAACCGATTGCTCCAGCAGCAGGCCGCCTTTACCGTCGGTAACGCGGACAACGCCGTTCGCCTTGATCTGGAACGTCTTGTCGTGCGAGCCGTATTCTTCGGCTTTTTTCGCCATCAGGCCAACGTTTGGCACGCTGCCCATGGTGGTTGGATCGAAAGCGCCGTGCAGCTTGCAGTCTTCGATCACCGCCTGGTAGATGGTGGCGTAGCAGCGATCCGGGATCACAGCCTTGGTGTCGTGCAGCTGACCGTCAGTGCCCCACATTTTGCCGGAGTCACGGATCATCGCCGGCATCGAGGCGTCGACGATAACGTCGCTCGGTACGTGCAGGTTGGTGATGCCTTTGTCGGAGTTGACCATGGCCAGCGACGGACGAACGGCGTAGACCGCCTGGATGTCCGCTTCGATCTGCGCTTGCTGCTCAGCCGGCAGGGCTTTGATGCGAGCGTACAGGTCGCCGATGCCGTTGTTCAGGTTGAAGCCGATCTGAGCCAGCACGTCAGCGTGCTTGGCCAGTGCGTCTTTATAGAACTCGGCAACGATCTGGCCGAACATGATCGGGTCGGAGACCTTCATCATGGTGGCTTTCAAGTGAACCGACAGCAGCACGCCTTTTTGCTTGGCGTCTTCGATCTCGGCAGCGATGAAGCTGCGCAGAGCGTTTTTGCTCATGACCGCGCAATCGAGGATCTCACCGGCTTGCACGGTGGTTTTTTCTTTCAGGACGGTGGTGGTGCCGTCTTGAGCGATCAGTTCGATTTTGACGGCGTCAGCGGCGTCGATCAGGGCAGCTTTTTCGCTGCCGTAGAAATCGCCGGTGCTCATGTGCGCGACGTGGGACTTGGAGTCCGCAGCCCAGGCGCCCATTTTGTGTGGGTGCTTGCGTGCATAGTTCTTGACCGACAGCGGGGCACGACGATCGGAGTTGCCTTCGCGCAGAACCGGGTTCACGGCGCTGCCCTTGATCTTGTCGTAACGCGACTTGGCGAGCTTGTCGGCGTCGCTGGTCACGGTTTCCGGGTAGTCAGGCAGTGCGAAGCCCTGGGCTTGCAGTTCCTTGATCGCGGCTTGCAGTTGCGGAACCGAGGCGCTGATGTTCGGCAACTTGATGATGTTGGCTTCAGGCGTAACGGCCAGGTCGCCCAGTTCGGCGAGGTGGTCGGCTACGGCTTTGTCACCCAGTTGCTCGGGGAAGCTGGCCAGGATGCGCCCTGCAAGAGAGATATCGCGGGTTTCCACGGCGATATCAGCGGAGGCGGTGAAGGCCTCTACGATAGGCAACAGTGAATAGGTGGCGAGGGCGGGAGCTTCGTCGGTGAAGGTATAGATGATCTTCGAGCGGGTGGGCATATTCGGATTAACTCTCTCTTCTTTGCTAAAGCGTGCGCAGAAAAACTCGAGGGGCGCCGGGTAAGCGCGTTCGTTCAAAGTCATCCATGAGCCGAATGTCGAGATTTCTTCGCGGTGATGTTGGGTGCATCAGTCGAGCGTCAAGCGGGTGGGTTGCGGTAACAACCCTGCTTTTTCAGGCCCAAAGCCTCGTAATAGAAAGGTCGGCCGTCGTGACTCTGTGGTCAGCGGGCGGCATTATACATAGGTAGCTGGCAATCTGCCGATGGTTCATACGTAACGATTGTCGTCCATTGGTCTAAAGGTCGCAGGGGCGAGTGGGGCGTAGAGTCTTGCACCGTGCTTGAGTTTGGCGCTTTTCCCTTTGCTTTCAGGCTTGTACGTCGCGAACTGTGCAGCTTTGCGGCAGATGGTTGGAACAGAGGGTTTGCGTGCCGATTTAACTGGGGTACGCTCGAACGAAGCCAGATGTTCAATCCAAACAATGGAGTTCAGCATGGGATACAAGAAGATTCAGGTTCCAGCAGTCGGCGACAAAATCACCGTCAACGCGGACCATTCTCTCAATGTTCCTAACAACCCGATCATCCCCTTCATCGAAGGTGATGGTATTGGCGTTGATATCAGCCCGGTCATGATCAAGGTTGTCGATGCTGCTGTTAAGAAGGCTTACGGCGGCGAGCGCAAAATTTCCTGGATGGAAGTCTACGCCGGGGAAAAAGCGACTCAGGTTTACGATCAGGACACCTGGCTACCTCAGGAAACCCTGGACGCGGTCAAGGATTACGTGGTTTCCATCAAGGGCCCTCTGACCACCCCGGTCGGTGGCGGCATCCGTTCCCTGAACGTGGCCCTGCGTCAGCAACTCGACCTTTATGTCTGCCTGCGCCCAGTGCGCTGGTTCGAAGGCGTGCCTAGCCCGGTCAAGAAGCCAGGCGACGTCGACATGACGATCTTCCGTGAGAACTCGGAAGACATTTACGCCGGTATCGAATGGAAAGCCGGTTCGCCAGAAGCGACCAAAGTCATCAAGTTCCTTAAAGATGAAATGGGCGTCACCAAGATCCGTTTCGACGAAAACTGCGGTATCGGCATCAAGCCGGTTTCGCTGCAAGGCACCAAGCGTCTGGCGCGAAAAGCGCTGCAGTATGTGGTCGACAACGACCGCGACTCGCTGACTATCGTGCACAAAGGCAACATCATGAAGTTCACCGAAGGTGCCTTCAAGGAATGGGCCTACGAAGTGGCGGCTGAAGAGTTCGGCGCGACCCTGCTCGATGGCGGGCCGTGGATGCAGTTCAAAAACCCGAAAACCGGCAAGAACGTTATCGTCAAAGATGCCATCGCCGACGCCATGCTCCAGCAGATCCTGCTGCGCCCGGCCGAATACGATGTGATCGCGACCCTGAACCTGAACGGCGACTACCTCTCCGACGCCCTGGCGGCGGAAGTGGGTGGTATCGGTATCGCACCGGGTGCCAACCTGTCTGACACCATTGCGATGTTCGAAGCGACCCACGGCACTGCGCCGAAGTACGCTGGCAAGGACCAGGTCAACCCGGGTTCCCTGATCCTGTCCGCAGAGATGATGCTGCGTCACATGGGCTGGACTGAAGCGGCTGATCTGATCATCAAGGGTACCAACGGCGCGATTTCGGCCAAGACTGTGACCTATGACTTCCACCGTTTGATGGAAGGCGCGAAGCTGCTGTCTTCGTCTGCGTTTGGTGATGCGCTCATCTCGCATATGTAAGCCGCATATGTAAGCGAATCAGCATTAAAAAAACCGCCTTCGGGCGGTTTTTTTATGACTGGATGACGGGTTGCGTCAGCTTGACACCGTTTCTTGCTGGGGGACAGCGGCCTGTTCGTTCTCGGTCGTGACAGCCCCGATCTTGACCGCGTGCAGCCCTTTGGGGCCCTGGACGATCTCGAAGCTTACGAGTTGCCCGGCCTTGAGAGTCTTGTATCCGTTCATTTCAATGGCCGAATAGTGGGCAAAGAAATCAATAAGATGACCGTCTTCGTCACGGCCTTCTCTGGCGTCGGTGTTAATGAAACCGAACCCCTTGGCATTGTTGAACCATTTCACCTTACCGACTGACATACCCATATCCCTCTGCAACAGACTCCATCACTGGAGTATCATCCAGTTCATCCGCAGTCATTTCCTGGAAATAAGATTGACTCCGCGGACCTTTTTTACCCACTGTGGGCTCTATTGGTTGTAACACCGTTTTCCCGATAGTCAAGGTGACCGGGCAGTCGGAGTTGAAATCGTCCATAGCCGCCCCCACCACTGTATTTGCACAACTGACGAACCTTTCTTTCCATGCATGCAATCAGCCAGATTCGACTAACATTCAATCAGGATCACCCTGATTCACACGACGACGATTCCGCAGGCATTGCTGTTCAGGAGGCAAAGCCTGCTTTACAGGCGCCGCCGATGTACAAGGTGGTTTTGTTCAATGATGACTACACACCGATGGATTTCGTCGTCGAAGTGCTCGAGGTGTTTTTTAACCTGAATCGCGAGCTGGCGACCAAGGTCATGCTGGCCGTCCACACAGAAGGACGGGCAGTATGTGGAGTGTTTACCCGCGACATCGCCGAGACTAAGGCCATGCAGGTCAACCAGTACGCCAGGGAAAGCCAGCATCCGCTACTCTGTGAAATCGAGAAGGACGGTTAATCGCCGACCACTTGGGTATGAGGTGAAGCTATGTTAAACCGCGAGCTCGAAGTCACCCTCAATCTTGCCTTCAAGGAGGCCCGATCGAAGCGTCATGAATTCATGACCGTCGAACACCTCCTGCTGGCCCTATTGGACAATGAGGCTGCCGCCACCGTTTTGCGTGCCTGCGGCGCAAACCTCGACAAACTCAAGCACGATCTGCAGGAGTTCATCGACTCCACCACGCCATTGATCCCCGTTCATGACGAGGATCGTGAGACCCAGCCAACCCTGGGCTTCCAGCGTGTTCTGCAACGTGCTGTCTTTCACGTACAGAGCTCGGGCAAACGCGAAGTGACTGGCGCCAACGTACTGGTCGCGATCTTCAGTGAGCAAGAGAGTCAGGCAGTGTTCCTGCTGAAACAGCAGAGCGTTGCGCGCATCGATGTCGTCAACTACATCGCACACGGCATTTCCAAAGTGCCGGGGCATGGCGATCACTCTGAAGGTGAACAAGATATGCAGGACGACGAGGGCGGTGAGTCTTCTTCTTCAGGCAATCCTCTGGATGCTTATGCCAGCAACCTCAACGAACTCGCGCGCCAGGGTCGAATCGATCCATTGGTAGGCCGTGAGCTGGAAGTCGAGCGCGTTGCGCAGATCCTGGCGCGTCGTCGCAAAAACAATCCGCTGTTGGTGGGCGAGGCGGGCGTGGGTAAAACCGCGATTGCCGAAGGCCTGGCCAAACGCATTGTCGACAACCAGGTGCCGGACTTGCTGGCCAACAGCGTGGTGTATTCCCTCGATCTGGGGGCCTTGCTGGCCGGGACCAAATACCGCGGCGATTTCGAGAAGCGCTTCAAGGCGTTGCTCAATGAGCTGAAAAAACGTCCGCAGGCGATCCTGTTCATCGACGAAATCCACACCATCATTGGTGCGGGTGCCGCGTCCGGTGGGGTCATGGATGCCTCGAACCTGCTCAAGCCGCTGCTGTCGTCGGGTGATATCCGTTGCATCGGTTCGACCACGTTCCAGGAATTCCGCGGGATCTTCGAGAAGGACCGTGCTTTGGCCCGGCGCTTCCAGAAGGTCGACGTGTCGGAACCTTCGGTGGAAGACACCATTGGCATCCTGCGCGGCCTGAAAGGTCGTTTCGAAGCGCACCACAACATCGAATACAGCGATGAAGCGTTGCGTGCGGCGGCTGAACTGGCCTCGCGCTACATCAATGACCGGCACATGCCGGACAAAGCCATCGACGTCATCGACGAGGCGGGCGCCTACCAGCGTCTGCAGCCAATCGAGAAACGCGTGAAACGCATCGAAGTGCCTCAGGTCGAGGACATCGTCGCGAAAATCGCGCGGATTCCGCCTAAGCACGTCACCAGTTCCGACAAAGAGCTGCTGCGTAACCTTGAGCGTGACCTGAAGCTGACAGTATTTGGCCAGGATGCCGCAATCGACTCGCTGTCGACCGCGATCAAACTGTCCCGTGCCGGCCTCAAGTCGCCTGACAAGCCAGTCGGTTCGTTCCTGTTCGCAGGGCCTACCGGTGTCGGTAAAACCGAAGCGGCACGTCAGCTGGCCAAGGCGTTGGGTATCGAACTGGTTCGTTTCGACATGTCCGAGTACATGGAGCGCCACACCGTATCGCGTCTGATCGGTGCGCCTCCAGGCTATGTCGGGTTCGACCAGGGCGGTCTGCTGACCGAAGCCATCACCAAGCAGCCTCACTGCGTGCTGTTGCTCGATGAGATCGAGAAGGCGCATCCGGAAGTCTTCAACCTGCTGCTGCAGGTGATGGACCACGGTACGCTGACCGATAACAACGGGCGCAAGGCGGACTTCCGTAACGTGATCGTCATCATGACGACCAACGCCGGTGCCGAAACGGCCGCTCGTGCTTCGATCGGTTTCACCCATCAGGACCACTCGTCCGATGCGATGGAAGTGATCAAGAAGAGCTTCACGCCAGAGTTCCGCAACCGTCTGGACACCATTATCCAGTTTGGTCGCCTCAGCCATGAGGTCATCAAAAGCGTGGTGGACAAGTTCCTTACCGAGCTTCAGGCGCAGCTGGAAGACAAGCGCGTGCAGCTGGAAGTGACGGACGCGGCGCGCGGCTGGCTGGCAGTGGGAGGCTACGACACGGCAATGGGCGCTCGTCCAATGGCGCGTTTGATTCAGGACAAGATCAAGCGTCCGCTGGCGGAAGAGATTCTCTTTGGCGAACTGGCCGACCATGGTGGCGTGGTTCACATCGATCTCAAGGACGGCGAGCTGACCTTCGACTTCGAGACCACGGCTGAAATGGCCTGACGTTAACCGCGACAAAGCAAAAGGCGCCGAAAGGCGCCTTTTTGCTGTCTGTCAGATCTACATTGATCCCCTGTGGGAGCGAGCTTGCTCCGGGCGGCGTTCCGACGATGGCGGCGGTTCAGTCGAAATCAATGTTGAATGACAATCCGCTATCGCGAGCAAGCTCGCTCCCACATTGTCCGTGTGCGGCATAAAATCACGCGCACACAAAAACGCCCGGCATAAACCGGGCGTTTTGTATTGACTTGATTAGCGAGCGCGGTAAGTGATGCGCCCTTTGCTCAAGTCATAGGGCGTCAGCTCGACGCGCACTTTGTCGCCGGTAAGAATACGAATGTAGTTCTTGCGCATCTTGCCGGAGATATGCGCGGTTACGACGTGCCCATTTTCCAACTCCACACGAAACATGGTGTTGGGCAGGGTGTCGACGACAGTGCCTTCCATTTCGAAGCTGTCTTCTTTCGACATGCAGTAAAGCCCTCGGTGTCCAATGAATGGCCCGGTGCAACTGCGCCAGGCAAAAGCGGCGTGCATTGTGCCCGAAAAATGGGGTTTAAGCCAAGGGGTTTACGGCGTGCTCTAGTTCAGGATGACCCAGCGCTGATTAATCAGCAGTTCGATAGGGCGATATTGAGTCTTGTAGCTCATCTTTTTGCAGTTTTTGATCCAGTAACCCAGATAGACGGCGTCCAGTCCCAGGCGCTCAGCCTCGGCGATTTGCCAGAGAATTGCATACCGCCCCAGGCTGCGGCGTTCTTCGGTGGGCTCGTAGAAGGTGTAGACCGCCGACAGACCGTTCGGCAGCAAGTCAGTGACGGCCACCGCCACCAGTCGTCCTTCGAGGCGGAATTCGTAGAATCGGGAAAACGGCAGGTCACGTACCAGGAACGTCGCAAACTGGTCGCGACTGGGCGGGTACATATCGCCATCGGCGTGACGCTGTTCGATATAGCGCTGATAAAGGTCGAAATACTCTTCGCTGAATTGCGGCCTGGCAGGGCGCACCTGCAGGTCGACGTTGCGTTTGAAGATGCGTTTCTGCTGGCGGTTGGGTGAAAACTGCGCCACAGGGATGCGCGCCGGTACGCACGCATTGCAATTCTGGCAATGAGGCCGGTAAAGATGATCGCCGCTACGACGGAAACCCATTTCAGACAGGTCTGCATAGACATGCACATCCATGGGCTGACTAGGGTCGAGGAACAAGGTCGTGGCCTGCTCCTCGGGCAGATAACTGCAAGAGTGGGGCTGAGTGGCATAGAACTTCAAACGCGCCAACTCGGTCATGATCAACCCTCGGAATAAGGTTTTGAATTAAGTGTAAGCCACACGCGCCAAAGTCGCTCAGCAAACCCAGGTTGCGCGGCTGGGTTGGTCCAGATGCCGCGCCAGGTAGTCGGCAAACTCGCGGCGGGGAATCGCCCCGGCGCCGAGGCTGTGCAGATGGTCGGTAGGCATCTGGCAGTCGATCAGCACAAAGCCTGAGTCTTTCAGATGTCGGACCAGTGTGGCAAAACCATATTTAGAGGCGTTGTCGGCGCGGCTGAACATGGATTCGCCGAAAAACAGTTGACCCATCGCCAGGCCATAGAGCCCGCCGACCAGTTCGCCCTGGTCCCAGACTTCCACCGAATGGGCGTAGCCGCGCCTGTGCAGCTCGAGGTAGGCGTTCTGCATGGCTTCCGTGATCCAGGTGCCGTCTGCGTAGTCCCGTGGCGCGGCGCAGGCGCGGATGACCGCGGCAAAATCCTGATCAAAGGTCACTTGATAGCGTTGCTGACGCAACAGCTTGTTCAGGCTGCGCGAGACATGCAGTTCGTCGGGAAACAGTACGGTGCGTGGATCCGGCGACCACCAGAGAATCGGCTGGCCTTCCGAGAACCACGGAAAACAGCCGTGGCGATAGGCCTGAATCAGACGATCGGCGGACAGATCGCCGCCCGCGGCCAACAACCCGTTGGGATCGCGCATGGCTTTTTCCAGGGGCGGGAAGGTCAGGGTGTTGCGTTGTAACCAAGTCAGCATGGCATCCGGGCTTGCAGAAGGGGAGGGCAGTGGTGGGTGGGTGGGCCCACCGTGAAGTGTGCCGTCAAACGACTGGAATGTCGTCGAGATACTTCTCGGCGTCCAGCGCGGCCATGCAGCCGGCCCCGGCAGAGGTGACGGCCTGACGGTAAACGTGATCGGCCACGTCGCCGGCGGCAAACACGCCCGGGATTTCGGTGCTGGTAGCGTCGCCTTCGCTGCCGCCCTTGACCAGCAGATAGCCGTTACGCATTGGCAGCTGACCTTCGAACAGGTCGGTGTTGGGTTTGTGGCCGATAGCGATGAACACGCCGGTCAGCGGCAATTCACGGGTTTCGCCAGTGTGGCTGTCCCGCAGGCGGGCGCCGGTCACACCGCCGGCATCGCCCAGTACCTCATCCAGATTCTGGTTCCAGTGCAGGCGGATATTACCTTTGGCGGCTTTTTCGAAGAGCTTGTCCTGAAGAATCTTCTCCGAGCGCAACTTGTCGCGCCGGTGAATCAGGTGAACTTCCTTGGCGATGTTCGACAGGTACAGCGCTTCTTCAACCGCCGTATTGCCGCCGCCCACGACCGCAACCACCTGATTTCGGTAGAAGAAACCGTCGCACGTCGCGCAAGCCGAAACCCCTCTGCCGGCAAATGTCTCTTCCGATGGCAGCCCCAGGTATTGCGCCGAGGCGCCGGTGGCGATAATCAGCGCGTCACAGGTGTAAGTGCCACCGTCGCCGATAAGTTCGAACGGGCGCTGTTGCAACTTGGCAGTGTGGATGTGGTCGTAAACGATCTCTGTATGAAAGCGCTCAGCGTGTTTTTGCATGCGCTCCATCAGCACCGGTCCGGTGAGGCCTTCGACATCACCAGGCCAATTGTCGACTTCGACGGTGGTGGTGAGCTGGCCACCTGCCTGTATTCCGGTAATGACAACGGGTTTGAGGTTGGCGCGGGCAGCATAAACGGCCGCGCTGTAACCGGCGGGGCCGGAACCCAGAATGATCAGGCGGGAATGCTTCGCTTCGCTCATAAAAACACCTCATAAGCCTTTGTCACAAAAGAGAATGCATGCTCAAATTGAACCGTGCGTAATGTGCTGTTG
The DNA here is from genome assembly GCF_050434865.1 of Pseudomonas silensiensis. Classification (NCBI taxonomy): domain Bacteria; kingdom Pseudomonadati; phylum Pseudomonadota; class Gammaproteobacteria; order Pseudomonadales; family Pseudomonadaceae; genus Pseudomonas; species Pseudomonas silensiensis. The sequence continues at coordinate 82,412 of NZ_JBNDJH010000005.1, forward strand.
GCTATGCTACACCTTGGGTTTCAAGCATGGCATCGGACGAACAAACCCGTACAATGCGTACTTGTTACAGAATATTCGCGACGCGCCGTGTTTATAAAAACCGGAGCGTAGTGTTAAAAGTAGTCCCAGTTACGCCTGTTAACTTTTTTACCTGCCTGGAATGGGCAGTTTTTTATAGTCATTCAACAGATGGACGCGCCATGGGCGCAGGAAAAGAAGCGTTTTGAAGAAATCCACCGCAGCACCAAAAACAGTCGTTCCGCTCTGGCGCCAGCAATTGCACTACCGGCTCAAGGAAGGTGCATTGATCGCCATCGGCGGCTTGTGCCTGTTCCTGATGATGGCCTTGTTGACCTACGGCAAGGACGATCCGGGCTGGAGCCATAACAGCAAGATCGACGATGTGCAGAACTTCGGCGGACCGGTCGGCTCCTACAGCGCCGACATCCTGTTCATGGTGTTGGGTTACTTCGCCTACATCTTCCCGCTGTTGCTGGCGATCAAGGCTTATCAAATCTTTCGCCAACGCCACGAGCAGTGGGAGTGGAGCGGCTGGCTGTTCTCCTGGCGCCTGATCGGCCTGGTGTTCCTGGTGCTCTCGGGCGCGGCCCTGGCCCATATCCATTTCCACGCCGCGACTGGTCTGCCGGCCGGCGCTGGCGGCGCTTTGGGCGAAAGCCTTGGCGATCTGGCCAGGAACGCCCTGAATATCCAGGGCAGCACGCTGTTGTTCATCGCGTTGTTCCTGTTTGGCCTGACGGTGTTCACCGACCTATCGTGGTTCAAAGTGATGGACCTCACCGGCAAGATCACCCTCGACCTGTTCGAATTGTTCCAGGGCGCGGCCAATCGCTGGTGGGCGGCCCGTGTCGAGCGCAAACAATTGGTTGCTCAATTACGTGAAGTCGACGACCGCATGCATGACGTGGTGGCGCCGACCGTCACCGACAAACGCGAGCAGGCCAAGGTCAAGGAGCGCCTGATCGAGCGCGAGCAGGCCCTGAGCAAACACATGTCTGACCGCGAGAAGCAGGTGCCGCCGGTGATTGCCCCTGCGCCGCCCAAGCCCACGGCGCCCAGCAAGCGCGTGGAAAAAGAGAAACAGGCGCCGTTGTTCGTCGACAGCGCCGTCGAAGGCACCTTGCCGCCGATCTCGATTCTCGACCCGGCAGAAAAGAAACAACTCAATTATTCGCCTGAATCCCTGGCTGCGGTCGGCCATTTGCTGGAAATCAAGCTCAAGGAATTCGGCGTCGAAGTCTCGGTGGATTCGATTCACCCGGGCCCGGTGATTACCCGTTACGAAATCCAGCCAGCGGCGGGCGTCAAGGTCAGCCGTATCTCCAACCTGGCGAAAGACCTTGCACGCTCCCTCGCCGTGACCAGCGTGCGGGTGGTGGAAGTGATTCCGGGCAAGACCACCGTCGGTATCGAGATTCCTAACGAAGACCGCCAGATCGTGCGCTTCTCCGAAGTGCTGTCGACCCCCGAGTACGACAACTTCAAGTCGCCGGTTACCTTGGCCCTGGGTCACGACATTGGTGGCAAGCCGGTCATCACCGACCTGGCGAAGATGCCTCACTTGCTGGTAGCCGGTACGACCGGTTCCGGTAAATCGGTGGGCGTGAACGCGATGATCCTGTCGATCCTGTTCAAGTCCGGCCCGGAAGACGCCAAGCTGATCATGATCGACCCGAAAATGCTTGAGCTGTCGATCTACGAAGGCATTCCGCACCTGTTGTGCCCGGTCGTGACCGACATGAAGGACGCCGCCAACGCCCTGCGCTGGAGCGTGGCGGAGATGGAGCGTCGCTACAAACTGATGGCGAAAATGGGCGTGCGTAACCTGTCGGGCTTCAATGCCAAGGTCAAGGAAGCCCAGGACGCCGGTACGCCGTTGACCGATCCGTTGTACAAGCGCGAAAGCATTCACGACGAAGCGCCGCTGCTGACCAAGCTGCCGACGATTGTCGTGGTGGTGGACGAATTCGCCGACATGATGATGATCGTCGGCAAGAAGGTTGAAGAACTGATCGCCCGTATCGCCCAGAAGGCCCGTGCTGCCGGTATCCACTTGATCCTCGCGACCCAGCGTCCGTCGGTTGACGTGATCACCGGTCTGATCAAGGCCAACATTCCGACGCGTATGGCGTTCCAGGTGTCGAGCAAGATCGACTCCCGGACCATCATCGACCAGGGTGGCGCCGAACAACTGTTGGGCCACGGTGACATGCTCTACATGCCGCCGGGCACCAGTCTGCCGATTCGTGTCCACGGCGCCTTTGTGTCCGATGACGAGGTTCACCGGGTGGTCGAAGCCTGGAAACTGCGCGGCGCGCCGGAGTACAACGACGAGATTCTCGCCGGTGTCGAAGAGCCGGGTAGCGGCTTTGAAGGCGGCAGCGGTGGCGACGAAGACAGTGAGTCCGATGCGCTCTACGACGAAGCGGTGCAGTTCGTACTGGAAAGCCGTCGTGCGTCCATCTCTGCGGTTCAGCGCAAGCTGAAAATCGGCTACAACCGCGCCGCGCGCATGATCGAAGCCATGGAAATGGCCGGGGTCGTGACGTCCATGAACACCAACGGTTCGCGTGAAGTCCTGGCTCCGGGCCCGGTACGCGACTGAATTGATTGAAACGCGGTGGCGTAATGACGCGCCATCGCACCCCCACGAATGTTATGAGGACTCCCATGCGTCTTATCCGCATGCTGTTGCTGCCGGTTTTGGCTTTGACCACGCTCTCGGCCCACGCCGATGACAAGGACGTGGCACGTCTGACCCAACTGCTGGAAAAATCCCAGACACTGACCGCGCGTTTCTCCCAGCTGACCCTCGACGGCAGCGGCACCCAGTTGCAGGAAACCGCGGGTGAAATGTCCTTGCAGCGTCCTGGCCTGTTTTACTGGCACACCAATGCGCCGGCCGAACAAACCATGGTCTCCGACGGCAAGAAGGTGACGTTGTGGGATCCGGACCTGGAGCAGGCCACCATCAAGAACCTCGACCAGCGCCTGACCCAGACCCCGGCGTTGCTGCTGTCCGGTGACGTGTCCAAGATCAGCCAGAGCTTCGACATCAGCGCCAAGGAAGCCGGTGGCGTGATCGACTTCACCTTGAAGCCGAAAACCAAGGACACCCTGTTCGACAGCCTGCGCCTGTCGTTCCGCAATGGCTTGGTCAACGACATGCAAATGATCGACAGCGTCGGTCAGCGCACCAACATCCTGTTCACCGGCGTCAAGGCCAACGAGCCGATCCCGGCGTCCAAGTTCAAGTTCGACATCCCCAAGGGTGCCGATGTGATTCAAGAGTAAAACGCAAACCAGTGAGAGCGGGCTTGTGTGGCGAGGGAGCTTGCTCCCGCTGGGGCGCGAAGCGCCCCCAAAAAATGGAACTGCTGCGCAGTCCAGCGGGAGCAAGCTCCCTCGCCACAGGATTTCGCCAGACTTGAGAACTGCGTAATAAAGCGAGGTTTTAACCGCACGTGATGGACCTGTTTCGCAGTGCCCCGATCGCTCAACCTTTGGCAGCACGCCTGCGTGCCGCCAATCTGGACGAGTACGTCGGTCAGGAACACGTGCTCGCTCGCGGCAAGCCTTTGCGCGAAGCCCTGGAGCAGGGTGCCCTGCATTCGATGATTTTCTGGGGCCCGCCGGGTGTGGGGAAAACCACACTGGCGCGGCTGCTGGCGGAAGTCTCGGATGCGCACTTCGAAACGGTTTCGGCGGTACTGGCCGGCGTGAAGGAAATCCGTCAGGCGGTGGAAATCGCCAAGCAGCAAGCCGGACAGTACGGCAAGCGGACCATCCTGTTCGTCGATGAAGTGCATCGCTTCAACAAGTCCCAGCAGGATGCGTTCCTGCCATACGTCGAAGACGGTACGCTGATTTTCATCGGCGCAACCACTGAAAACCCTTCGTTCGAACTCAACAACGCGTTGCTCTCCCGGGCGCGCGTCTACGTGCTCAAAAGCCTCGATGAAGCGGCCCTGCGCAAACTGGTGCATCGCGCGCTGACCGAAGAGCGCGGCCTGGGCAAGCGGCAATTGACCCTCAGCGATGAAGGCTTCCAGATGCTGCTGTCGGCCGCCGATGGCGATGGCCGGCGGCTGCTCAACCTGCTGGAAAATGCCTCGGACCTGGCTGAAGACAACAGCGAGATCGGCGTCGATCTGCTGCAAAGCCTGCTGGGTGATACCCGTCGACGTTTCGACAAGGGCGGCGAAGCGTTTTACGACCAGATTTCCGCGTTGCACAAATCGGTGCGCGGCTCCAACCCCGACGGCGCGCTGTACTGGTTCGCCCGCATGATCGACGGCGGTTGCGATCCGTTGTACCTGGCCCGGCGCGTGGTGCGCATGGCCAGCGAAGACATCGGCAACGCCGACCCCCGCGCCTTGAGCCTGTGCCTGGCGGCGTGGGAAGTGCAAGAGCGCCTCGGCAGCCCGGAAGGCGAATTGGCGGTGGCTCAGGCCATCACCTATCTGGCCTGCGCGCCGAAAAGCAACGCGGTGTACATGGGTTTCAAAGCCGCCATGCGCAGCGCCACCGAACACGGTTCGCTGGAAGTGCCGCTGCACCTGCGCAACGCGCCGACCAAGTTGATGAAGCAACTGGGTTATGGCGACGAATACCGTTACGCCCACGATGAGCCGGACGCTTACGCCGCTGGCGAAGACTATTTCCCGGAAGAACTCGAGCCACAACCGTTCTATCAGCCGGTGCCGCGTGGCCTGGAACTGAAAATCGGCGAGAAGCTCAATCACCTCGCGCAACTGGACCGTCTCAGCCCCCGGCAGCGGAGAAAATAGTGATCCCTTTGATCGTTGCCGTTTCTGTGGGCGGTATCGCCGGAACGCTTTTACGCTTTGCCACGGGTAACTGGATCAACGCTAATTGGCCGCGGCACTTCTATACCGCGACGCTGGCCGTTAATATCGTCGGCTGTTTGCTGATCGGCGTTCTATACGGTCTGTTTTTAGTACGCCCGGAGGTGCCGATTGAGGTGCGCGCCGGGTTGATGGTCGGCTTCCTCGGGGGGCTGACGACTTTTTCATCTTTTTCACTGGATACGGTTCGTCTGCTGGAAACCGGGCAAATACCGCTGGCTTTTGTCTATGCTGCCATCAGCGTATTCGGTGGGCTGCTCGCTACCTGGGCTGGCCTGTCCTTGACCAAACTTTGATAACGAGAGACCGACATGCTCGATTCCAAACTGTTACGTAGCAACCTTCAGGACGTAGCGGACCGCCTGGCATCCCGTGGCTACACGCTGGATGTTGCGCGCATCGAAGCGCTGGAAGAACAGCGCAAGACCGTCCAGACCCGCACCGAAGCACTGCAGGCTGATCGTAACGCGCGCTCCAAATCCATCGGCCAGGCCAAGCAGCGCGGCGAAGACATCGCACCGCTGATGGCCGACGTCGAGCGCATGGCGAACGAATTGAGCGCCGGTAAAGTCGAGCTGGACGCGATCCAGACCGATCTGGATTCGATTCTGCTCGGCATCCCGAACCTGCCGCACGAATCCGTGCCGATCGGTGATGACGAAGACGGCAACGTCGAAGTGCGCCGCTGGGGCACCCCGACTGCGTTCGACTTCCCGGTTCTGGACCACGTCGCCCTGGGCGAGAAATTCGGCTGGCTTGACTTCGAAACCGCCGCCAAGCTGTCCGGCGCCCGTTTCGCCCTGTTGCGTGGCCCGATTGCTCGTATGCACCGCGCCCTGGCGCAGTTCATGATCAACCTGCACACCAGCGAACACGGTTACGAAGAGGCGTACACGCCTTATCTGGTTCAAGCGCCGGCGCTGCAAGGCACCGGTCAGTTGCCGAAATTCGAAGAAGACCTGTTCAAGATCGCTCGCGAAGGCGAAGCCGATCTGTACCTGATTCCGACCGCCGAAGTGTCGCTGACCAACATCGTCGCTGGCGAAATCGTCGATTCGAAACTGCTGCCGATCAAGTTCGTCGCCCACACCCCATGCTTCCGCAGTGAGGCGGGTGCCTCGGGTCGCGATACGCGCGGCATGATCCGTCAGCACCAGTTCGACAAGGTTGAAATGGTCCAGATCGTTGAGCCGTCGACTTCGATGGAAGCGCTGGAAGGCCTGACGGCCAACGCTGAAAAAGTCCTGCAATTGCTCGAGCTGCCATACCGCACCATTGCGCTGTGCACCGGCGACATGGGCTTCAGCGCGGTCAAGACCTACGACCTGGAAGTGTGGATCCCGAGCCAGGACAAATACCGCGAGATTTCGTCGTGCTCCAACTGCGGCGACTTCCAGGCCCGTCGCATGCAAGCGCGTTTCCGTAACCCGGAAACCGGCAAGCCTGAACTGGTTCACACCCTGAACGGTTCCGGCCTGGCGGTCGGTCGTACCCTGGTGGCAGTGCTGGAAAACTATCAGCAAGCCGACGGTTCGATCCGTGTGCCAGACGTGCTGAAACCGTACATGGGTGGCCTTGAGGTCATCGGCTAAATGGACTATCTGCCGCTGTTCCATAACCTTCGCGGCAGTCGTGTCTTGGTCGTCGGCGGGGGGGAGATTGCCTTGCGCAAATCCCGTCTGCTGGCCGAAGCCGGTGCGCTGCTGCGGGTGGTCGCACCTGAAATCGAACCGCAACTGCGCGAACTGGTTGCCGGCAGTGGTGGTGAGTGTCTGGTGCGAGGCTACGTTGAGTCGGACCTGGACGGTTGCGGGCTGATCATCGCCGCCACCGACGACGAACCGCTGAACGCGCAAGTCTCCGCCGATGCCCATCGGCGTTGTGTACCGGTCAATGTGGTGGACGCGCCAGCGTTGTGCAGCGTGATCTTCCCGGCGATTGTCGACCGTTCTCCTTTGATCGTAGCGGTTTCCAGCGGCGGCGATGCGCCGGTGCTGGCGCGGTTGATCCGCGCCAAACTGGAAACCTGGATTCCTTCCACCTACGGTCAACTGGCCGGCCTGGCCGCGCGTTTTCGCAGCCAGGTCAAACACCTGTTCCCGGATGTGCAGCAGCGTCGGGCGTTCTGGGAAGACGTGTTCCAGGGCCCGATTGCCGACCGGCAACTGGCCGGGCAGGGCGCCGAAGCCGAGCGCTTGATGCTGGCGAAAATTGCCGGTGAAGCGCCGAATGCAACGGGCGAAGTCTACTTGGTGGGCGCCGGCCCGGGTGATCCCGACCTGTTGACCTTCCGTGCCTTGCGCTTGATGCAGCAAGCCGATGTGGTGCTGTATGACCGCTTGGTGGCGCCGGCGATTCTGGATTTGTGCCGTCGCGATGCCGAGCGTATTTACGTCGGCAAGCGTCGCGCCGAACACGCCGTGCCTCAGGATCAGATCAACCAGCAATTGGTGGATTTGGCCAAGCAAGGCAAGCGGGTCGTGCGGTTGAAGGGCGGTGATCCGTTCATCTTCGGTCGCGGCGGTGAAGAGATCGAAGAGCTGGCGGCCCATGGCATCCCGTTCCAGGTGGTGCCGGGTATCACGGCCGCCAGCGGTTGCGCGGCGTATGCCGGGATTCCGCTGACTCACCGTGATTACGCGCAGTCTGTGCGTTTTGTCACCGGGCACCTGAAGGACGGTTCCACCGATTTGCCGTGGGCCGACCTGGTCGCGCCGGCGCAAACCCTGGTGTTTTACATGGGGTTGGTGGGCTTGCCGATCATCTGCGAGCAGTTGATCAAGCATGGTCGCGCGGCGGATACGCCAGCGGCGTTGATCCAGCAGGGCACCACCGTTAATCAGCGGGTGTTTACCGGTACGTTGGCTGATTTGCCAAGCCTGGTGGCGGAGCATGAAGTGCATGCGCCGACGCTGGTGATCGTTGGGGAAGTGGTGCAATTGCGCGAGAAACTGGCGTGGTTCGAGGGCGCTCAGGCACAAGTCTGAGCTGTGGCGAGGGAGCTTGCTCCCGCTGGGTCGCGAAGCGACCCCCAATTCCGGTTTTGCGGTCTATCAGAAAGAGTCTGGTGGGGATTTTAGGGCTGCTGCCCAGCCCAGCGGGAGCAAGCTCCCTCGCCACAATGGATCGCGAGCACTCTCAGGTCAGAGTGTGTTCTCAGGCCCTGCGCCAAACCCCTTTCCCGCTCAACCGCTCGCGATCATGCGGTGCTGTGAATTCCTGCGCAGGCCCTTTAGGTACGATCCCGGTCGGATTGATGGTCTTGTGGCTGCCGTAGTAGTGATTCTTGATGTGGGTAAAGTCCACCGTCTCGGCAATCCCCGGCCACTGATAAATCTCCCGCAGCCAGTTCGACAGGTTCGGATAGTCGGCGATCCGCCGCAGGTTGCACTTGAAGTGCCCGTAATACACCGCATCAAAGCGAATCAACGTAGTGAACAGCCGAATGTCAGCTTCGGTCAGGTATTCACCCGTCAGGTAACGATTGGCGCCCAATAGCTGTTCCAGTCGATCAAGCTCCTCGAACAACCCGTCGAACGCCTCTTCATATGCCTGCTGCGACGTAGCAAACCCGGCGCGATACACGCCATTGTTCACCGCCGGATAAATCCGTTCGTTCAGCGCATCGATCTCGCCTCGCAGCGGTGCCGGGTAGAAATCCAGGTCATTCCCCGTCAAATCATCGAAGGCGCCATTGAACATGCGGATGATCTCCGCCGATTCATTGTTGACGATGCGATTCTGCTGTTTGTCCCAGAGCACCGGCACGGTGACGCGGCCGGTGTAGTCGGCGGTATCGGCGGTGTAGCGCTGGTGCATGAAATTGAAGTGATCGAGCTTGTCCCCGGTCGATCCGAGGTTCTGGTCGAAGGTCCAGCCGTTTTCCAGCATCAGCCAACTGACCACTGACACATCGATCAGGCTTTCGAGACCTTTGAGTTTGCGCAGGATCAGCGTGCGGTGAGCCCACGGGCAGGCGAGGGACACATAGAGATGATAGCGACCGGCCTCGGCCGCAAAGCCACCGACACCGGTCGGGCCAGGCTTGCCGTCGACGGTCAGCCAGTTACGACGCTGCGCTTGTTCACGCTGGAACGTACCGTCCTTGCCGCTTTCGTACCACTGGTCATGCCAGCGACCTTCAACTAACAAACCCATGTTCAAGACTCCTCAGCCAATAAGCGTTGGAGAGGAGTCTATTCGCATAGGTTCGATAAAAAAGCGCAAAGGTTTGGCGCTTATGATCGGTTAAATCGATTTGTCCCGAGCATCCCAATACTGCTGGGCGGTTTCGAAGGCTTGCTCACGAGTTTGACCAAGGCCACGCAAGGCCAGGGCCATGGTCGAGATCAGCGCCATTTGCGGATAGCTGTCGACCACGTCACCACGCCACACCGCTTTCAGATGTTCGGGATCGAGGGTGGCCGGTTTGACGTGACGCTGGCTCGACAGCTGCGGCCATTCCTCGTCCCAGCTTTCGCCGCCCGTGGTGCCGTACAAGTGGCTGTCGGCGTCCGGGTTGATCTCGATTTCGCCGCCGTCGCCCTTGACCACGATTGCGGTGTCCCCGAGCAAGCCGCTGGCATCGCGATGCACCGCTTGGTAGCCAGGGTGGAAAATGCTTTGCAGGCCACAGCGAGCGCCCAGCGGATTGAGAATCCGCGTCAGGGAATGGATTGGCGAGCGCAGGCCCAATGTATTGCGCAGGTCGATCATGCGCTGAAGTTGGGGCGCCCAATCCACAAGCGGCATGAAGGCCAGACCGCCGTTATCGAGCGCCTCGCCGACCTGCTGCCAGTCGCGGCACAACGGAATTTTCAACTCATCCAGCAATTGTTCGCTATAGAGCCGACCCGCGGTGTGCGCGCCGCCGCCATGCATGAAAACGCGCACGCCGTTCTGCGCCAGGCACTTGGCCGCCAGCAGATACCACGGCAGATGACGTTTCTTGCCGGCGTAGGTTGGCCAGTCCAGATCCACATTCAACGTCGGTGCCTGCAAACGTTCACGCAACGCTTCGGTGAACCCGGCCATTTCCTCAGCGCTTTCTTCCTTGTGCCGCAACAGCATCAGGAAGGCGCCGAGCTGGGTGTCTTCGACCTTGTGGTCGAGCACCATGCCCATGGCGACCCGGGCTTCCTCGCGGGTCAAGTCGCGGGCGCCGCGTTTGCCTTTGCCGAGGATGCGCACGAATTGGGCGAACGGGTGTTCGGCGGGTGTTTCGAGGGTAAGCGCTGGGTAGTCGGTCATAAGCAATTCGTCGGTTTGGGCAGGCCCGCCAGTTTCGCGGCGAGTTTGGCAGGGGTGCCTTTGAACAATCGGTTCAGGTGCAGGCTGTTGCCCTTGTCCGGGCCCAGCTTCAGCGCGGTGTACTTGATCAGCGGACGAGTGGCCGGCGACAACTGGAATTCGGCATAGAAACTGCGCAGCAGTTCGAGGATTTCCCAGTGTTCGGGGCTCAACTCGATGTCTTCGGCGGCGGCCAGGGCGCTGGCCACCTCAAAGGACCAATCGCTCAGTTCCACCAGGAAACCGTCCTTGTCCAACTCGATGGCGCGGGCGCCGACCGTCAGGGAGTTCATAGCCAACTGTTGACCTTGTCGTAGTGAATCGACAGCTCGACGAAGGCCGGGTAATCGATGGCCGTGACCGTGTCAGGAATCTCCAGCGCGCGAGCCTTGGCGTCTTCGGCCAGTACGAACAGTTTCAGATTGCGGGCGTTCAGCGCATTGAACGGCGCGGTGCCCGGTTGCAACGCATAGGCAGCGTCGCCAGTCAGCAGCAGCGCATCGCCAGCGCCCAACAAGCGCAGGCAACTGGTCAGGCGATCGTCGCCGAACGGGGAATGAGACAACACATGCAAAGTCGACATCAGAGGGTGATCACCTGGTCGTAACGGTCAATAAGTGCGGTGATTTCGTGGGCGGCCAGCACCTGGGCTTCTTCAAGCGATAAACCGACCGGGTCCAGGCCGCGTTCAGCGGCACTGTCGCCACAGACAAACAGCTCGTCGACGCCGAACATCGGCAAGGCTTGCAGGTTGGCGCTCAGGTCCTTCTGCTGGAGGGCCTTGGCATCCTGTTTCGTGGCGAGCTGGAACACCCCGTCATCGAGAAACAGCAAACCGATCGGCAGATCAAAGGCACCGCCGGCCAGCACGATGTCCAGCGCTTCCCGCGCACTCGGCCCGGACCAGGGCGCCTGACGGCTGATAATCAGCAAGGATTTAGGCATCTCATGCGCCTCCGAAACAGATCAGGCGGTCAGCGTCCTGCACCGCGTCATGCAACTGGCCCAGACCAGACAATTCCCACGGCGCGCCCACCGCCACGGCTTCACGCTGATAGCGCCCGGCTTCTTCTTCGTTCAGCACGCCACGACGCAGGGCGGCCGCGATACACACGACACCGTCCAGTTGATGCTCGGTGACGAAGTTGCGCCATTGCTTGGGCAAGTCCTGCTCATCCTGCGGCGTGACCACACTGCCAGAGGCGTTGTAGACGCCGTCCTGATAGAAAAACAGCCGGACAATCTCATGCCCGCCGGCCAGCGCAGCCTGTGCGAACAGCAGGGCGCGGCGCGAGGAGGGCGCATGGGCGGCGGAAAACAGCGCGATGGCGAACTTCATGACGGACTCGATCAGTAAAACTGCGGCCATGATAAAGCTTTATCGCCGGGGCGGCTAAATCGATGTTGTCTGTGCGGGCCACACAAGATTCAGCGTGGCATGTAACCCAGCTGCCAGCGCCGCGGGATTTTCAGCGACAGCAGCCCGACCGCGCCGGCCAGCAGACCGCTGACAAACAACGCCTTGAGCCCCAGGTGATGTTCCAGCACGGCACCGAGTACCGCGCCGGCAAACATTCCGGTCCAGGGGATCAGTTGCACGCGCCAACCGTTGCGCCGTTCGCCGAGCATCCAGCGTCCCAGCCCACGACCGAAGCGCGACAGGGCTCCGGTGACGTAGGTCAGGCCGACTGGCAGGCCGTTCACTTCTTCCACGGCGGCATTGAGCATGCCCATGGCGATGATTGCCGCCAACAGCGCTGGCAATTGTTCGTCGTAGGGCCAGGCGGCGGCACCGCAGAGCAGCGTGGCGATGCACAGCAGCAAGGGCAGCGCGCGGCGACCGCCGAGGCGGCTGACGACAATTCCCAAGGCGTTGCCGACGATGAAGGTGCCGACGAGGATCACCAGGCGCAAGGTCAGGCCCAGGTCGCCGTCGCTGATGGCGACGGCGAGGCGGGTGGTGTTGCCGCTCATGAACGAGACAAAATCGCCGCTGGCCATGAAGCCGATGGCGTCGGTCATGCCCGCGAGCACCGAAAGGCTGGCCACCAGCGACATGCCAATGCGTCCGCGCCATTTGCGGGTATGCAGATGGCCAGGACTGGCGCGTTCAGTTGAGAGGGATGGCAACATCAGCGAAGGTCGTCCTCAGGCAGCGACCGAAATGGTCACTTACTCAATCCATATAACTCGCAATACTCCAGCCAGTCCATACCGGCCATCTCGGCCACTTCCTTGTGCACTTCCAGGCGCTGTGCCTGATAGTCCTCGGCCGTCGCGGCAGTCAGTTGCAGCGTCAGCTCCCAGGCAAACAATCCCAGACGCTCGGCCTCGGCTTCGAAGGCTTCATGCAAGCGCTCCTCGCGGTACTGCGCCGCGGTCTCGCCCTTGGCCTGAGCCAACAGCGGGTTGAGGTTGTCGAGTTCGACGCGCAGTTCCGGGCGCTCATCGAGAAACCTCTTCAACGCTTGCTCGTGTTGCTGTTCGGTTGCCGCCATGGTCGCTCCTTGAGGCTGGGTTACGAAGACTGCTTCTTGCTGGCCTTGGCCGCTGCTGCCAGGCATTCGAGGGCAAACTGCTCGGGATAGGTCATTTGAATCGGCGTGGTTTCACCTTTGACGGTTCTTTCGCCGTCGAGGATGTAACGGATCCGCTTGTCGGTGACGCCAATTCGCTTGGCGATCCAGGATGGCGTCTGACCGATCTGGCTGATCAGCTTGTCGGCATATTCAGCGGTCGGTTTGTAATATTCGGCGTTGGGTGTCATGACCTTTCCAGAAAATGAGCCCGGAAAACGGGCGATGCGGCGTTAATGGCGCGACAGGGTGCGCGAATCGTCACTCGGTGTCGCGGTATAAATGAAGTAAAGCAGAACGATACGCCGTGCCGCGGTGATACAGTCCGCTTTTTCTTGATGAGCGAACGCAATGCGAATTCTGATGGTGGCGCTGGCCGTAACGTTGCTGGCGGGATGCGCGGGCTCGACGATGAACGACGCCCGCACTGGAACCCCGTACAAAACCCTGACGTCGGACAAACCGGAAAAAGTCGTCGCCCAGTGTGTGCAGTTTTCCTGGCAGGACGAGGCGGTGTTCGGTGTCGATGCCGGCGCGTATTTGCAGCCTGGCGAGAAGGGCGGCACCACCGTTTACACGCGCTCGGCAGAGTCCTTTGTGGACGTGAAGACCGACGCTTCCGCCACCGTGCTGAATTATTACGCGCAGCATGACGACTTTGTCGCCAAGCGCCGACTGGCGGCGTTGGCGACCTGCCTCTGAGGCCGATGCAGTATCCCTGTGGGATCAGTAAGTCAGGCGCTTCTGGAAAAAGAAGCGCTTGTGGCCCGGCGGGTAGTCAGCGATCTGGCCTAACTCGCTGTAGCCGAGCTTCTGGTAGAACTCCGGCGCCTGGAAGTCGAAGGTGTCGAGCCAGATCCCCACGCATTCTTTCTCTCGTGCCAGGTCCTCGGCCATCTGCATCAGCTTTGTGCCCATGCCCTGTCCCCGGGCCTGTTCCGGCACCGACAGCAGGTCGATGTACAACCATTGGTAAAACACTCGACCGTGAAGCCCACCGAGAATCTCGCCGCTTTCGTCACGCACCAGCAAGGCAATGGGCTCCTGCGTCGAGACACCGGCCTTTGCGGCGTTATAGGCGCGCAACGGCAGCAGGATCGCCTGGCGCTCTTCATCCGTGGGGTTTTGCGACCGTTCGATTCGCAGGGTCATCAGCTATTTCCTTATGGCCGGGGTGGAAAACATTACCAAGCCTATCGCGTCACCTGGTCGTTGTTCCAGTCGTCAGGTGGAACCGTTGTTCGCGCGCAGATGTCTAGCCTAAACAGCGTCATTCCAGAACGCGGCCTATGAGGACACTTCCGTGAATATTTTCGAAGCCTTGCGCGAAAGCCACGACCGCCAACGCACCTACGCCGATGCGCTGATCCAGACCAGCGGCGACACCCCGGAGCGGGTCGAGGCTTACAAGCAGCTCAAGTCCGAACTTCAGGCCCACGAAACCGCTGAAGAGCGGCATTTCTACATCCCGCTGATGGAGTTCGACAACGGCGTCGACCTCAGCCGTCATGCCATTGCAGAACATCACGCGATGGACGAAATGATGGAAGAACTGGACGAGACCGAGATGTCCAGCCCGGCCTGGCTGGCGGTCGCGAAGAAGCTCGCCGAGAAGGTCAATCACCACCTGGAAGAGGAAGAGCAGAAGTTTTTCCAGATGGCCGGCAAACTACTCGACGACAAACAGAAAGAGACGCTGGCAGGGCAATATGTGAAGGAATACAAGGCTCAGCTTTCTTAGCGCCAGGCTTTCGTTTTCGCCTAACATGGGCGCCTTCTGACGGAAAAAGGGATGCGTTGTCATGTCGAATACAGCCGAGCGGGTCAACCTCATCGAGTCCCAGGTGTTGTCCCACGACTGGTACCTGCTCAAGAAAATCACCTTCGATTACCTGCGCAACAATGGCGAATGGCAACGTCAGACCCGCGAGGTCTACGACCGTGGCAACGGTGCGGCGATTCTGCTGTTCAACCGCGAAAAGAAAACCGTGGTGTTGACCCGGCAATTCAGGTTGCCGGTGTTCGTCAACGGCCACGATGGGTTGCTGATCGAAGTCGCGGCGGGGCTGCTCGAAGGTGCGGCGCCTGAAGAGCGCATCCGCGAAGAAGCGGAGGAAGAAACCGGTTATCGCGTGCACCATGTGCACAAGGTGTTCGAGTCCTACATGAGCCCAGGCTCGGTGACCGAAAAACTGCACTTTTTCATCGCTGAGTACGATGCCGCTTCCAAGGTCAGTGAGGGCGGCGGGCTGGAGGAGGAGACGGAGGAACTGGAAGTGCTGGAGTGGTCGTTTGACGAGGCGCTGGCGGCGTTTGATCGTGGGGAGATCTGCGATGCAAAGACCATCATGTTGCTGCAGTATGCGGCGATGAAAAACATCTTCGCCGCGGGCTAATCAACGTAGCAGCTGTCGAGCCTGCGAGGCTGCGTCCGACTGCGCAGCAGTCGTAAAACCATTCACTGCGCTGTTCCAGATAAACCGTGGCGCCTGAGTTTGCGACTGCTGCGCAGTCGGACGCAGCCTCGCAGGCTCGGCAGCTGCTACAGGTTGCGTTTCGGCTGATCAGAACAAATCGCCCGTCCTGCCGGCCCCTGACCACTCGCAACCTTCCAGCGTCAGCAGCTGCTCCTTCGCCTCAAGCCCACCGGCGAACCCCGTCAATTTCCCCGAAGCACCAATCACCCGATGACACGGCGCAACAATCGAAATCGGATTCTTGCCATTCGCCGCACCCACTGCCCGAACCGCACTGGGATTGCCGATCTGCCGGGCAATCTCGCTATAGCTGCGGGTCTCGCCAAACGGAATGGTCAGCAGCGCTGCCCAGACCTTCTTCTGAAATTCCGTGCCGGCAAACTCCAGTTCCAGGTCGAAACGATTGCGTGTGCCCGCAAAGTATTCCTTCAGCTGCTGAGCGGTGCGCAGCAGGATCGGATTATCCGGCGCCTCGCGCATTGGCCCAAGGCGCACCCGGCCGGGTTTGTCGTTTTCCCAGAGGATGGCTGCCAGTCGTGAGCCGTTCGCGACCAGCTTCAACTCGCCCACCGGGGAGGCCAGGGTGATGTAGGTGAACGTCATGCCGGCGGACTCCGTGGATGGGCTGAGCAGGAGGCCAAGCATACTGCCTCGACGGGGAGGCGCAATACGCAATCCCAGCCATACTTGCCTCTGCTCTTGAAGCCTTCCCTCTGTTTTTTTACAGAACCTAAAAACAAAAAGAGACCGACTCATGAAGTTCGAACCTTTTGCCAAATCGCTGATTGCGACCTCATTGGCGCTCAGTTGCCTCAGTGCTTACGCGGCCTCCGTGGCGCCGGTTGCGGCCGAAAACGGCATGGTCGTCACCGCGCAGCATCTGGCCAGTCACGTGGGCGTCGATGTACTCAAGAACGGCGGCAACGCCGTCGATGCCGCAGTAGCGGTCGGTTATGCGCTGGCGGTGGTTTATCCCGCGGCGGGCAACCTGGGTGGCGGCGGTTTCATGACCATTCAGTTGGCGGACGGGCGCAAGACCTTCCTCGACTTCCGTGAAAAAGCACCGCTGGCGGCCACCGCCGACATGTACCTCGACAAGGAGGGCAACGTCGTCCCTGACCTGAGCACCCGTGGCCATCTGGCCGTTGGCGTGCCGGGCACCGTGTCCGGTATGGAGCTGGCGCTGAAGAAATACGGCACCAAACCGCGCAAGGAAGTGATCGCCCCGGCCATCAAGCTCGCTGAAGACGGCTTTGTGCTGGAGCAGGGCGATGTCGAATTGCTGGAATACGCCACTGACGTGTTCAAGAAGGACATCAAGGATTCCGGTGCGATCTTCCTGAGCAACGGCGAGCCAATGCAAGTCGGTCAGAAACTGGTGCAAAAAGACCTCGGCAAGACCCTGCGGGAAATCTCCGAGAACGGCGCCGACGGCTTCTATAAAGGCTGGGTGGCCGATGCCATCGTCACCGCCAGCCAGGCCAACAAGGGCATCATCACCCAGGCCGACCTCGACAAATACAAGACCCGCGAACTGGCCCCGATTGAATGCGATTACCGCGGCTACCATGTGGTCTCGGCACCGCCACCCAGCTCTGGCGGCGTGGTGATTTGCGAGATCATGAACATTCTCGAAGGCTATCCGATGAAAGACCTGGGCTATCACTCGGCCCAGAGCATGCACTACCAGATTGAAGCGATGCGTCACGCCTACGTGGACCGCAACAGCTACCTGGGCGACCCGGATTTCGTGAAGAACCCGATCGCCCACCTGCTGGATAAAAACTACGCCACCAAAATCCGCACCGCCATTGACCCGCAAAAGGCCGGTGTGTCCCGCGAGCTCAAACCCGGCGTCGCGCCCCATGAAGGCAGCAACACCACCCATTACTCCATCGTCGATAAATGGGGCAACGCGGTTTCGGTGACCTACACCTTGAACGACTGGTTCGGCGCCGGCGTCATGGCCAGCAAAACCGGGGTCATCCTCAACGATGAAATGGACGACTTCACCTCGAAAATCGGCGTGCCAAACATGTACGGCCTGGTGCAGGGGGAGGCCAACGCCATCGCTCCCGGCAAGGCACCGCTGTCGTCCATGAGCCCGACCATCGTCACCAAGGACGGCAAAGTGGTCATGGTGGTCGGCACCCCTGGCGGCAGCCGCATCATCACTGCAACCTTGCTGACCATGCTCAACGTGATCGACTACGGCATGAACATCCAGGAAGCGGTCGATGCACCGCGTTTCCACCAGCAGTGGTTGCCGGAAGAAACCAACCTTGAGACCTTCACTACCAGCCCTGATACGGTGAAGATGCTCGAAAGTTGGGGGCACAAGTTTGCCGGACCACAGGATGCCAACCATGTGGCGGCAATTCTTGTCGGCGCACCGTCGCTGGGGGGCAAACCGGTCGGCAAAAACCGCTTCTATGGGGCGAACGACCCACGTCGTAATACCGGGTTGTCGCTCGGTTATTGAGGCAGGTCGGGGCCATCAAAATTCTTGAGGGTGGCCCCGATCCCGTAGCAGCTGTCGAGCCTGCGAGGCTGCGTTCGACTGCGTAGCAGTCGTAAATCGGTTGACCGCGTTCGTTCAGGTAGACCACATTTGCTGGATTACGATCGCTTCGCGCTCGAACGCAGCCTCGCAGGCTCGGCAGCTGCTACAAGTTAAAAGGGAACGGGTTCTAAATCCGTTGCCGATTCACCGACCTTTCAAGGGAGGAAGCTCATGTCTACCGCACTGCTGATCATCGACGTCCAGCGCGCCCTGTGCACTGGTGAGTACGCATGTTTTGAGATCGAGCGCGTTATCGAGAACATCAACGGCCTCAGTGCCAAGGCTCGCGAAGCCGGCATCCCGGTCATCCTCATCCAGCACGAAGAAAAGGGCGACCAGCTGCAACACGGTTCCGAAGGCTGGCAACTGGCCGAAAGCCTGGAGACTTCACCGCAAGACCTTCGCGTGCGAAAAACCCATCGAGACTCGTTCTACCGAACCCACTTACAAGCCCAATTGCAAGATTTGGGCATCGACCGCCTGATCATCTGCGGGCTGCAAACCGACTATTGCATCAACGCCACTGTCCGCCAGGCCCTGAACCTGGGCTATGACGTCGTGCTCGCCGCCGATGCGCATTCCACCGTCGACAACGGCAACCTCGCCGCCGAAGACATCATCACCGAGCACAACGCAGACCTGGCGCACTTGACGGGCCCCGTGGCGCGGATCGATGTCATGCCGACCAGCGAAATCCGCATCTGAAACGGGTGAGGGGCTTATTCCCGTTGACGCTTACACAGCCCCGAAAATGTCGATCAACTCAGTCAGAAAAGCACTGACCAGATCCCGCTGACGCGCCGAATGCCTGACCGCTGCATGAAAGCCAACTTCATAGCGCAACAGCTCAGGATTCAGCGGATGCAACTGCCCCAGTTGTTCATGCTTCGCCGCATAGTGCTGCGGCAGAAACCCCAAATGCTGGCCCGACAGAATGAGCAGGGCGGCGCCGTCCATGCTGTCGGTGAGTACCGTCAATCGTTCAATCGAGGTGGGCGCCGGCATTTCCGGCAAGGGGTGACTGGGCCATACCCAGTCGTAATCACTGACGTCATCCCGGGTCAGCTCGCCCACTTGCTCGAACAGCGGATGAGTGGGGGCGCAATAGGCGATCTGAGTTTCCTGGAACAACGCAAAGTAATCAATATTGGGCAGGCGGTGCCAAAAATAGCCGATCGCCAGATCGATATGGCCATTGATGATTTTCTCTTCCAGCAGCGATGACGACAGCTCCGTGAAATGGAAATACAGCCCTTCATGTCGCGACCGTAACCGCGCAATGGCCAAGGCGATTTTCTTGTTGGCCACCGGGTCGATTTGACCGAGCAGGCCGATATTGATGTTGCCCGATACCTTGCGATTGATGTGCTGGACTTCAACCCGGAACCCTTCGGCAGCCGCCAGCAATCGGCGCGCCGCCTCGACAAACTGGCTGCCCTTGGGCGTCACCGAAAACCCACCGCGCCCGCGCTCGCAAAGACGAAACCCCACCCGCGCTTCCAGCGTCGCCAATTGCGCACTGATGGTGGGTTGCGTGGTATTGAGCGCCGTTTGCGCGGCCGAGATCCCGCCCGCCTCAACGACGGTCAGAAACACCCGGATCAAACGCAGATCCAGTTCCGATACAGTTCCCAGCATGCGTGCTCCCGATACTCACTTACATCGACGTGGATCTATGTAAACAGTGTGCCTGCGATATTTTACAGCCCTGACCAACGCCCTACATTGCAATGAAACCGGCGCTTTGCCCATAAAAACAACAATTACCAGCATAGGAACACGCATATGTCAGGGTCCCCTCAATCTGCGCAAGCCATCGAGGCGAGCAACGGGTTGGCCATCGAAGGCCACTCGATCGATTACATTCCGGAAAACGAACGTCACGCCAAGCTCAGCAGCCAGGGCCCTTTCTGGTTTCTAGGCAACTTCCACTTCTTCACCATCTCCATCGGGTTTGTCGGCCCAAGCCTCGGTTTGTCGGCGCTGTGGACGATGTTGGCCGGTGCGCTGGGCATTATGTTCGGCACCATATTCATGGCGTTTCATGGCTCGCAGGGGCCGGAAATGGGCCTGCCGCAAATGATCCAGTCGCGTGCGCAGTTTGGTTATCGCGGGGTGATCCTGGCGTTGATGGCGACGATGTTTGTGTTCGTCGGTTTCAACGTAGTGAACATCTCGCTGATCATGAACGGCCTTGAACATGTGTTTGGCATTGACCCGACCATTGTTGCCGTCGCTGTGGTGTTGATCGGCGCACTGCTGTCGATCTACGGCCACGACCTGATGCACAAAGCCTTCAAGTGGGCGTTGCTCGCCACGTTGCCGCTGTATGCGCTGGTCACCATCGCCTTGATGTTCGGCGCGGGCCAGGAGGGTGTCACCCCGGCGACCGACCTGGGTTTCAGCTGGATTGCCTTTGCCACGCTGTTTGCCATCGGCGCGAGCTACAACATTTCCTATGCACCTTATGTCTCTGACTATTCCCGTTACCTGCCGAAAAACACCAGTCGACCAAAACTGATCGCCGCGGTATTCATCGGCGCGTCGTTGTCGGGCGGCTGGATGATCGGCCTCGGGGCCTGGCTTGCGCAGCAGTTGAAAGCGGCGGATGCGCTGGTGGCGCTGAATCAGGTTGGTTCTTCGATGATTCCAGGCCTGGGCAATGTGTTGGTGATCGTCTCGGTGGCGGGCTTTCTGCCGATCATCGCGCTCAACACCTACAGCGCCATGCTGACTTTACTGACGGGTGTGGATTCGATCAAAAAAATCACACCGACACCTCGTGCCCGAGTGATGTCGATCTCCGCGATCAGCGTCATTCTGTTGACCTGTGTGCTGTCGATCAAAGGCGATGGCATCGCCCTGTTGAACACCTTCCTCGTGCTGCTCCTGTACTTCCTCGTGCCGTGGACCGCGGTCAATCTGGTGGACTACTTCTTCGTGCGCAAAGGCCGCTACGCGATCCCGCATTTCTTCACGCCAAAGGGCATTTATGGCGCCTGGCAATTTCGCGGCATCGTCTCTTATCTGATCGGCTTCGCCGCCATGGTGCCGTTCTTCTACATCTTTGATGCGGCGGCCGGCAAAGAGGTATTCGTCGGGCCGTTGGCCCGGATGCTTGAGGGCGTGGATATCGCCTGGCTGGTGGGCCTGCTGGTCTCGGGCCTGACGTATTACCTGCTCAGCCGTTCGATAGACCTTGAGTACGAACGCCGGATTATCGACTCGATTACCGAGAGCGACATTGTTTCCATGGCTCATCAGCCTGTGGAGGAGGGGCGTTGAAAAGCACCAAAAATACCGTGGTCGCCTGCTGCCAACTGGCGCCGAAAATAGGCGACCTCGCTTACAACCGGAAGCTGACCGAACGGGCGATTCGCTCGGCGGCTTACCAGGGCGCCCAGGTGGTGGTGCTGCCTGAGCTGGTCCAGAGCGGCTACTTGTTTGCCGACCGCAGCGAAGCCCTGTCCCTGGCGGAAACCGTCGAAGGGCCGACCTTGCGTCTGTGGACGGCGCTGGCCCGGGAATTGAGCATCGTCGTGGTGGGTGGATTCTGCGAGCGGTTAGCCGGCGATGAACTGGCCAACAGCGCGGCGATGATCGATGCCCAAGGCCTGCGCGCCGTGTACCGCAAGGCGCACCTCTGGGATGGCGAGAACGAAATCTTCAGTGCCGGAAACGACGCGCCGCCGGTTGTAGAAACCGTTCATGGTCGGATTGGCATGCTGATTTGCTACGACCTGGAATTCCCCGAATGGGTGCGACTGCCGGCGCTGGCCGGTGCGGACCTGCTCTGCGCACCGGTCAATTGGCCCGATGGGCCACGGCCGCAAACCGAGCGCCCGGCCGAAGTGGTGCGGGTCCAGGCCAACGCCTCGGTCAACCGAATGTTCATCGCCGCGTGTGATCGGCATGGTCATGAACGCGGGGTGAGTTGGGTGCAGGGCTCAGTGATCGTCGATGCCGATGGCTACCCTGTGGCCGGGCCGGCGGAGCAGGGGGGCGAGCAGATTTTGTTGGCGACGCTGAACCTTGCCGAGGCGCGGAACAAGCGAATCAGTGCGCGTAATGATTTGCATCGGGATCGGCGGTCGCAGTTGTATCTCCCGTAAGGCGTAAATAGACGGCGCACCCGCAATGATCGAGTTCAGCCTGAACGTCGACACTGCGCAGCTAGAAGTGCGCAGTGTTTGCACCGACGACGGGCAGGCTTGTCGACAGGGGGACGCTCTGCGTGACTTTGGCCATCTGGGTGATTTCCACCTGCAACTTATCCTTGCCAAGCAGGTAGTCGGCCAGCTTCTGCGAAAACGGCCAGTAGTTCAGTTCGGCAGTCAACGAGAGCGGCCCGACGGCATCGGCCGGCACCAGGAAAGTGAACACTCCAATATCGTAGCCCTTGGGCAGAATGCGGTTGTCTGAGAGAATTTGTGTGGCATTCCAGACCTCGACGTCCAACGGATTGCCGTCCTTGTCGCCGATGTGCACTTTGAAATTTCGGGTGTTGTCCTCAGTCTTGCCGTCCTTGATCGAGCCCAACCGATAGAGCTCGCGACCACTGGCATCCAGCACCCGGAAATCGATCCACATCTCCCGTCCCTCCGGAAAGCCGGTCGGCAGCTTGTGCCCGGCGCCGACATTGGCAACTTTGACGGCGACCGAGGTGTATTGCCCGGGAATGATGGTTGCCGGCAATTGCTGGAACGTTATTTCCCCCGCGCGTGCGAGCATGTCGCGCCCGCGTTGCGCGCCCGCGTCCTGACCGAGATGCTGGAGCATCATCGCGTTGGCTCCGCTGAACCAATGCGAGGCGACCTGTTCGCGGTCTGGCCCCATGATCGCGGCCTTACCCGCAAAACCCGGCATATGGCAGCTCTGGCAGGTAATGTCGTTAAGGCTGTAGGCGCTCTCCTGCCATTCGTCATAGGTTCGCTCGACCGCCACACCGCTGAACGGGTGCGTGACGTTGTGGCAGGTGCCGCAAAAGTCAGAGCGCGTGTGCAGAGCGGAATAAACGGTGTCGTGATAGGGCGAAACGGCATCTTTGCGCGGGCCGAACTTGGTCGGTTTACCGTGCGCTCGAGGGCTCAGGACATAGGCGCCGTTATCGAGGCCTGTGCGGGCACTAATGTTGTGGCAGGTCTCGCAATCGACCCCAGGCATCGGATGATTTTTTTCGCTGTCTTCAATCGAGGAACGGTTGAGTTCCGAATTGATCTGCCCGGTCGTGAGACCAATCGGGGTATGGCAGCCAGTGCAGAAGTTATCGACCTTCCCCTCGGTGGCCGAACTCGCACGTTTGAGCAAGGCCCGATAGATGGGTTCATCCCAGGCTTGGGACATCATCGACGAACGCCACTGCTTGTAGATCTCCGTATGGCAAGCACCACATACCTGGGCATTGTCGAAGTCTTTTACATTCAAAACCAGGTTGCCGGTGGTATTGGCCCGATGCGGAAAGAACGGCATCCCGCCAATCACATGCATGAGCCTGGAGCGTGCCGGCTCCAGCCACTTCTCATTATCCTGATTGTCATTGCCCTGAGGTTCGTCGGCCGCCACCAGCGTTACCGTAAGCAGGCAGGCCAGCAAGCATAAAAAACGGCGAACAAAAGGTTTGATCACCCGGTAGATCAGGGTGTGGACAAAGGCGGCCAGTAATTCATCTGGCCTGGGCGCGTGTTTGCAGGTGGGGTGGTTCATAAGCGTTTCCCCAGGACGGTTGCAGAGGATGACTTCAGCACTTCCATTGAATTGACAGGGTTACTTCATCCTGCAAGCCAATGGTGATAGGTACGGCTCCTCGACTCTCCACCTTTCATGAACGGGAGAAGCTCACTCGGTCATCACGTTGCAAGGACTGTGACAAAAGATGTGCAATGACCTGAAGGCCCGGAAAACAGTGGTCAGAGGCTGAAATTTTGTGCTGGTCGAGGCGGGGATACTGCGGGGGAATGGCACCCAATAGTGGGGAGTTCACTCCGGAATCGGGGGCACATCCGAAAGCACGCCATCAATGACTTCCCCGCTATACAAACGTAACCTTGCCAGTTCGCTTCCCTAGACAAGAAAAAAAACCAGGAGTCATTGATGCAACCGATCCGTCTCGGTCTGGTGGGCTACGGCAAGATTGCCCAGGATCAACACGTCCCCGCTATCAACGCCAACCCCGCGTTCCAGTTGGTCTCTGTCGCAACACAAGGTCCGCCCTGCGCCGGGGTGGCGAACTTTCAGTCCCTGAGTGAGCTGCTCGAAAACGGCCCGGCCGTCGATGCGATTGCGTTTTGCACCCCGCCGCAAGGACGATTCGTTCTGGTGCAACAAGCGCTGGCCGCTGGCAAACACGTGCTGGTCGAAAAGCCGCCGTGCGCCACGTTGGGTGAAGCGATGGCGTTGGTGAATCAGGTCGATGAGCAAGGCGTCAGCGGTCTGTTCGCCTGGCATTCA
The DNA here is from genome assembly GCF_050434865.1 of Pseudomonas silensiensis. Lineage (NCBI taxonomy): Bacteria > Pseudomonadati > Pseudomonadota > Gammaproteobacteria > Pseudomonadales > Pseudomonadaceae > Pseudomonas > Pseudomonas silensiensis. Next base: position 106,653 of record NZ_JBNDJH010000005.1, read on the forward strand.
CGCTACGCGCCCGGCATCGAAGCCGCCCGCCACTGGCTGGCCACCCGCACCCTGCAAAGCGTACAGATCGACTGGAAGGAAGACGTGCGCAAGTGGCACCCAGGCCAGGCGTGGATCTGGCAACCCGGAGGCCTGGGCGTCTTCGATCCCGGCATCAATGCCTTGTCGATTGCAACCCATCTGCTGGCGCTGCCGCTGTTTGTTGAGTCTGCCGAACTGCGAGTCCCCAGCAACTGCCAGTCGCCTATCGCCGCTTCCATCAAAATGTCTGACGCGCGCCACCTCGATGTTCGCGCGGAGTTCGATTTCGACCACGGTCACGATGAACTTTGGAGCATCGAGATTCGCTGTACCGAAGGCATCCTGAGACTGGACAACGGTGGCGCTCTGTTGAGCATCGACGGCGTGCGCCAAGCCGTATCGGAGGAAGGCGAGTACGCAGCGGTGTATCGGCATTTTCAACAGCTGATTGGCGACAAAGCCAGTGACCTGGACCTCCAGCCGCTGCGACTGGTTGCCGACAGCTTTTTCGTCGGCAGTCGGGCGTTGGTTGCGCCGTTCTACGATTAGCGTCCGTTCAGAAACGCAGAGGTGGGTGAAAGGCACGCTGTTGCGTGCCTGGGTTTTGCCGCGCAGGTGAACGTCAGTTGGTGACCAACAGTTCCGGGCCGAGGTAGTCGTTGATGTGGTCGATGTCGTCGTCGCCCAGACTGCCCACCGAAGAGGCCAGGCGCAGGCGCGACATCAAGTAGCGCAGCTTGGCCTCGAACAGATCGTGGCGCGCAACGAAGAGCAATTCTTCGGCATTGAGGACGTCCGCATTGGTGCTGGTGCCCCCCTCCTTGAAGCCCTTGCGTGTCGAATTCAGTGAGCGTTCGTTGGATTCCACGGCCCTCTCCAGCGCGTGAATACGTTGGGCGCCGCTCTCTACGCCGCGATACTCACGGGTGGTACCGGTGATGACTTCCTGGCGCGTGGCGTCGAGTTCGTCCTGGGCCTTATAGCTATTGGCACTCGCCTGGCGTGTCAACGCGGTGGTGCCGCCACCGCTGTACAACGGAAAGTTTACTTCCAGCCCGACTGAGCCGTAGCGGTTGCGTTGATTCAACTCGGAGATTGATTGGCTATCCCCCGCGGTGTAGCCGGCCACGAAATCCAGTGTTGGCCAGTGACCGGCCTTGGCGCGTTTCACTTCTTCTTCGGCGAGGTCACTGCTATGACGGCGCGCATGGATCAGCGGGCTGTCGGCCTGAGCTTTGACCAACCAGTCTTGCAGGTTGCCCGGTAGCAGCGGTGGTGTATCGAAGGTCGGACGCAGGGTGGTCAGCGATTCGGGGGTTTCACCGATAAATTCCTCAAGCTTGCGGCGCGAGTTCACCAGGTTGTCCTGCGCTTCGATCAGCTCAACCGCGGCGAGGTCGCGGCGAGCGGCCGACTCGTCGATATCGGTGACGGTGCCGGCCCCCAACTCCATGCGCCGTTTCGCCGAAGCGAGTTGCTCGTCGAAGGCGTTCAGTTTGGACTTGGCAAGGGTGATGGTTTCGCTGGCCAGGAGCACGTCGAAATAGCTTTCAGCCAGGCGCACTGCGGCGTCCTGACTCTTGGCATCGAACACCGCGACGCTGTAGTCGGCACGCTGCTTGCCCTGGCGGTACTCGGCCATCTTCTGCTTGTTGAACAGCGGCTGACGCAGGCGCACGTTAGCGCCTTTGGAGGTGTAGTCGAGATCTCTTTCGACGCCGCCTTGGCGTTGGGTGCCATTGACCTTGTTGTCGTAGGCCGAGGCACTGATTTGCGGTAGCAGGCCGGCCCTGCCGATGTCGCGGTTTTGCGCGCCGGCCTCCTTTTCATGCACGGCGGCGCGATAGACGGGGCCTTGATACTGCAACAAATCCCAGGCTTGTTTGAGATCCATGGCACTGGTCGGGAGGGACAGCGCCAGCAGGCAGAAGAACAGGCCATGACGTTCCATTTCATTGTTCCTTGAATGAGCTGTCAACACGCTCGAGCATTGGTTTGAGAAGATAGCTCATCATGTTGCGCTCGCCAGTCTTTATGGTGACGCTGGCGGGCATACCGGGACGAATGTGATTGCTGCCAAGAAGGCTCATACCATCGGGCGTGACTTCTACCTGAGCCAGATAGAACGGTTGCTTGCTTTCCTCGTCGAGCAGGCGGTCGGCGGAGATGGTCTTCACACGACCGGGTATGTTAGGCGTCCGGGCATGGTTGAAGGCCGGGAAGGCGATGTCCACGGGCAGGCCGGGGACCATCTTGTCGATGGCCTGTACGGGAATCATCGCGTCGACCTGCAGCGGTTCGTTGTCCGGAACGATTTCCATGATCTTGAAGCCGGGCTGAATGATCCCGCCGATGGTGGCGATGCTCAGGGACTGGACCATGCCATCGATGGGCGATCGAATCACCGTGTGGGTCACTTCATAGTCCAGCGCACGCAAGCGGTCGGCCAGGGTGGTGTTTTCCTTGGCGGTGTCGGTGAGCTGCGATTCGACTTCCTTCAGGTAATCGTGCTGGCGCTGCAGGATGCGCAGCTTGATTTCGGTGGTCTGGCTACGCACACGAGCAATGTTGTTGAGGTTCTCGGCCTGGCCGGCGGAGAGGTCGGCATTGCTGCGTTCCAGCTCAAGCAGGCGGTTGCGCGGGACATAGCCTTCGGCCGCCAGCGTGCGGGTGCCTTTCAGTTCCTGATTGAGGAAGTTGATCTGCGAGGCGCGGGCGCCATAGACCTGCTGCAGACCCTTGAGCTGCACTGACGACGCCGCGAGGTTCTCCTGCAGGATGCTGATCTCGCCCGCAAGGCCGGCACGCCGGGTGTCCAGCAGGCGTTGTTGCAGATCCATGGCGGCCAGCAGGCGCGGGTCATTCCCGAAGCGCTTGAACAATTCGGGATCGAAGTTCACCACATCGCGGCCGTCACGCTCCGCTTCCAGGCGGTTTTCCACCGTCTTGCTGACGATGTACTGGGCGCTGACTGCACCCTGTTCGGCCGCGGCACGCAGCGAGTCGAGGCGGACCACCTCCTGGCCCTTTTTCACTGTATCGCCTTCGCGAACAAGAATGGCCTCCACGGTACCGCCGCTCAGGTGCTGCACGGCTTTGCGATTGCTGGTGATTTTTACCGTGCCTGTCGCGACCACGCCGGCATCCAGCGGCGCCATCCAGGACCACAGGAGGAAACCGCCGAAGCCGGCGAGCATCAGCAGCATGCCCCAGCGCACGGGTTTGCCGACGTCCAGATCCACCACGTTCCTGGGATCGCTGAGAATCATGTCGGTGTGTTGGCTCATTTGCATGATCGGTTACTCCCGTGCTTTGACGGAGGCCAGCGGAGTTGACGCGCCTGCAGGCATCACACTGGCCTTGCGCAGCGCTGCGAATACTTCGTCGCGAGTGCCGAGCATCTGCACGCCACCGTCTCGCAGCATCAGCACCTTATCGACGGCGCAGAGCACATTGGGACGGTGGGAAATCAGAATGACGGTGGCGCCGCGGTTTTTGAGTTGGGCCAGCGCATCGACCAAAGCCTTTTCACCGACGTCGTCGAGGTTGGCGTTCGGCTCGTCCAGCACGATCAGATTGGGTTCTCCATACAGCGCGCGGGCCAAGGCGATGCGTTGTTTCTGGCCACCGGAAAGCGGGCTGCCATCGGTGCCCAGACGGGTCTCATAACCCTGCGCCAAACGCAGGATCATCTCGTGCACCCCAGTAGTCCTGGCGGCGCGGATGACCGCGTCGCTGTCCACTTCGCCAAAGCGCGCAATGTTGTCGGCGATGGTGCCCTCGAACAGCTCCACGTCCTGTGGCAGGTAACCGAGCCAGGGGCCAAGTTCGCCCTTGTTCCAGGTGAATATGTCTGCGCCGTCCAGGCGCACCTTGCCGGCCTGTGCCGGCCAGACGCCGACCAACAGGCGGGCGAGGGTGGATTTGCCCGAGGCGGATGGGCCGATGATGCCAAGGCTTTCGCCGGGGGAAAGGTTGAAAGTCACCCCGCGCAGAATCGTGTTGCTGGTGCCGGGGGAACCGGCATACACATTCTCCACCGCCAGCATGCCCAGCGGCCGTTGCAGCGACATGCTCGGTGGCCGGCGTGGATAGTCGTTGAGCATTTCATTCAACCGGCCCCAGGCCGAACGGCAGCCAAGCAGCTGCTTCCAGGACGCGATGACTTGTTCCACCGGGCCCAGCGCGCGGCCGGTGAGGATCGAGCAAGCAATCATCATCCCGGGGGTGATCTTGCCTTCGATCGCCAGCAGCGCGCCGGCGCCGAGGATCAGCGACTGCAACGTGATACGCACGAAGCGCCCGGTGCTGCTGATCAGGGCGGCACGGTCGGAGGCCAGGGTCTGCATTTCCAGGATGCGCAAATGGCTTTGGTACCAGCGCTTGCCGATCGACGGCAGCATGCCCATGGCCTCGATGACCTCGGCGTTGCGCAGATTGTTGTTGGCGTAACTGGCGGAGGAGAGGGCGGCCTGATTGGCTTCGGCCAGCGGCTTTTGCGTCGCCTTCTCGGTGAGATAAGCCAGGGCCACCAGAATCAGCGAGCCGATCAGCGTGACCAGTCCGAGCAGCGGATGGATCAGGTAGGCGACCAGCAGGTAGATCGGCGTCCATGGCGCATCAAAGAAAGCGAACAGGCCATTGCCGGTGAGGAATTGACGCACCTGTGCGAGGTCCTGCAGCGCCTGGGCCGGATTACCTCCGGCGCGGCTCAGGTTGCGCTCGAATGCTGCGGTGAAAATGCGTCGATTGAGGTCCATGTCGAGGCAGTTGCCGACCCGGATCAGCACGCGGGTACGGAACATTTCCAGCGTGGCCATCAGCAAGAACAGGCCTATCACCAGAATGGTCAACATCGTCAACGTTGTGACGTTGCGACTGACCAAGGCCCGATCGTAGACCTGCAGCATATAAATAGCTGGCGTCAACATCATGACGTTGATGACGCCGCTGAACCCTGCCAGCGAGTAAAAACTGCGACGAAGTCGAAAAAGCGCGTCGGCCAGCTCTGATCGGGTGCTCGACTGTTTGTGCATTTTGGGTGACCCCTCTTCGAAAAGCCGTTTGCCCTTGCGGCGCAACAGCAAACAGATCTAGTTCCGCAGGTAGCTGGTTGATTCGCAGGTTGGTCGCTCTAGGGGCGCATCACCTGAAAATCTCTGCGTCGCTCTCATGGCAGCAGCGTAGGTGTCGTCGAAACAATCTGAAATAACATTTCGCTCTAATGTCGCGAATGATTTTCTATAAGTCTCATAAAAACAGTCAGTTATGAGGTCAATCACCGGTCGTCTGTTTTGCGTGTCGTAAAATTGACAATTTTTCGCTATGCAACTTTAGTCTCAGTCATTGAGGGAGCCGCTCGCCTGAAGCCTGTCAACTTTTTGGCAACGCAAGGTGTGATGATTTTCCCGATGGAGCACACCATGTCGATGATTTCGTTCTACTGCGCAGTGAAGGGGATGTTCAGGAAGTTCGCTGTTACTTCAAGTTTCCATGGCCCACCCAGGGCTAGGGTTCGCTCTGCCTAATCGCTCAGCGAGCCATTCTTTGCGAATTCCAGGCGCGCATCCCGGAGGGGCCGTGTAACGGCTCTGCCTTCCCGAGCCAACGCTCGCCCAAAAAAAAGAACCAACACACTGCGCAAGCCAGCACCGGACTGGGCGTGGGCGGATTCTTATCGTCCCGTGTCCTTTCCCCAAAGAGATCGAGGGCAATCAAAATGGCCAATTTCAACAAGTCGGACCTGGAGTTCATCCTTAAGCAAATCTTCATCGCAGAAGCGCATGCCGATGGCGCCAGCCTCAGTGATTTGCTACCCAACAGTCAGGTGCCATTCGGCCTGCGCACCGTCGATGGCAGCTACAACAACCTGGTCGCCGGGCAAAGCGAGTTTGGCGCCGCGGACAATTCCTTCCTGCGCGTGCTTGATGCCCAGTATCGAGCGGCTTATGCCGCGTCAGGGAATGTGGTCGACCCGCAGCCACGGATTATCAGTAACCTGATCGTTGACCAGACAGCCAACAACCCGGCCGCAGTAGCAGCGAACGGCGGTGCAGACCCGGTGATCAGCCCCGGTCTGGATGGCGTGTTCGGCACGGCCGACGACAAGGAAGTGTTCTTCATCCCCAACGTGTCGCCGGACGTGGGTCTGACCGCCGGCTTCAACTCGTGGATGACCTTCTTTGGCCAGTTCTTTGACCACGGCCTCGACCTGGTCACCAAGAGCAGTACCGACTTCGTGTTTATTCCGCTGCAGCCGGATGATCCGTTGTTCGTGCCGGGCAGCCCGACCAACTTCATGGTGCTGCCACGTGCCGTGCATACCCCCGGCGCGGACGGAATACTCGGCACTGCCGATGACGGCCAGCCCAACACCACCTCGCCGTTCGTGGACCAAAGCCAGACTTACAGCTCGCACCCCTCGCATCAGGTGTTCCTGCGCGAGTATGTCCTCAACGCGGCAGGTGACCCTGTTGCAACGGGGCGCTTGATCACCAACCGCGATCTCGGCGCCGACGGCAAGTTCGGCACTGCCGATGATGGCGACGGCACAAATGGCGGCATGGCGACCTGGGCAGTGGTCAAGGCGCAGGCCCGTGACATTCTCGGCATCAACCTGACCGACGCCGACGTGCACAGCGTGCCGCTGCTGGCAACCGATGCGTATGGCAACTTCATCCGCGGGCCGAGCGGCATGCCGCAGGTGGTGATGCGCGTCAGCAACGGTGCTGACGGGATCGCCGGAACAGCGGATGACATCACTCAACTGGTCGAAGGCAACCGGGATGCTCCGATCAGTCTGGCCAGCGCCGTGAGCGCCGGGCATGGCTTCCTCGACGACATCGCCCACAATGCCGCGCCAGTAGTGGTTGGCGGGGTTCTGCAGGCGGATGCTGACACCGATATCGGCAATGCACAGCCGGTGGGCGCGGGCGGCAACAACCTGACCTACGACAACGAACTGCTCGACGCTCACTACATTGCCGGCGATGGCCGGGTGAACGAGAACATCGGCCTGACCACCGTGCACCATGTGTTCCACTCCGAACACAACCGCCTGGTCCAGCAAACCAAGGACACCCTCCTTGCCGCCGGCGATCTGGCCTTCCTCAATGAGTGGCTGGTGGACGACGTGGCCGCGATACCGACTACACCCGCCGGAATCGCGGCGTTGGTGTGGGACGGCGAACGCTTGTTCCAGGCCGCCAAGTTCGGCACCGAGATGCAGTACCAGCACCTGGTGTTCGAGGAGTTCGCACGGACCATTCAGCCGCAGATCGACGGGTTCCTTGCCCCCAACGGCTATGACACCTCGATCAACCCGGCCATCCTCGCCGAGTTCGCCCACGTGGTGTATCGCTTCGGTCACTCGATGTTGACCGAGACCGTCGATCGCTTCGACCCCGAGTTCAATCCGCTCCTCACTGACCCGAACAATCCGGACTCGCAAATGGGGCTGATCGCAGCCTTCCTCAACCCGCTGGCGTTTGCCGGCAGCGGGGCGACGGCGGACGAAGCGGCAGGGGCGATCATTCGCGGTGTGACCCGTCAGCTCGGCAACGAGATCGACGAGTTCGTCACCGAGGCGTTGCGCAACAATCTGCTCGGTCTGCCGCTCGATTTGCCGAGCCTGAACCTGGCGCGTGGTCGCGACACTGGCATCCCTACGTTGAATGAAGCACGCCGTGAGATGTACGCATCAACCGGCGACAGCCAACTCAAGGCGTACATCAGTTGGGCTGACTTTGCGGACCACCTCAAGCACCCCGAATCCCTGGTCAACTTCATCGCCGCCTTCGGCACCCACGGGGCATTGACTGCGGCCGACGTGGATACGCTGGTGGAGATGCGTGCGATTGCCGCTGCCCTGGTGTTCGGCGGCAGCGCGGTGATCAACGCTGGCACTGCCGATGAGCGTACCTTTACCGCCACTCAAGCGGATCGTCTGGACTTTCTTAACAGTTCGGGCATCTACGCCATGGTCAACGGCGTCACCACCACCGGTGTGGACGACATCGACTTCTGGGTCGGTGGCCTCGCCGAGCAGAAAATGCCGTTCGGCGGCATGCTCGGCTCGACGTTCAACTTCGTGTTTGAAACCCAGTTGGAGGCGTTGCAGAACGGCGACCGTTTCTACTACCTGTCGCGTACCGCGGGACTGCACTTCGGCACCGAGTTGGAGAACAACTCCTTTGCCAAGCTGATCATGCTCAACACCGATGTCACCCACCTGTCGAACACCGTGTTCCTGACACCGACGTTCAGCCTCGAAGTGAATCAGGCCAATCAGTTCACTAACCTTGGCGTGGACGGCAAAGCCGATCCGACGGGCGGCATCATGATCAACGGCGTGGAAATCGTGCCGCTGGTGATCCGCGACAACCCCGACACCGTGGGTGCAGACAGTAACTATCTGCAATACACCGGTGAAGACCATGTTGTCCTGGGCGGCACGGCCGGCAATGACATCATCATCTCCGGTGACGGCGATGACACCCTTTACGGCGACGGCGGTAACGATCGCCTCGAAGGCGGCGCCGGCAACGATGCGGTACTGGGTGGCGCGGGCGATGACATCATCACCGACTCGTTCGGCGACAACCGTCTGGAAGGTAATGCCGGTAACGACGTGATCGTGGCCGGTAGCATGCTGGTTGCAGGCAACCTGATTCTGGGGGGCGATGGCCAGGATTTCATCGTCACCACCGAAGACATCACTACGACCTTCGGCGGTCAGGGTGACGATTTCATCCTCGGCGCCAAGACCAACCTGCCACCTACCGGCAACGAAGGTGATGACTGGATCGAGAAGGGCACGCAGGACGGTGCGCCTGGCGATAACTTCTCGCCGTTGCTCAATGACGATGTGGTCGGCAACGATATCTTTGTCGGTGGTGGTGGCTTCGATGAAATGATCGGCGAGGGTGGCGATGACATCTTTGTCGGCAGCGATGCCCAGGACAAGATGGACGGTATGTCCGGTTTCGACTGGGTGACCTACAAGAATGACAGGGTTGGTGTGACCGTTGATCTGTCCTTGGCCGCGCTGGCGCAGCCACACGGCAATGCGCCAAACCAGAACGCCGGGGTGTTCAATCCGGTCGGCGCCTCGCCGGCCTCGATTCTCGACCGTTTTGCCGAGGTCGAAGGCTTGTCCGGTTCGAAATACGGCGATGTGCTCAAAGGCGATGATGTTGATGCGGTCACTATCGTCAACCACGGTGGTGCCACGGGCGGTGCGCTGACCAATGTGGCGTTGATCCACGGACTGGAGCAGTTTCTGGCCGATGCCGGTTTGCCGACCACCGGCTTTGCCACGGGCAACATCATCCTCGGTGGCAATGGCAGTGACCTGATCGAGGGCCGGGGGGGCGATGATCTGATCGATGGCGACAAATGGATCAACGTCAGAATTGCGGTGTATGCCGCCGACGACGTCAACCATACCGGTCCCGAGATCGCCTCCTTCGACAGCATGGTCGATATGATCCCGCTGATGCTGGACCGCACGTATAACCCGGGTCAGCTCAAGGCCGTGCGGGAAATCATGTCCGGCACCTCGACGGGCGGGGCGGCCTTCGACACCGCCATTTTCTCCGGGCTCCAGTCCGAGTATACGGTGACACGTGACACCCGCGGCACGCTCAATGTGGCGGACGATGTCTGGACGGTGGCCGATACCGTAGCGGGCCGCGACGGCACCGATACCTTGCTGCATATCGAACGCCTGCAATTCGCCGATACCCAGCAAGTGCTGGTGACGGGGCTGAACGCACAACCGGTGGGCAGGCCGACCGTCACGGACGGAAACGGCGGCGCGATCACCGTGGGCGACACACTGACGGTGAGCATGGCTGGTGTGCGCGATGCCAACAACATCGCGGTGGGTAATCTGCAGGGTACGGTCAACAACACCTCGGTTTCCTACTATTGGCAGTTCGAGGCAAATCCAGGCACCGGCGTATTCGAGGACATCATCCTGTTGCCGGCCGGCGACCTGGCGTTCCAAAGTGCCGACGGCACCTCGTTCAAGGTCTCCCCGGACCTTGCCGGGCTGTCACTGCGGGTCAAGGCGATCTACCAGGATGGTCATGGCACGACTGAAATAGTGTTCTCGCAGCCGACGGCCGTGGTGGTTCCCGGCGCGCCGGTTGTGCCGACGGCGCCGACACCTGTCGTCGATGCCACGGCGGGTGGCGAGGGCCTTCACATGGTCCGCTCCGACCTCAACTTCATTCTTGATCAAATCAAGATTGCCGAGGCAGACGCGGCCGGTCAGGACATCCTCTCGCTGATCCCGAATATCCGCGCACCCTTGGGCCTGCGTGCGGTCGATGGCTCGAACAACAACCTGATGAACCTCAACGGCATTAACAACACCGAGTTTGGTGCCGCCGATAACACCTTCCCGCGTTTGAGCACTCCGGTCTTCAATCCGGCGGAAGGTGCACCTGCCGGATTCTTTGGCCCCGGCTCGCCGGCCATTCCGGGATCGTCGTATCAGCAGACCAGCGGCTCTGTGTTTGACTCGCAGCCGCGCACCATCAGTAATCTGATCGTCGACCAGACGTCGAATAACCCGGCGGCCTATGCCACGGCTTACGACCCGGGTGCGGATGGTGTGCTCAACTTCGGCGAGGTGGGTAACGACGACGTGCTTAAGGATGGCGTACGGATAGTCGCCAGCCCGGGCATGGATGGTCAGTTCGGTACTGACGACGACCACGATGTGTACCTGTTCGAGAACACCACGGCGGATGCGGGGTTGTCCGCGCCGTTCAACGCCTGGATGACCTTCTTCGGGCAGTTCTTCGATCACGGTCTGGACCTGGTGACCAAAGGCGGTTCGGGCACCATTTTCATCCCGCTGCAACCGGATGATCCGCTGTATGTGGAAGGCGGCAACGCCAACTTCATGGTGCTGACCCGCGCGACCAACCTGCCAGGGGCGGATGGTGTTCTCGGCACGGCCGACGACATCCATGAGCACACCAACACCACCTCGCCGTTTGTGGATCAAAACCAGACCTACAGCTCGCACCCGTCGCACCAGGTTTTCCTGCGCGGTTATGAGCTGACCGACAACGGCCCCATCGCGACCGGCAGGCTGATCACTAACGTTGACCTGGGATTGGATGGCAAGTATGGCACCGCGGACGACACCGAAATCGGTGGCATGGCGACCTGGAAGGTGGTCAAGGCGCAGGCCAACGACATCCTGGGTATCCACCTTACCGATGCCGACGTCGGCAACGCCCCGTTGTTGGCGACTGACGCCTACGGCAATTTCATCAAGGGGCCGAACGGCTTCCCGATGGTCGTGATGAAGGGTGCGGACGGTCTGGGTGGCACGGCTGATGATGTCCTTGTCGAAGGCAATCCGCTGTCTCCCATTAGCCTGACCAATGCGGTGCGCACCGGTCACCAGTTCCTCGTCGACATCAACAACAATGCAGCGCCGGTCATCGTCGGCGGGGTTCTGCAGGCGGATACTGACACTGATGTCGGCAATGCGCAGCCAGCGGGCCCAGGCGGCAACAACCTGACCTATGACAACGAACTGCTCGACGCTCACTACATCGCTGGCGACGGCCGGGTCAACGAGAACATCGGCCTGACCGCGGTGCATGCGATCTTCCACTCCGAGCACAATCGGCTGGTCGCACAGACCAAGGACACCGTGCTCGATTCGCATGACGTGGCCTTCCTCAACGAATGGCTGCTCAACCCGGTGAGTGCTTTGCCGGTCAACCAGGCTGAGATCGATGCGCTGGTGTGGAATGGCGAGCGCTTGTTCCAGGCTGCCAAGTTCGGCACCGAGATGCAGTATCAGCACCTGGTGTTCGAGGAGTTTGCGCGGACCATCCAGCCCAGGGTCGACCTGTTCTTCGCACCGACCCAAGTCTATGACGTCGACCTCGATGCCTCGATCGTCGCCGAGTTCGCCCACACCGTGTACCGGTTTGGCCACTCGATGCTGACCGAGACCGTCGATCGCTTCGACGCCAATTTCAACGTGATTGGCGATCCGAACAACGGTGATCCGAATCAGCAAATCGGCTTGATCGCGGCGTTCCTCAACCCGTTGGCGTACGCCGCCAGTGGGGTGACGCCAGAGGATGCGACCAGTGCGATTATTCGTGGGGTGACTCGCCAGGCCGGTAACGAAATCGACGAGTTCGTCACTGAGGCGCTGCGCAATAACCTGCTGGGTCTGCCGCTCGACCTGCCGGCGCTCAACCTCGCCCGTGGCCGTGACGTGGGGATTCCCTCGCTCAATGCGATCCGCCGCGACATCTTCAGCCAAACCGGTGATACCCAACTCAAGCCGTACAGCAGCTGGGTCGACCTGGTGCAGCATCTCAAACATCCGGAGTCGTTGATCAACTTCATCGCGGCCTATGGCACGCATGAGACGATCACGGCGGCGGACACGCTGGCAGAAAAACGCGCTGCAGCCATGGCGCTGGTATTTGGTGGTGCTGATGCGCCGTCTGACCGCCTGGCCTTCCTCAACGGCAGCGGTGACTGGGCCAACGTAACGCGCGCCGGCAAGGATGGGGTGATGGGGACTGCCGACGATCTGAAGGGAGTGACGATCACGGGCGTCGATGCCATCGACCTCTGGATCGGCGGCCTGGCCGAAGAGAAAACTCCGTTTGGCGGCATGCTCGGCACGACCTTCAACTTCGTGTTCGAGAACCAGCTGGAAAAACTGCAGGACGGTGACCGCTTCTACTACCTGGAACGTACCGCTGGTCTGTCGATGAACGCCGAACTGGAAAGCAACTCGTTCGCCAAGTTGATCATGGCCAACACCTCGGCCACGCACTTGCCGGGCCTGGTGTTCTCGGACCCTGCGTTCTATCTGGAAAGGGACCAGAGCAAGCAGTACAACGATGGCCTGGGCAACGCCGATCCGCTTTCCGATAACAACGATCAGGTGGTGTTCCGCGACAATCCGCTGACCGCGGGGCCGGACGCCAACTACATCCGGTACTCGGGTGACGAGCACATCGTGATGGGTGGCACCAACGGCGCAGACATCCTCGTCTCGGGTGGTGGCGATGACACGGTCTGGGGGGATGCCGGCAACGATCGCATCGAAGGCGGTAACGGCAACGACCAACTGCGCGGTGGCGCCGGCGACGACATCATCACCGACCTCGGTGGCGACGATAACATCCAGGGTGGCGACGGCAACGACGTGCTGCATGGAGGCAACGGCGTCAACCTGATCATTGGCGGGTTCGGCAATGACTTCATCATCACCGGTGAAGACGCTTCCGAGGCCATTGGTGGCCAGGGCAACGACTTCATCCTGGGCAGCAAAGCCAACGAACAGGACATGGGTAACGAAGGCGACGACTGGATCGAGAAGGGCACTTCGGACGGTGCACCTGGCGACAACTTCGACCCGGCTGGCAATGACCCGGTGATCGGCAACGATGTGTTCATCGGCGGCAACGAGAACGACAAGTTCAATGCCGAAGGCGGCGACGACATCATGGTCGGCAGTCTTGGCATGGGTGACCGCTATATCGGCGGCTCCGGCTATGACTGGGCAACCTTCAAGGACCTCGCCCAGGGCGTGACCATCGATTACAGCGACCGCTTTTTCGATGTTCCACCGGTGCCGGGTTCGGGTGCTTCAGCGCTGGTGCGCTTCGACATCGTGGAAGGTCTGTCGGGTTCATCGCACGGTGACTTCCTGCGCGGTGATAGCGAAGATGCCACATCGCTGCCCACTGCGGGTGCAACCGGCAGTGTGTTGACCAACATCAACCTGATCAACGGCCTGGCTGATTTGCTGCCAGCCGGAGCGACGTTCTACGACGGCGGCAACATCATCCTCGGCGGTAGCGGTAGCGACCTGATCGAAGGTCGCGGTGGTGACGACATCATCGATGGTGACAAGTGGCTGAACGTGCGCATCAGCGTACGGGCGAACGCTGATGGCACTGGCCCGGAAATCGCCACGTTCGACAGCATGGAGCCGATGGTGCCGTTCATGCTGAACGGTACTTACAACCCGGGCCAGCTGGTCATTGTGCGGGAGATTAAGAGCGGCGATAACAGCTTCGACACCGCGTTGTTCACCGGTAATTTGGGCGAATACGGTATCGAGATCGATGGCAACACGGTCATCGTGACCGACTCGGTGGCAGGGCGTGATGGCGTCGATCGTCTGACGGGCATCGAGCGTCTGCAGTTCGCTGACGGTGCGCTGCCGTCCGGAGTGGGGACCGCCCAAAACAACGACCCATTGGGTCATCTGGCAATCCTCGATGCTGCCACCGGTGTGCGTGATGAAACGCCTGTGGCCGGCCAGTTGCTGCGTGTCAGTGATTCGGCGGTACGCGACGCGGACAACCAGAGTGTGGCCAATCCGACCGGTGCTGTGACCGGCGGAGTGGCTTACTACTGGCAGGTCGAAAACATTCCTGGATCGGGCGTCTTTGAAGACATCACCTTTGTCGCCGCTGGCGAGGTATCGCGGGCGATCGGCGCCACCTACCGGGTGGCGGACGATGTGGCGGGGCTGAACATCCGCGTCCGTGCGGTGTATCAGGATGCCAAGGGCACGCTGGAGATCGTCGAGTCGTCCGGGAACAGTACACCGACCGAAGGGCCGACCGTTCTCGGGCTTGCAGTGCAGAACCAGGTGTTGACCGCTGACCCGTCGACCATCGTCGACCTCGATGGCGTGAGCACTACGCAGTTCACCTACCAGTGGCAGGCGAACGACGGGCTTGGCTTCGTCAACATCGCCGGCGCTACCGGTAGCACGTTCGCGCTTGGCCAGGCTCAGGTCGGCCAGGAAGTGCGCGTGGTGATGGGTTACGTGGATAACTTCGGTGTAGCCGAAAGCGTTTCGTCCAACATCCTCGGGCCGGTGGACAACGTCAACGATGCACCGACTGCAGGGCCGACCGTAACCGGGCTTGCAGTGCAGAACCAGGTGTTGACGGCTAACCCGGCGAGCATCATCGACATTGATGGCCTCAGCAATCCGCAGTTCACCTACCAATGGCAGGCGAACAACGGGCCTGGCTTCGTCAACATCGCCGGCGCTACCGGCAGCACGTTCGCGCTTGGCCAGGCTCAGGTCGGCCAGGCAGTGCGCGTGGTGGTCAGTTACGTGGATGACTTCGGTGCGGCCGAAAGCGTTTCATCCAACGTCCTGGGGCCGGTGGCCAACGTCAACGATGCACCGACAGGCGTGTTGCTGATCAGCGATACGACACCGGATCAAGGGCAGGTGCTGACCGCGCTGACGGCCGGGATTGCCGATGCCGATGGGCTGGGCACCTTCAGCTTCCAGTGGCAGCAAGGTGTCGGTACGTCCTTCACTAACATCAACGGCGCGACTGCTGCGACCTTCACCCCTGGTGCGGCGCAGGTCAATCTGCAACTGCGAGTGATCGTGCGCTACACCGATGGCTTCGGCACGCTGGAGTCGGTGACCTCGGCGGCGACGGCGGCGGTGGTGATACAGGGCGTGGTACTGCAGGGCAACGCTTTGGCGAACACCCTCACCGGCACCGCGGGTAACGATGTGCTGTCTGGCCTGGGCGGGAACGATACGCTGAATGGCCTGGCCGGTAGCGACCAGTTGTTTGGCGGCACTGGCAACGACATCCTCAACGGCGGAGACGACAACGACGTCCTCAATGGCGAGGACGGCAACGACACCCTCAACGGTGGGCTCGGCGCGGATGCCATGAACGGCGGTGCCGGCAACGACACCTTTGTGGTCGACAACGTCGGTGACTCCGTCACCGAGGCGCTGGGTGGTGGTACCGATCTGGTGCAAACCAGCCTGACGAACTACCTGCTCGGTGCCAACGTCGAGAACCTGACCTATACGGGCGCCGGTAACTTCACCGGTACCGGTAACGCGCTGGCCAACACCATCACCGGCGGGGTGGGTAACGACTTCCTCGATGGCGGTGCAGGTGCTGACCGGTTGGTGGGGGGAGCCGGCAACGATACCTACGTTGTCGATTCAGCCGCAGACGTGGTGGTCGAGGTGGCGGGTGCCGGTACGGACACCGTGCAGACTTCGCTGGCCAGCTACACGCTGGGCGCTGATGTCGAGAATCTGACCTACTCCGGAGCCGGCAACTTCGTCGGCAACGGTAACGGGTTGAATAACGCCATCACCGGCGGGGTGGGTAATGACACCCTCAATGGTGGCGGCGGTAACGATATCCTCACCGGCAACGGCGGCAACGACACACTGAATGGCGGTGCAGGCAACGACTCGCTGCTCGGGGGTGACGGTAACGACACATTGTTGGGTGGTGCCGGCAATGACGTTATCGATGGCGGTATTGGCAACAATACGGTCACTGGCGGTGCCGGCAACGACGTGATGGTTGCCAGCAGTGGCAACGATATCTTCATGTTCGCATCGGGCTTCGGGGTCGATCAGATCATCGGCTTCGATGCCAACGCGGTGGGAGGGCAGGACCTGCTCGATATTTCCGCGTTCGGCGTCACGGCTGCGACCTTTGCCGGCACCGTCGTCATCACCGATGTCGGTGCGGATACCTTGATCAGCGCCCCAGGAATAGCTGATTCCATCCGCCTGGTCGGTGTGGCCGATGCAACAACCGTCACTGCCGCAGACTTCATTCTCGCCACTTGAGGTCCTGATCAGTACTGTCGCAGACGCGTGAAAAGAGGAAGGGAGGGCATGAATGCCCTCCCTTTTTTTATTTAAAAAAACGGGCTGATTGTTGAACTGAAAATGGGGTGAAACACCCTGGAAGTATCAGGTGTTGGGGTGAAACAGGTGTAAACCCATTTTTGGACTAGACAGTGATTAGCGTACGTTAACTTTTCTACAGCCTTGGCTACACTTCGTGTTCCGTTGGAAACCAGCGGGAACTTACGTGAAGGCGCAATGCGTTGTTATTCGTTCACGAAAACACGATGAGCTGACCCGTTGGGCAGACTCACGTATTTTCGTGCATCTTGGGAAAGGGGTAAGGCGGGTATGAGTAAAGAAGGCGAGGCATTCCTGCCGACGCAAACCGCGCGGCGCGCGCTGGACTGGCAAACCCTGGGCGTGGCGGTGTTGCTCCTGTTGTTGTTTTACTGGGGACTGGGGAGTTTGCCGTTCATGAGCGTCAATGAAGCCCGGCGCGCCGTTACGACACGGGAAATGCACGAGGCCGGCCAATGGCTGCTGCCGTACATGAACGGCGAGCTGTACCTGTCTAAACCGCCGCTGTTCTATTGGCTGGCCCTGGTCAGCACGTCACTGCTGGGCAGCCTCTCCGAATGGAGCGTGCGCCTGCCTTCGGCGCTGTTTGCGACGCTGTGTTGTCTGACCTTGTATCGCCAGGCTTGTGCATTCGCCGGGCGACAAGTGGCGCTGCTGGCTGTGGTGTTCCTGGCGGCGAATGCCGGGTTCAGCCTGTTTGCCCGCCGGGCAGAAATAGAAATGCCTTTGACCGGCCTGTGCCTGCTGGCGCTCTTTTGCGCATGGCGCTTTCTGTTTGAGCAAGGCGGTCGCGTCTGGGTCTGGCTCAGTTACGGGCTGCTCGGCTGTGCCTTGCTGACCAAGGGACCGGTCTGCCTGTTGTGGGTGACCGCACCGATACTGGTCTATGCGTTGATCAGCCGCGATCGTCTGGCTCGCGCTTTTCTGTGTGACGGCTGGGGCTGGATGCTTGCGGTGCTGGTCGGGACTTCCTGGTATCTGGCTGTGTCCATGCAGGAGGGCTGGGGCATCTGGTCGGCCATCCTCAACGAAGACATCGTCAAGAAAATCCATGGCCAGGGGGCAGAAGCCTGGTATGCCTATCTGTTGTATCTGGGTGGGGATTTCTTTCCCTTCTGGCTGATATTACTGGTGCGGCCGCGGCAACTCTGGCGCGCCATCCGTCTGAGCCCGCAGCTGACCCTGTTGCTGTGTTGCATTCTGGTGCCGCTGCTGCTGTTCTCGCTGTTCACCGAAAAGCACGCCAAGTACCTGTTGCCTATCTACCCGGCCATTGCCCTGCTGTTGGCCTGGCACTGGAGCCAACTGCTGACCCAGGCCCGGCACCCTTGGCAGCGCTGGAGTCTGCGAATTGTTCCTGCCGTGGTACTGGCGGGATACACGCTGTTCTACTTGGGTCTTGAAGGGCGGGTGTTCGCCCATCGGATCGATGGATTTCCGCAGATAAAGGCCGCCACCGACGCATACCCAAACTTCCCGACCTATAGCTTGGGATCTGCGGACATTCGCCTGGTCTATTACATGGGGCGGCCCGTCAGTTCGATCACCGAGTCGCAGGCCAGCAGCGTAGCCCATACGCCGGGCCTGCTGTTTGTCCAGGAACCGCTTCCTGCGGCATTGCAAGCCCTGGCGCCTTGCACCCTGACGCGGATCGAGTCGTATCTGAAACCCAAGCGTTCGGCCCTGCTGCTCGGGCTGGGCTCTTTGTGCGCCAATCAGGGCCAGATCAACCTTTGAAACTGCGTCAAACGTGATGAGTGCTTCCCACGGACTCTTAACTGCTGAACAAGCTGATAAGACTCCAGGCTGCCCCTATCGCAAAAATGAAAAGAATGAGTACCAGCGTGAGGATTAGCGGCTCGATGCGCATGAAAGTGACTCCTCAGAAGGTCTGGCATTGCTCGCCTGATCTGCGGCGCAGGTGTTTTTCAAGGCAACGGTTGCATGTATAAGGAGTGCCCCCGGGAAAGCTGTTTTTCCAGTGGAAAAACAGCTTCAAACTCTCGATTAATGCGCTAGTGAACTCCCAGCATTCTCTATGCCAAAAAACTAAACAGCCTATAATTCCCCGCCAGCGGGGCAGCCTGATTCTGTGGGTCAGTTCTCCATCGAAGAGGTTGAAACAGGATGCGGGTAATACGACCCATTTATGGGGGATTTCTCACACTGGGTACGGCAATATCCCAGGTGCTTGTGCCTTTCGCCGCCTGCTGATATCGACCTGATGCGGACACTGAAAAAGGAACTGCGGTTGAACGAACACACATTGTCCATGCGCCTGGAGCGCGTGGCGGCGCATGTGCCAGCAGGTGCTCGCCTGGCCGATATCGGCTCGGATCACGGCTACCTGCCGGTGGCGTTGATGCGCCGTGGCGCCATCACGGCGGCGGTGGCCGGCGAGGTGGCAATGACGCCGTTCCACTCGGCCGAACGCACCGTGCGCGAGAACGGCCTGGACCAGCGGATCACCGTGCGCCTGGCCAACGGTCTGGCGGCGATCGAGCCGGGAGACGGGATTACGGCGATCAGCATCTGCGGCATGGGCGGCGAGACTATCCGCGACATCCTCGACAGCGGCAAGGCGCGCCTGAGTGGCCAGGAACGCCTTATTCTGCAACCCAACGGCGGCGAGCAGCCACTGCGCCAATGGCTGATGGAAAATGGCTACCGCATCCTCTTTGAGGAACTGCTGCGGGAAAATCGCTTCGACTACGAAATCATCGTCGCCGAGCGCGCCGGGCCGGTGATGTACACCGCCGAGGAGCTGTACTTCGGCCCGCTGCAGATGCAGGCACGCAGCCCGGCGTTCCTGATCAAGTGGCAGCGCATGCTGCGCGAGAAGCAGAAGACCCTGTCCCAGTTCGCCCGTGCGCGGCAGGCCGTGCCCGAGGAGAAGGTGCAAGACATCGCCCGGCAGGCCCGGTGGATCACCGAGCTGCTGGCTTGAATTCGGTCCAGGGTATGTACGAATTCAACCGGTCGATGCAACGCAACTAAATTCTGTTTCAGCAGAAGGAGTGTTGCAGGCGGGTTGATCCCATGGCTTCGCACTAGCGACGATAGTAGCGGCGATCGTCCTCGTAGCGGTACCGCATGGCCCGATCATCCCGATCATGGTGGCGCTCCCAATAACGATGGCGTTCAGCTTCTCGGCGGGCTTGCTCTCTACGCCACTGCTCTCTACGCCAGTCGTCTCGGCGCCAATCGTCTCTACGATCATGCCAACGGTCGTCACGCCAGTATCGGTCGTCATGGGCAAGCAACGGCCCTGGCTGCTTGCCGGCCATACTGGCCAAGGTCGGCCATGGGTTGCCGGCGGCCTGGACAGGCGCCTGAACGACTGAGACTTCAGTTGCGAAAACAGGGGTTGAGGTCTTCATCTGAGTTGCTGATGCCGAGCCCACTGCCGCGAGCGCGAACAGGCCGAAGAGCATCATTCGTGGGTCATGGAATTTCATGAGCGAAGACAACCTCTGATTGACAATCGGACGTGTGGCCATCTGCCTGCGGGAAGCCTGCGGGTTCGCGCTTGCCGAGTGGATATGCCTATCCACATAGACAGATAAATAGGGAAAAGTTCTAGGGAGCCGCTGCTTAAATAGCGACCGGCCTCCGTGTTCCGCACCCTTGAGGTTTGCTGGCGAAGGGCAGCAATCGATCCGAAGCAGATCTCACCCCCGCACCGATACGCTGCCCAAACGCTGCTACTGGTTTTGCGCGTTATGACAGGCGCGATTCGCGTGTCGCGCGGCTCAAGCGCTCGGCCGTCATACCGATGCGCGAAAACACCAGCCACACAAAAAGCAGGACGCTGCAGCCAATGAGGATTGATGCGACGGCAATCAATGGCTCGACGGATGGGAAGCCCTTGAGGCGCAGCGTCAGTGCGCCGAGCATCACCGGGACGCCAACGTTGTACGTCCAGAACTGTGCAGCAGCAGTGCGCCCTTCGGTGATCGACGGGTGCGCAGTGCCGATGAGTCCGAACAGTGCCATCGATACCCATCCCAACAGATTGACATGGGCATGTACCGCGAAGAGCGAGTGGTCGCCGGAAGCGCCCATCGCCACGCCCAACACGACGCCAATGGCAAAGTAGAGGGCAGCGAGCCGAAACCAGGTCCGCGAACGGGGTGTGTGATTCATGGCATTCACCTCATGCGCCCTGAGGCGCGCTCAGTTGCTGAGAAATCGTCTATCATGAGACTTGAGTCTCATTACAAGACAGGATCTCATTTATCCCATGACGACCTCGAAGTCAAGCCCGTCTATCCGTGATGGCGATCAGGGCCGCGCCAACCAGCGGGGCCGAACGCGCCAGGCACTTATCGATGCCGCCGCCGCATTGCGCGACGAGGGCCATAACCCAACTGTTGCGCAAGTGGCCGAGCGCGCGATGGTGTCGCGCGCCACGGCGTATCGCTACTTTCCTTCGACTGAGGCGTTGATAAGCGAGACGGCGGCCGATCGTGAAATGACGCCGCTGGAGCACATCTGGCGGCAGGGAGATGATCCGGTAAAGGGCATCGGTCTGGCGGCGAACGCGTTGAACAAACTCTTGATCGACGACGAGATCGGCCTGCACGTGATGGAACGTTCGTTCATGACCGTGTGGCTCGACAGTGAGTCCCACGAGCCCCTGCGGCCGGGTCGGCGCATGAGCTACATTGAGCCGATTGTCGACTCGCTGAAGGACGTGCTCTCACCTCGGGCGCGCAAACGACTGAAGCAGGCCCTGTCGATCGTCATGGGCACCGAGGCTTTGATCGCCGTGCGCGATATCAGTCGCGCGAGCGTCGAAGAATCACTCGACACCGCCGCCTGGGCGGCTCGGGCGCTCGTTCGTCAGGCACTGACGGAGGAAGAACAAGCGCGACGAAAGCGCGACACTTTGCATAAGAACTCGCGGTCTTCTCCTCCATGACACCGATGTTACGGCTTCTGATCTGCGGTGACCTCGTGCCAGCTGTCATCGGGATCAAACCGCTTCATCGACAGCGCCAGTTTATAACCCTCGGGTCCCAGGTCTTTCTCAAACACTTGGCCCTCATGGCTGATCATGAAACTCATCACCCCGGTGTCATCGTATTTCGCCGGCCAGGCGATGAGGGCAAAGCCGCGGCTCATCTTGTCGCCGATGAGGTAACTGTAGGCGCCGCCAGGTGCCGATGGACCTTGTCCGTCGAGGATGCGGAAGTGGTAACCATGCCAGTCTTCATCGGCGATGGCGTTGCCGAACATCGGCCCCAACGGGCTGATTTGACTGCTGTCGTCGTCCGCCCAATAGAGTCCGTCGTGCTTGCCCGGAGTGCTGAAGAATTTCTGCGCATATTCGAGGGCGCCGTCGCCGTCACGGTCCTCTGACGCATAGTCCATCTGGGCGTCGTGATAGGTCAGCGCCGATTGCACCGCGGCCAGTTCGTTGCTGCCGATTCGCCGCGTACGGATTTCGGCGCTTCCCGCCTTGATGTCGAAGCGCCAACCCTTTTCGGCTTTTACCAGGGGTATCGGCAGTGTCCAGTGGTCACTGCCGACCGACAGGACCGCTTTGCGCTCACTGGTTTTTTCGATGGCATGTTGCTCGCGGTAAAGCTTCAAAAACGCATCCACGTCGCTGCGCTGGACGCCACCTCGCGGGATGAAACTGCGCCACTCTTCACCCAGCAACTGCGTCAGGCGTGCCTGATCGGCGTGTTCGGTACCCAGTGCTTCGACGAACGCCTGAGCAGCCTTTTCCGGGGTTGGAAAGGCCTGCTGTGCCGTCGCCACGCATGACCATGCCAGGCTGCTGATCATCAGGATACGAGGTAGCAAGCCCATGAATGCTTTCTCTCGAGGATGGTTTTTCAACGCCGGCCCCCCCCTCTTTGGCGCGCGGGAGGACTGGACGGTCTGCTGATCTGTTGACCGGCGGATCGCGCAGCACTGGGGCGCGTGGCGGATGCCTGGCTGGTTCGACCACGGAGGGCCTGGGCGTTCGATTGGGACGGGGATCGTGCGCCCGCGAAAGCGTTATTGCGTGCGCTGCCGGGGCTGGCGGTCGGGCGCGTTTGCGTTCCTTGGCGCGCCTGAGATAACTCCTGGCGCCGCTGACCCGTCTGAGCGGTCTGTTGTCTGGGCTGCTGATTTTCCCGGATATTTCTGCCGGTGCCTTGGCTTCTGTCAGACGCCTTCGGTCTGTCTGCCCCGGCTTGCATGCGATTACCGACCGAAGGTGCGGACTCCGCTCTGCGCGCTTGATCACGGGCCTGGCGATTGGTGGTGGCCGGTCGTTCGATACCGTGCCTGTCCATTGAACTGCGGGCCTTTTCACGCGCCTGGGCGCGTTGGGCATTATCCCCGCGAAAGGCCTCACGTTGATTGGCACCGTCCAGTTGTCGGCCGTACTGCTCGCGGCTCCTGCTGTCCCGATAGGGAACGCCATCGCGATGAACGGAGTTGTGCTGCCACTTGTTCTGGTTCCTGTTGATCTGGGTGTTGCGATTGATGTTGTTGTAGCGGTCGACGTCGATGTCGATGTCGTTGTTGTCCCAGTCACAGTCGCCCCACAACGAGGCGACGATCGCCACGCCGGTCCCGAACGCCAGCCCGGCCATCAAGGCCGATCCGGGGTAATAAGCGGGGGGCGGTGGATAGTAAACGGGCGGCGAAGCAGGGTAGGCCCAGGTGCCATAGGTGGTGGTCGGATTGTACGTGGGGACGTACACCACCTGCGGGTCGGCAGGTTCGATGACGATGGTAGTGGAGCTGCTGGCAGGAGCAGCGGCAGGGGCCTGAGCGGCCGGTGCAGGTGCAGCCTGAACCGTCACGTTCTGATATTGGTTGCTCTGCAGGTTGCCTGCTGCCTGCGCCTGATGCCGCAAGCGTTGCACGCCGTCCATGACATCGTCGGGTTGCGCCAGAAAGGCATCGCCCAGGCGCTGTACCCAGACGGGGTCCTGTCCCAGGGTTGCCAGGACCTGTGGGAAGGCAACCAGCGCCTGTACGCTCGGGTCCCAGGTTTGGCTCGACACTTGTTTGACCGCATCATCGCCCTTGGCGTCCGGATGGGCTTTGGACCAGGTGACCGCCTCGGCGATTTCCCCGGGGTAGGTGCTGGCCATCAATACCTGTGCCAACAGTGGGTCCGGGTACAGCGCAATGGGCGCCAGCATTTGATCCAGCTGCTCCTGGGTAAACACGACATCTTTTTTCGCCGGGGCCGTCAGGGACGCCGTGTCGGCAGCGTTTGCGGGCGCTGCTGGCGTCTGCGCCAGGCAAGAAAATCCACTTAGAACCAGTACAGCGGACACCGCGTAAAGTAATGAAGTGCGCATCGCCCCATCCCTTGTGGTCAGACAGGCTTGAGAGGACTGGATCAGCGTCAGGGAGTGAAAACAGCCGACTTTAATGACTCCAGTAAGGGTAGCAGACACCCCTGTTTTAGCCTCCCGTAGCGTGGAGCAGTACGGGGATGAAAAAGACATGGAGCGAAGTCGTTAGCGTGAGGTTTTGATTTTCATGACCTCGGTGTAAATGGCGTTGATCGTCTGACCCACCTGGAGCTTCTTCATTCGGGCCTGACGCTGCGGGTCCTCGACCTTCAGGACGGTCAGTTCGCCTTCCGGTGGAAGCAAGGTCACTTCATGCTTTTTCAAGTCAATGTGCGTGATCTTTGAAGTGACCTTGACCTTGCGAACCGCCTCACTCCCCGGATCAGGATTGTCCTGGGTAGCACGGACAGTCATTGATTCGTTGCCGCCCCCTGGTGCAGCGTCGACATTCGTGTCGAGCACATACGCAACCGAGCGAACAACGTGGATATCGACCTTGTCGCCGACCTTCAGATTGTCCAGTGTCTTGGCTTTTTCCGTGAGCTGGATGGAGACCGGGCTTTTGTTGGTGTCTTCTATGGTGACCTGATGATTCACCGGATCAACGGCCAGCACCCGCGTAACGATGTGACCCTTCATTGAATGGCTACCCAGCGGCACCTCGGCTGCATGGGCCGTAAAGCCGATAGCGGCCATGATCGAGGCAAGGGCAACAACGGCAAGGGAGGGGATCGGTTTCATGGTCTGTTTTTCTGGTGTTGGCGGGTAGGGCAGCGCTATGGATTACAGGTCGGAGCGGTTTGCATACAGTTCAAAGCATAGACATTGATTGCCGGGATGCCCGATCACAGTGTCGATTGGGTTGTTCGCCTGTTTCGTCAGGTCTTCGATCAGCAGGCTGGAGTTGAACTTGATGTGTTGCATCGACCGGTTGAATCCGCAGGTGATACCAGCCGCTCGACAGAAGTCGCAATTCAATCCCGAGCAATCTTGTCATTTGCCAAGGCTTAGGGCAGGGTCGATACCACTGACATCTCTGCCAAAGGAGTCACCCATGTCAAAGCTATATCCCAGTATCGATCCCGAGGGGCTGGTCGAGTACTCAGTGGTCTACACCGACCGCTCGCTCAACCACATGTCGCAGTCGTTTCAAGGCGTGATGAAAAACATTTCCAAGACCCTGAAACAGGTCTACAACGCCCAGGCTGTGGCGGTGGTCCCGGGCAGCGGCACATTCGGCATGGAAGCGGTGGCGCGACAGTTTGCCACCGACCAGCAATGCCTGGTGATACGCAACGGCTGGTTCAGTTATCGCTGGAGCCAGATCCTTGAGATGGGCAACATCCCGGCGGCCACCACGGTGCTGAAAGCCCGACCGGTCGACACGGGTCGCCAGGCGGCCTACGCCCCACCCCCTCTGGACGAAGTGCTGGCAGCCATTCAGGTGCAGAAGCCGCAGATTGTCTTCGCCCCCCACGTTGAAACCTCATCAGGGATTATCCTGCCCGACGAGTACCTGCGGGCCGTCGGCGACGCCGTGCATGCGGTGGGTGGCCTGTTCGTGCTGGACTGCATCGCCTCGGGCACGCTTTGGGTTGATATGCACAAATGCGCAGTCGACCTGCTGATCAGCGCCCCGCAGAAAGGCTGGAGCGCTTCTCCTTGCTGCGCCCTGGTCATGCTCAGTTCCTTGGCCCTCGAGCGCATCGAACAGACGCAAAGCAGCAGCTTCGCCTGCGACCTGAAAAAGTGGCTTCAGATCATGCAGGCCTACGAACAGGGCGGACATGCCTACCATGCGACCATGCCCAGCGATTCCCTCGCGCGATTTAACGAAGTGATGAAAGAGACGCAAGCCTACGGTTTCGAAAAGGTCCGCGGCGAACAACAGGCGCTGGGCGATCGGGTGCGCGCAATGTTGACCGGCAAAGGCATCAAAAGCGTAGCCGCAGCCGGCTTTCAGGCCCCTGGCGTCGTGGTGAGCTACACCGATGATGCCGACATCAAGAACGGTAAGAAATTTGCCAACCACGGCCTGCAGATCGCCGCCGGAGTGCCGTTGCAATGCGACGAGCCGGCGGACTTCCAGACCTTCCGCATCGGCCTGTTCGGACTCGAAAAGCTGCAGAATATCGAGCGCACGGTCAGCACCCTCGAGCAGGCACTGGACGAGGTGATGGTTAACTAAGCCCACATCGTGCCCGCAGCAGATAGCGAACTTGTGAATTCTGGATCGCGACGATCTGCTCATTCCTGTAACGCTGAGGCGTCGTGCTGTTTGGCAATTCAGCGTTTATAGAGCAGTGCATCAACCACAACGCCAAATGCTGACGAATGCTCACGGCGATTTGGATAGTAGAGATGGTAGCCCGCAAAGGGTTGGCACCAGTCCTCAAGTACTCGCACCAGACTGCCGTCAGCCAGCTCCTTCGCGACCATATCTTCCGGCAGAAACCCTAAACCGCATCCCGCTACAGCCGCACGCAGGATCGGCACGCTGCTGTTGAACGTCCATTGTCCCTCGACGCGTGCCTTGAGTTCGTGACCGTCCTTCTCAAAATCCCACTGCATCAGGCTCCCATGGGTGGGCAGGCGCAGATTGATGCAGTTGTGCGCAGCCAGATCTCCTGGTTCCCTGGGAACTGGTCTCTGTTTGAAATACTCGGGAGATCCTACGACCGCGATGCGCAACGACGGGCCGATTGGCACGGCGATCATGTCTTTGGCCACCTGATCCCCCAGCCGCACGCCGGCGTCGTAGCGCTGTGCGACGATGTCGGAAAGGGCGTAGTCGACGGTGATTTCGACCTTGATATCCGGGTAGGCGGGAAGCACCTTCAACAGTTTGGGCCAAAGAATGTTGTTTGCCGCATGTTCGGAGGCTTGAATCCGCACGTTGCCGGCAGGGGTGTCGCGAAACTCGCTGACCGCCGCCAGTTCAAGTTCAATCTCGTCGAACCGCGGCGCCATGGACTGATACAACCGTTGACCGGCCTCGGTGGGGGAGACGCTGCGTGTGGTTCGGGTCAGCAGTCGAACGCCGAGCCGTGACTCAAGAGCACGCATGGTGTGGCTCAGCGCGGACTGCGAGACGCCCAGCTGCGCGGCAGCGCGAGTGAAGCTGCCTTCGCGGGTAATGACCACGAAGGCTTGCAGATCGTTGAGATTGGCGCGGGACATTGATGAGAACCTCTCATGCGGAGCGCGGGATTATTCTATGTAATCAGGTTCCGCATGGATGCGCGACCCCGACGAACCAATCACAAGGTTCTTGCGTAGAACGGCGTCAACTTACCGAGTGCAGCGTCCACATACTTGGGAACCCAGTAGGTTTCGATGTGCGTGGCGCCGTCGATAATGAACAACTCCTTGTCCTTGGTACCGGTGGCCTTGGGGAACGCATCCTGGGTCATGTACAGGCTGTCGGCGTTGCTGCCCGCGATCATCAGCAATGGCTGATTGATCAATTCGATCTGATTGGTGGCGTCGAAGCGCATCAGATCCAGCAGGCTGCTCGTGGTGTATTTGAAGGTCGAGTTGGGGTGGGCATGGGTCTTCCAGTAGTACTCGTAACCCTGGCGATACAAGGCGAACGGCAGTTTGGCGATCTGCTCGTCGGTGAGGTTGGCATCACCCGAATAAAGGACCTCGCCGCCGGCCGCTTCCTGAGCGCGGGCAGCGGAAGCCTGTTGCAGTCGTTGCTGGATGGTGTCCAGTTGCGAGTCGTTGTAGCCATTGCGACGAACCCGCCCAGAGTTGAACATGCTAATCGTCGCCACCGACTTGAATCGCTTGTCGGTTTGCGCAGCGGCCAACGAGTAACCACCGCCACCGCAGATGCCGAGCAAGCCCAAGCGTTTGCCATCGACTCCAGCGTACTGAGTGATGAAGTCCGCCATGCCGTGGATATCCTCAATGCGGTAAGCAGGCTTGTCGATGCTGCGCGGCTGTCCGCCACTTGCGCCCTGATACGCGGCATCTGCGGTGATGGTGATGTAGCCTTGTTCAGCCAGTCGCTGCGCATACAAACCGGCCACCTGTTCTTTCACTCCACCATTCGGGTGCGCTACCACCACCGTTGGATAAGCCTTCTTTGCATCGTAGTTGGCAGGGGTGTAGACGTTGGCAGCGATGTCCAGGCCATTGAGCTTGTAGCTGACCGGGTGGATGTTGACCTTGCCGGGCTCGTTCTTAGTAATGGCGCCGTCGTAAGCCAACGTAAACGGGTTCTTTTTGTAGTCGGCGGCCAAGGCCTCGCCAGCCGAAAGGCCGACCAATGCCGACATGAAGGTGGCTTTGAGAAAGATGTTTTTCACGTGAAGCTCCTGAGCAATCAAAAGGGCGGCAGTTCAAAAGGCCGACAGTGCAAAAGGGGGGCGGGTCAATCCAGTTGTTTTTCTTTGAGGAATTGCGACACAAGGTCGGCGATCTGCACGTTGTTCAGATCCGACATGGGAAAGTGGGTATTGCCGTTGATGCCGATCTCCGGCAAGTGGATCAGCCGTACGTCACCGCCGTGCCGATTGACTGCGTCACGCCATAGCCGGGCCATCTTCAGCCGAGCGCGCCAACTGTCCTGTGCGGGCAGGTCTACTGCTTGTTCCGGGATGTTGTCGCCGTAGAGGATCAGGATCGGAATGCGCGTGAGTGCCATGAATTGCTCCATTGGCACCGCCGCGCCTTGCACCGTGTCGAACGCACTGGGTATCGGTGCCGGCACTTCACCCTCGGCAAACACGAAGCTGCTGCCAGGCTCGAACGCCACAATGGCCTTGACCTTGTCGTTCTTGATCGCCGTCAACCAACCCGACCCGCCACCCTGCGAGTGAGTGAACAGGATGCCGGGGCCGATTTTGTCGAAGACTGCTGACACACCATCGGAGACCACGCCCATGTCGAACGGCCCGGTGTTCGGCGTCATCGCGCGGAAGAACTGGTCGCGCGTTTGCGCATCCCGGGCAACCTGTACGCCATTGAAATAGTTGGGCCACAGGCCGATGCGAAACTGGTTGAACCAGAGTTGCTCGTCCGGGGTGGGCTTGATCGTCGCCTCGACCATGCTCCGTCCGGCATCGCCACGGCGCGGCTGATCGATCAGATACACGCCGTAGTGGCGGCGCACGAAGATGTTCTGGAAACCTTCGCGGCCATCGGCAGTGGTTTCCCAGGTCTTGGAAAACTGCCCCGCGCCGTGCCACATGACGATGGGCAGTTTTCGTGCATCGACCGGGATCTGGTAGAACGCGTAGGCGTGGTCACCGTGGTAGGTCTGGCCTTCCGGCGACATCGGCTGGCGCGGGTTGAAAGTGCCCGGCGCGGTGGTCATCGTTCCACCTGCGGCGAAGCTGCCTTGTGCCTGAATCAGCAATGGGCCTGAGCCATCGGGCTGGTTCGCACAGGCTGCCAACAGGCACAGCAGGGTGATGCTCAACAGGCTTTTTGCACATTTCATATCATTTCCCCGAAGCCGCGAGTGCCTGGGTCAGCGCAGTGTTGGCACGTTCGGCAGTCTGTGCATCGCCGTGCGCCTTCAGCACTTCAATCACCTGACGCAACTGTGCCGCGCCAAGCCCCACGCGCAGGCTCGCCAGCATGTGCGAGCGCAATTGCGATTCCACCCCCGGCGTCGCCGCCAGCGCCCCGACGGTCGCCAGTTCGCGGCTTTGCCAGTCGAGGTTGTCGCGCTCGAAGATGTCGCCGAACAAGTGGGTTTGCAGAAACCGGTTGATCACCGGGGCGAACTCGAACACCGGCCCTTTGACCAGGCCACCCGAAATCGTCGTTTGATTCGCCTTGCCGACCGCCAGCAGATCATCGCCGGTTGGAATGCCTCGGCCCGGCTCACGCCCCGGTGCATCCTCGATGCCGCGTAGTTTGCGCGCTTGCACCACCGTCATCAGTTCGTTCAAGGCATTGAGGCTGCGCGGGAAGCCAACGTAGGCGTAAAGCTGCACCAGAACTTCCCGGGTTTCGCTGATGGTCAGGCCGGCATCGAGACCTTGGTTGAGCGCCTCGTTGAGATTGGGCATGTCGCTGGTCGCCATGAACGCGGCGATCAGGGGAATGCCCTGTTGTTTACCCGACAGCGTTTCTGCGGTGGCTTGCGTGCGGGTCATGGCTGGCGATGCCTCGGCTGTTTGAGTGGTAACGTTGAACATCGCCCCAAGGCTTAAACACAGCGCCATCAGCGCGTGGAGAGGACTGGTCTTGCGTACGTCAGTGGTCATCGTGAAAGGCTCCGTCCGTTGCTGGTCACTGCGATGTCGCTGGATCGTACGGAGGATGGTTGTGGCGATTAACCCCGATATTGCGCAAGGACTCCTGAGTAGAACTCATGAGTCGGCTTTTCAATTACCGCTGAAAACCTCACGCCGAGCAGCAGAAACGGGGGCTTGATGGTTTGTGGTGGCATACCTCGAACGTGCCGGGCGAGAGGCGTCGACACATTCCGTAACCTCATTTACCGGTCTTGTGCGGGCGATTGACCGGCGTATTGCGCATCGGAGACTTTATCCGCCCAAGTCACAGTCTTGCCGTTCTCGGCTTCAGCGATCGCGATATGGGTCATCCCATTGCTGGCTGTGGCGCCATGCCAGTGACGGATGTGCGACGGAATCCAGACAATGTCGCCCGGACGGATCTCCTGACGCGGGCCACCCTCTTGCTGCACATAGCCGACCCCCGCGGTGACGATCAGCGTTTGCCCCAGCGGATGGCTATGCCACGCGGTGCGCGCACCGGGTTCGAAGGTCACCGTGCCGCCGCCGATGCGTGCCGGCAGATCCCCCTTGAACAGGCCATCAACGCGTACCGTGCCGGTGAAGTTTTCCGCCGCGCCCTTGATTGAGGGCTGAGCGCCATTCTGGGTGATGCGGATGTCGCTGGCGGCTTGGGCCTCTGCGTTCAAGAGCGATAAGGCAATCAGTGGCGCGATCAAACGGTTCATCGGATGAACTCCGGTCAGACAGTGAAGCTGCTCCGCAAGCGGGACAGTCGGGGGACGGCTCAGAGCCCGGTCATCTTCAGCGCCGATTCCGGCAGGCGTTCACCGTGCACCTGGATCTGCGCCATCTGCTCGTTGATCTCGCGCAGATCCTCACCGGTCAACGCCAGCGCAACAGCGCCCATGTTCTCTTCCAGCCGATGTTGTTTGGTCGTGCCGGGGATCGGCACAATCCAGGGCTTCTGTGCCAGCAACCAGGCCAGCGCTACTTGCGCAGGTGTCGCGTGCTTGCGCTCAGCGACGGCCTTCACCACGTCGACCAATGCCAGGTTGGCCCTGCGCGCCTCGGGGGAAAAACGCGGGACGACGTTGCGGAAATCGCTGGCGTCAAACTGCGTGTGCTCATTGATCTGGCCGGTCAAGAACCCGGCACCGAGCGGACTGAACGGCACGAAGCCGATGCCCAGCTCTTCCAGCACAGCAAGCAGTTCATGCTCCGGGCCACGCCAGAACAGCGAGTATTCGCTCTGTACCGCCGTTACCGGTTGCACGGCGTGCGCTCGGCGAATCGTTTCCACACCGGCCTCGGACAGACCGAAATGCTTGACCTTGCCCTCGGCGATCAGATCCTTGACGGTGCCGGCAACGTCCTCGATCGGCACCTGCGGATCAACCCGATGCTGATAAAACAGATCGATGCAATCGGTGCGCAAGCGTCTCAACGACGCCTCTGCCACGGCGCGGATATGCTCCGGGCGGCTGTTGGTGCCGCTGCCGCGCGCGCCGGTGATCAGGTCAATATCGAAGCCGAATTTGGTGGCGATGACCACCTGCTCGCGGATCGGCTGCAAGGCCTCGCCCAGCAACTCTTCATTGGCGAACGGGCCGTACGCCTCGGCGGTATCGAACAAGGTGACGCCTTGATCATGGGCAGAACGAATCAGCTTGATCATGCTCGGTATGTCGGCGGCCGGCCCATAAGCCGAGGTCATGCTCATGCAGCCGAGGCCCAGAGCGGAAACTTCCAGGCCATTGCCCAGCGTGCGGGTTTTCATGGTGTTGCTCCCGTGCAGAAATCGATTAGCGCGTGAGGTGGCTATCGCTCAACCATTCATTCACGCATTCCATGGTCTTGCGCTCTTGCTCACCCTCC
Source organism: Pseudomonas silensiensis (assembly GCF_050434865.1). Lineage (NCBI taxonomy): Bacteria > Pseudomonadati > Pseudomonadota > Gammaproteobacteria > Pseudomonadales > Pseudomonadaceae > Pseudomonas > Pseudomonas silensiensis. The sequence goes on from NZ_JBNDJH010000005.1 coordinate 138,818, forward strand.
ATCACAAAACCTTCCATCAGTCTGGACTTCGGCGCATGTGTTTCGAGGACGCGGCGGCTATTGCCCAATCCGTATCCGCCGTGGGTGTTGAAGGGGATGAGGGTTTTGCCGGACAGGTCGTGGGCGCTTAGAAACGAACGCACGATCGGCGGGGCGGTTTCACCCCAGATCGGGAAGCCGAGATACAGCGTGTCGTAGTCGGCCAGTGCGCGAACTCTGCTTTCCAGCTCGGGTTCAAAGCCCCTGTCGCGCTCCTGGCGTGCCTGCTCCACGGTTTGCAGATAATCCTCGGGATAGGCTTTGGCCGGACGGATCTCAAAGAGGTCGGCACCGAGTCCGCGCTGGATAAGTCCGGCAACCACGCGGGTATTGCCGGAGCGCGAAAAGTACGCCACCAGAATCCGCGACCCTGAACGCGGCGCTTCGCTGTCGGTTTGCGTGTCGGCGAGCGACAGCAGCGGGGCGCTCGCAAGCGCGGCAATGACCGTGCGCCGCAGCGGATCGTGATCGTTGCTCATCGCCCGACGCGCGCCTTGAGGGACTCGGGATACCGCTCGCCTTCGATGCGGATTTGTGCCAGTGCCGTATCGATAGCTTTGAGTTCGGCCGCGTCGAGTGTGATGTCCGCGCCACCGAGGTTTTCTTCCAGGCGATGCAACTTGGTCGTCCCGGGAATAGGCACAATCCACGGTGCCTGGGCGAGTAGCCAGGCCAGCGCGATCTGCGCCGGTGTGGCCTGCTTCTGCGCCGCGATCTGGCGGATCAATACCACCAATCCCTGATTAGCTAGCAGCGCCGGCTGGCTGAAGCGGGGCACGATGCTGCGAAAATCGTCGCTGCCGTAAGTAGTCTCTGCCGACACGGTGCCGGTGAGAAAACCCTTGCCCAGCGGACTGAACGGCACGAAGCCGATCCCCAGCTCCTTGAGCGTCGGCAGAATTTCCTGCTCAGGCTCACGCCACCACAACGAGTATTCGCTTTGCAGCGCCGTGACTGGCTGCACCGCATGAGCACGGCGAATGGTTTGCGCACCGGCTTCCGACAGGCCGAAGTGCTTGACCTTGCCTTCGTCAATCAATGCCTTCACTGCACCGGCGACTTCCTCGATAGGCACGTCCGGATCAACCCGATGCTGGTAAAGCAAATCGATGAAATCGGTCTTCAGTCGACGCAATGAACCCTCGACGGCGACCCGGATGTGCTCGGGGCGGCTGTTGAGAGTCTGCTGTTTATTGTCGGCACCGAAGGTAAAGCCGAACTTGGTGGCGATGACCACTTGATCGCGAACCGGCGCCAATGCCTCACCCACCACTTGCTCGTTCAGGTAAGGGCCGTAAACCTCGGCGGTATCGAAGAACGTGACGCCTCGGTCAACCGCCGAGCGGATCAACGCAATGGCTTGTTGCGTGTCCGTCGCCGGGCCGTAGCCATGGCTCAAGCCCATGCAACCCAAGCCCAGGGCTGACACTTCGAGTGAACTGTTTCCGAGTGTGCGCTTGTGCATTTGGATCTCCCGACATTTGGCGTTGGGAGAACAGTAAGCGAGCTAACGAGTGTGGACTAGACGGGTAAATCGGCAAGGGTTCATGAAGTTTGCTCATCAGTCCAAAAAGAGGGGAAAGTGGTGACTGTTTCTTCACTAATGCGCAGGCGCTCCATGTAAGGGCAGCTCATTTCCACATGCAAAATTATGTTCCAGGCAGAGAAATAGGCCTAACGTTCACTTCCATAGGAAATAATCGAGCGTCCGCTTCTGGCTGATGTCGGTCAGTCGTGACAGGCAAAAAACGGCCAAAGCGGACGGTGAACTCGGTAATGGTAAGTAAGTAAAGCAAACACGGGCGAGCTGGCGATACGTCAGATCTCAGTGCTTTCTCCGGAAATCCTGATACTAGAAGCGGAGGCCGTTACAGACGGTTTCTAGGTTTCTCACTCGCTTGGTTGCAGATTGAACAAACAGATCTAATCGACCCAAACCGGTCCCTTACGTAATCGCTGGTCAGATCATCCCCTGGTGGTTTCTGGAAGCTTGGCGATCACCTTGATCTCGAACTGGTAACCATAGAGCCACGTGACGCCGACGCCGGTCAGCGTCGGGTGCGGCGCGTTACCCCAGAACTCTGGCACAACCTTCCAGATCGTCTCGAACTTTGATTCGGGATCGACGATGAAGACGGTGACGTCAATCACATCGTCGAAGGTGCAACCGGCAGCGACCAGGATTGCATTCAGATTGTTGAACGCGAGTCGGACCTGGGCCTCCAGATCGGGTTCGGGCGAGCCGTCTTCGTTACTGCCGACTTGCCCCGACACGAATAAGAAGCCATTGGACTTGATAGCCGGCGAATAGCGATTGCGCTCATAAAGCGCTTGGCGTCCAGGCGGAAAAACAACATCACGCTGCGTCATAGGTGCCTCCATCAATGGGTCGAAGCTGACCCGAAACAAACGATGGAGAGACTGTAAGGACTTGTGCCTGGGCGATAAACAAGCAACCTTAGCTATCACTGTTTGTGAAATCCAAACAATCTGATCGATAGCTGGGGCAGCAATGGACCGTTTTGATGCAATGCAGGCATTTGCTCGAGTGGTGGAAGCGGGCAGCTTCACCAAGGCGGCCGAAACACTGCATATGAGCAAGACCACCGTGACACAACTGGTACAGCAGCTGGAGGCACGGTTGCGCGTTAAGTTGCTTAACCGCACGACTCGCAAAGTCAACGTCACTGCCGATGGTGCCGTCTATTACGAGCGAGTGCTTCGGCTGCTGGCCGACATGGACGACGCTGAGACTAGCCTGTCCGGCGCCTCGACGCTGCCCAGGGGCCGGTTGCGAGTGGATGTGCCGAGCCCGCTGGCCAGCATGATTCTCGTACCCGCATTGCCTGCGTTTTACGAGCGGTACCCAGACATACAGATCGACATGGGCGTAAGCGATCGTATCGTGGATATGATCGATGAGAACGTCGATTGCGTGGTGCGCGGCGGCGAGCTAACGGATCAGTCGTTAATGGCCCGACGGGTAGGCGACCTCCAGCTTGGCGTTTTTGCAGCGCCGAGCTACCTGGCACGCGTCGGTATGCCCGCGCATCCGCGGGAGCTGGAAGATTCGCATCATCGTATCGTCGGTTTCTTGTGGGCGCGCACCGGCAAAGCCGTGCCCTATGCCCTGCACAACCACGTTGAGAGTGTCCAGATCAAAGGTCGCTACGCGCTGGCAGTCGACGATGGCAATGCCTACCTTGCGGCCGGCCTTGCCGGACTGGGTGTGCTTTGGCTGCCAAAGTACATGTCCAAGACCTTCGAAGCGCGCGGCGAGTTAGTGCCCCTGTTCGAGAACTGGAGCCTCGATCCGATGCCCATCTACGTGGCATTTCCCCCGAACCGGCATATCAGTATCAAGCTGCGCGTGTTCATCGATTGGGTCGCTGAGCTGATGGCACAACATGCGCCTGTCAGCGACCGACATGATTCGTGACTACAGCGTTGGGGAGTTCGCTATTGAGGTCGCTTTGTCCAATGACCGCTCCTGGCCGTTTTCTGCCGGTCGCGCCAAAGATAGTCTGGATCGAATCCAGCCACTGACTCACCAGGGCGCGTCCGAGCGAAATGTTGATTTACAGGACCAGACCTGAACTCATCCCTCCATTTGAGTATTCATGCGCCGTAACTAGCGGCTATAACAATGAGTGCGAGAAAACAGACCAACTGCACGCAAAAGAAGGTAAATCGAACCGCCACGAACCTATCGGTTTGCACATGGGATACGTGAACCAGAGACTGGCACACGCGAGCGATCAGGACGATTGTCGACAAGTGGTTCACTGCTGGGCCATCGACACCAAGGGCTGAAATCACGAACACGATGACGCCAAAGACAGGCAGATTTTCCACGCAGTTCGCGTGGGCTCTTGTCCCGCGCTGATACCAATCCTCGCCTTCGAGCTGATCGCTTCGGAAAGAAGCAATCGGAACATTCGAGAACAGGATTCTGACCCAGCGATACACCCCGACGGTTGCCATCAACAACAGTAGAGTCCAGGTTGCAAATCCAAGCAGCATCCACATCGGAATCGTCATGGCTGGCATCCTCAAACAATCATTTTCAGCACGTCGTCCCACAGCTGCGCGACCGACGCGCGGTCGGTCGCGCCCTGTCGATCAATTGCTCATGATGGGTGCCAGTGCGGTCTGAATCCTGGACATCTGTGCTGGTGTTGTCATGCGCGTAAGCAGCCGGCCGAAGTGTGGATGCTGCACACCCGAGATAATGTATTGCCAGCGGTAGGCGTTCAGTACGGAGGCTTTGATTTGCCCGGTCTCATCGACACTGAACGATCGTGAAGCATTTCGAATAAAGTAGTCGGCATCGGATGCCGATTGTGCCTGCAGGATTGCGTCGACGGCCGCCACCAGTGCAATCAGATCGTTCACGGCCTGGTCGCGCTCGGCTGAGGAGAGTTTCGCGTGCTCCGCCTCCCACTCGAGTTCATCGAGTACGACGTGCCGGCTTTCATCCTTCCAGTGAAATTTGAAGACATCCTTGAACAGTGGGCACAACTCCTCGCGCGGCGCGATGCTTTGGACGTAGTGCGTCTGAACAAACAGCTCGATATGACAGGTCAGCGCCAGTACCGACCAGGTGCTGGCCGCCAGAACCGCGCGCGCCACATCGTTGGGATCGGCAACTTGACGATATCCCGCTGGCAATTGCGTACCCATCATCGTCTCAATGCGCCGGAACAGCTCCTGATGCTTGATCTCGTCGTTGGAAAAGCGCACCAGCGCTTCGAGTGCGAGCTGATCGTCAAATACATGGTCCCGACCTTGATCGAGCATTTTGGCACTGATAAAACGCTCGACCAGGCCAAAAATATACGCATAGGTTCGGCCCTGAATCTGACTGAGCAGGCGCGCCTCGTCCGCGGCGAGAAAGGTCAGGCGGTCGATCCGCGATAGTCCATCGGGCAAGAATTTGCGCGAGAAGTCGAAGCGGCGGTCCTGTAGCAAATCGCGATCGATCTGCCATTCCGCTTTCTTCGATGATCTGACGATTTGAGCATAACGGGCGGCGTTGCCCGAATCTGAGCGGGGTAGGGTAGCGGCGGTGTTCATAGTGATCTCCGGCTTCCGTGGTCGAGTTGGAATGGGCCAATTACGGTTAACGCGGAAGCCAATGACCCTCGTTGAAGCGTCTGGGGATCGTCTCGATCACTGAATCCGCGTTGGTGCTAATCTAGGCCTCGCAGGTCAGGCGGCGAATGACCAGTGCGCCTGATTACATGCTCCGGACTCCGGAAAGGAGGGCTGGCAATTGCTGGATGCGCTATCTGATGTATTGCGTGTGATTCGGCTGTCTGGAGGGGTCTTCCTCGAGGCGGAGTTCACTGCGCCCTGGTGCATCAGCGGAAGAATCTCTGCAGACGATTGCAAACCGTTCCTGGCGGCACCTCGACATATCATTGCGTCGCATTTTGTCGCGGCGGGGCACATGCAATTACGAATCGACGATGGCGCCACTCTCGACGTAGGGGCAGGCGAACTGATTCTGCTTCCTCGCAATGACGTTCATACTTTTGGCAGTGATCTAAGCATTGCACCCATGTCGGCGCGCGATGTTATTCAGCCGCCGGAAGTCGGCGGCATTTCACGAATCAAGTACGGCGGGAGCGGCGAGACCACACAGTTATTGTGCGGATTCCTCGGCTCTGAAACACCATTCAGTCCGCTGCTTTCGTCGCTGCCCTCCTTATTGAAGCTGGACGTCCGCGCGACAGCTTCGGGGGCCTGGATTGAAAGCTCATTCCGTTTCGCTGTCAGTGAGATCGCGGCGGGGCGTGTCGGCTCGACAACGGTCATCGCCAAGCTATCCGAATTGCTGTTCGTCGAAGCCGTCAGCCAGTATGTCGCGAACCTCCCCGCTGAACGGCGCGGGTGGCTGGCGGGTTTGCGCGATCCGCATATCGGGCGCGCATTGGCGCTGCTCCATGCTCGTCCAACCGAAGGCTGGACGGCAGAAGCCCTGGCGCTTGAAGTGGGCATGTCGCGCTCGGTATTCGCGGAGCGATTCACGACATTGGTCGGGCAGCCACCGATGCAATACCTGACGCTCTGGCGTATGCACGTGGCGGCTCAACAGCTGCGCGAAGGTCGCGGTAATGTGGCGCAAATCGGCTTTGCAGTGGGCTACGAATCCGAAGCCGCGTTCAGTCGCGCATTCAAACGCCAGTTCGGCACATCACCCGGCACCTGGCGCAGACAATCAGCATGAAAAGGCTGCGGATTCCACGCCATCCGCAGTGGCCGTTGCAGCGGGAACTTCAGGGTACTGCCCAGGTCCATAGGGGCCCTGTATCGGCGATGCCGAGCAGTGCTGGTGGCCTGTTTTACGGCAGCGCCGTCCGAGATCAGCCGAGTCCGCCCCCTGATGCCAACCAAGAGTTTTCTGCCAGGTCTGATCCTGGCGTTCTGCGCCGTCGCGTCGCTTTGCTCGGTTGCTGCCGAGCGAAGAGCGCCCTCGCAAAGTAACAGCGCATCAACCACGCTCATCGAAACCGCCTCGCGGCAGTATGAAAATGGCCAGTTGGACCAAGCCGCTGCCACGCTGGAGCGTGCCCTGCATATCCAGCCAAACAATCCCGCGACGTTGCATTACCTCGGTGTGTTGCGTCTTCAGCAGGGGCAGTACCAGCAGGCAGAAACGTTGGCGGCACGCTCGAACATGCGGGTGGGTCCTAACGTCGAGTTACGCAACCGCAACTTCCAATTGATCCAGGCGGCGCAGCAGGCCAAGGCTTCCAGTACCACACCCAACACCAAAGAGGACCAGGTCGCAGTACAGAAGGGGCTCGAAGAGGAAGCCAAAAAGCGCCGCGAAGCAGAACTGGCCGCTGCCGAACAAGCCGACGCTGGCAACTTCACTAGCGCAAAGGCAGAGAGCGTCTCGGATTCGCCGACGGCTGGCGCGCCACGGCCCGAAGGAGAGTTGCCAGTGGCTTCCGTCGAGCCAGAGCCCGCGTACGATGAGGTTGCGATTCCCCGCGGCCATTGGCCGCCTCCGGGTAAATGCCGAATCTGGTTCCCTGATCGCCCGCCCGGGCATCAGCCCAAACCCGGCAAATGCAAGAAGTTGCGACATCGGGTTCCGGCAGGAGCCTATCTGGTGCGCGGTTGAGGGGCATTACCTCCCAGTACTAAAGGAGGTGCCAATGAAAGCTAAAGGACCATTCCAGTCTGGCGTCATAGGGTTAGGCTCAACCCCATGATCAAAAGCTGCCGGCTGCGATGGCCCATCCACCTCTGCATCTTAAAACACTGTTCGCCTGAACACTTGATGCAGCACGTCTCCCGCTGAACGTCGTCAATGATGACAATCAGCCCCGCCTCACAGCCTGCGATATGAGTAGAAAACCTCACCTGATTTCCGGGTTTCCAGAATAAAAGAGGATTTATCATGAGCAGCACCTTCTTCATTCCATCCGTGAACATGATGGGCATTGGCAGTCTCGACGAAGCGATGCTCGCAATCCGCAAATATGGTTTCCGCAAAGCCTTGATCGTCACTGATGCAGGCCTGGCCAAAGCCGGCGTGGCCGCCAAGGTAGCCAGCCTTCTGGCCCAGCAGGACATCAACTCCACCCTGTTTGACGGCGCCAAACCGAATCCGACGGTCAGCAATGTCGAGAAGGGCCTTGAGCTGCTTGGTCGCAGCGACTGTGATTTCATTATTTCCCTGGGTGGCGGTTCACCCCATGACTGCGCCAAGGGCATTGCCCTGTGCGCCGCCAACGGCGGGCACATCAGTGATTACGAAGGCGTGGATCAATCCGCCAAGCCACAGATGCCGTTGATCGCGATCAATACCACCGCCGGCACGGCGAGTGAAATGACTCGTTTCTGCATCATTACCGACGAAGTCCGGCACGTGAAAATGGCCATCGTCGACCGTAACGTCACCCCACTGTTGTCGGTCAACGATCCTTCGCTGATGGCCGGCATGCCCAAAGGCCTGACTGCTGCCACCGGTATGGACGCGCTGACCCACGCTGTTGAAGCCTACGTGTCGACTGCGGCAACGCCGATCACCGATGCCTGTGCACTCAAGGCCGTGGAATTGATCTCGGCCAACCTGCGCACTGCCGTTGCCCAGGGTGACGACATGACCGCCCGGGAAAATATGGCCTACGCGCAATTTCTTGCCGGCATGGCCTTCAACAATGCATCGCTGGGCTATGTCCACGCCATGGCGCACCAACTCGGTGGGTTCTACGACCTGCCTCACGGCGTCTGCAATGCGATCCTGCTGCCCCATGTCGCCAGCTTCAACGCCAGCGTATGCCCGGCCCGGTTCAAAGACATCGCCAACGCAATGGGTGTCGACACCCAGCATCTGGATGCGGAAAAAGGCGCCGCCGCGGCCATCACCGCCATCCGTAAACTGTCTTCGGATGTCGGTATTCCGAGCGGACTCGCCGAACTGGGCGCCAAGGCCGACGATATCCCGATCCTGGCAACCAATGCCATGAAGGATGCCTGCGGCTTTACCAACCCGCGTCCTGCCAATCAGGACGAGATCGAGCAGATTTTCCATACCGCGATGTAACCGATGTGAAGTGACACCCGCCAAATCAAAAGCCCCGCCTTCGGTTGAAGTGCGGGGCTTTTTTTGGGTTCTTTACGGATCACTCGATCCTGACAGTCAAACCTGCTCTTAGGCCCCTTTGTGTGTCCGGGGCCGAGCGACCAATTGCGAGTGGGGCGTCAAGATGCCCAAGGCAACCGCCACGATGAAAAGCGCCGGCACGTCACCTGCCAAGTGCCCCATTTGCCCCGGCTGGGTGAACGCCTGGACGGCCATGATTCCTCCGTGTACGGCGCTAGACCACACGGTGAACCAGATCAGGCTCAGATTGGCTAATGGATCACGTGCGGCCAGGATCAAGAACACGCCAAGTGTGGCGTAGATGCCAACGATCATCATCGGGTAGTCCGAGTGACCGACGTGCCAGGCCCAGCCGGATGGCCAGAACAACATAAGTGGGTAGAGAGCAAGGCACGCGAGGCCAGCCAAAACCAGAACGACGCGCAAATACCTGAGGCGATCGACTTCGGTCATGGCGGGCTCCTCTTTGGGCCTAACTCTAAATTGACCCCAAGTGGGGTGATAACACCTTCACGGGCTTGGTGGATAACATTCCTTGTTCTGTCGTCTAGCCCTGACTAGACCGGGCATTCTGACAGTCGGGTGACCGCTGAACGGGCTTATACACCATGGATGGAAAGCCCAATCTGCTCAATTAGTTCCGGCAGTAGACCAAGCATAGCTACTCATTAGTTATCGCTCCGTCCACCGGCTGTTTCTGGCCGAAAACCGCCCCTGGCTATCAGGCTTGAGTGGGCGCCTGTATCTCATAAATGCGGGGCATCTGTGTCTATCGAAAGGAGTACTGGATGGGTACGGTCCACAGACATTCCTTCATTGATGAGGCAACGATGGATCTGACGGCTGTTCCCTTTGGTACGACCGATTGGTCGACTGTCGAACCTGTGCAGCATGTTGGGCAGACGGGTACCGCCTATTGGCGAACCTGCCAGTTTGGTTCAACGCGTGTACGGATGGTTGAATACAGTCCCGGATATCTGGCCGATCACTGGTGCTGGAGAGGTCATATCCTGTTGTGCCTGGAAGGCGAGTTGCACACGGAGCTGGAGGATGGTCGTCAGTTCACGCTCACCGCCGGGATGAGCTATCAGGTGGGCAGCAACGCTGAGGGGCATCGATCTTTCAGCACCACCGGTGCCAAGTTGTTCGTCGTGGATTAACGCTGGGGCGTCTGGTTCGGGACTACGCTAAAGCGATGCGGATCGTCGATCAATGGTGACCCCTGTTCGCGTTGCGTCCGTTCTTGGAGCGCCCAATGCCGCCCATCATCACGCGCCTGGTGGCGCTGTCTGTTCTTTGCCTGACTCTTGAGGTGCCAGCCCAGACCAACGCCTGTCCGGCTGGCGAGACACAAGTGTGCCTGGACGGCTGCATCTGTCTGCCAGTGCCTGATGGCATCTACCAGATCGCGACACCTGCCCTGGCGCTGTGGCTGACCCAAGCCCGCGCTGAAGCAGCCAGTGCTGGCGTGCAGCCCATTCCACCGCACATCCGGGAGCAACTGCTGCGCTGGTACGACCCCAGCGTCCTCGATACCGCGCGCTACAAAGTGAGCGACAACGGCCAATTCAGCGCCGCCAATGCCATGCTGCAAAACCCCGATGTCGGTGCCGTGACGCTGATCGACATCATCCTCTTCCGGGACGCTCAATCCGCAGAACAGGACGTCGCGCTTTGGGCTCACGAGTTAAAGCATGTGCAGCAGTATCAGGAATGGGGGGTAGACGGATTTGCCCAGCGGTATACACAGGATTTCAATGCTGTGGAGGCGCCGGCTTATGCCATACAGGCTGAGGTCAGGCGGTGGGTGCGGGAAGGGGCTGACTGAAGGGTAGCGAACCCCGCTGCTCGGCCACCAACAGCAATGACTGCGGCACAGGACTTTGCGGGTGCTGCGGTTCTTGCAGGGCGGTCAGCTGAAAACCGGCCATGTCCAGTGCATTGAACCAACTGGACAAGGTGCGCAAGTACCACGGCATGGGTTGCCACTGCCCCTTGAATCCGGTGAAGGTCTCTTCCCGCCAGCCATCCTGATAGTCGCCCGCCGCCGCGGTCCATGGATGCAGCGTCTGGATCACCAGCGCGCCGCCAGGGGCGAGCAGGGCGTTCATGGCGGCGAGCAGCGGGATGATGTCCTGGTGCAGCAGGGCGAAGTTGGCGCAGATCAGGTCGTAATCGCGGCCGATGTCCACCTTCGCTTCCACCAACGCTTCATAGCTCGCCAGATGCACCGGCGAAGAGCCCGCCGCCCGCGCCGCCTCGACCAGCGTCGCATCGCCATCTACACCGACCGCCCCGATGCCCCGTTCAGCCAGCGTGCGCAACAGCCAGCCCTCGCCGCAACCCAGGTCGAGCACGCGCTCGGGCTGGCGGCCCAGCACCGCCAGCAGGATTGCCTGGTCGGTGACCTTGAGGCGGCTTTCGATGGCGCCGGTGCGGATGGCTTCGATCCAGGATTGGGCGTTGTGGTGCCAGCTGTCGAGGAGGGTGGATTCAGGGGCGGGCATGTCGTTGTCCGGAGTGGGTGGTTGGATGGAAGGATAGGACAAGATAGCCCTACCAGCCTTTCACTCCACTCATATCGGGCAGCTTGTGAGCGATGCCCTTGTGGCAGTCGATACAGGTGGCCTCCCCGTTAGCCAATGAAGTCGAGTGCATGGCAGAAGCGCGCTTGCTCTGGCGGGTAAAATCCATGAACTCGAAGTTGTGGCAATTACGGCATTCGCGAGAGTCGTTGGCCTTGAGCCTTGCCCACTCATGTTCGGCCAGTTCGCGACGCAGCGTGAGGAATTTGTCGCGCGTATCGATGGTGCCGAAAATCTTGCCCCATACCTCCTTCGAAGCCTGCATCTTGCGCGCGATCTTGTGGGTCCATTCGTGGGGGACGTGGCAGTCCGGGCAACTGGCGCGCACGCCGGAGCGGTTGGTGTAGTGGATCGTGTCTTTGAGCTCGACGAAAACGTTGTCACGCATCTCATGACAGGAGATGCAGAATTTCTCGGTATTGCTCAGCTCCAGCGCGGTGTTGAAGCCACCCCAGAAAATGATCCCGGCGATAAAGCCCCCCAGCGTCAGAAAGCCCAGGCTGTAGTAGAGGCTCGGACGACGCAGGATGCCCCAGTAATCCTTGAGCAGGGCGAACAGTGCTTTCATGTTGCCTCCTCAGGGTTTCTGCGCGGCGTTGGCGTCGTCTTGCAGTATTTTGTCGATCGTCTCGAAACTGTTGCCCACCAAGGGTTGCACTTCTGTTTGCGGCACGTGGCATTGGTTACAGAAGTACCGGCGCGGTGACACCGCCGCCAGCGCCTGGCCGTCGCGGTCCATGTAGTGGGTGATGCTGATCATCGTCGCCTGGGTCCGCGCGCTGTTGGCACGGCTGTGACAGGACAGGCACTTGTTGCCGTTTTGGTCGATCTGATAACCGCGAATGGTATGGGGGATGGTGGGAGGCTGGTCCGGGTAATTGCGTTCGCGCTTCAGGTCTTTGTTTTCTTCATTGGCAATGGGCGGGGCCGGCAGGCTCTGGGTCAAGGTGCCACCGGGCCGGCGCCCATCCGGTCCCGGTGCATCGAGGGGGTAATTGACTTCTGCAGCCATCACCACACCAATTGCAGCGAGCAGGAGCAACGGCAGGATTCGCAAAGGCATGACGGTTCTCCTCAGGCCACGCTGATCAACTCGATTCGTATCGCGCATTTTTTGTAGTCGGTCTGCTTGGAGATCGGGTCGGTGGCATCGAGCGTGACTTTGTTGATCAGCTTGTTGGCATCGAAAAACGGCACGAACACCAGTCCTTGCGGGGGCTTGTTACGCCCGCGGGTCTCGATGCGCGCACGGATTTCACCGCGTCGGCTGATCAACTTCACTTCACTGCCACGCCGCGCCTTCAAGGCCTTGGCATCTTCGGGGTGCATGTAGACCAAGGCGTCCGGCACCGCTTTGTACAGTTCCTCGACGCGTTGGGTCATCGTGCCGGTGTGCCAGTGTTCGAGGACGCGTCCGGTGCTCAGCCAGAACGGGTAATCGGCATCCGGGGCTTCGGCTGGCGGCTCGTAGGGGAGGGCGAAGATGATCGCCTTTTTGTCCGGGTGGCCGTAGAACTGCACCTCGCTGCCTTTTTCCACGTAGGGGTCCAGCCCTTCGCGGTAACGCCAGCGGGTTTCCTTGCCGTCCACCACCGGCCAGCGCAGGCCTCGTTCGCTGTGGTAGCGGTCGAACGTGGCAAGGTCATGCCCGTGGCCGCGACCGAACTGGGCGTACTCCTCGAACAAACCTTTTTGCAGGTAGAAGCCAAACGCTTTGGCTTCATCATTTTTGTATCCGGCTTCCATTTGCTCGACCGGAAACTGGTCAACCTGGCCATTCTTGTAAAGCACTTCAAACAGGGTTTTGCCCTTGTGCTCAGGAGACGTGGCCAGTAACTCGGCGGGCCAGGTTTCATCGGTGGTGAAGCGCTTGGAAAACTCCAGCAACTGCCACAGGTCCGACTTGGCGTCCCCCGGCGCAGTCACCAACTGATGCCAGAATTGCGTACGCCGCTCGGCATTGCCGAAGGCGCCTTCCTTTTCCACCCACATGGCGCTGGGCAGGATCAGGTCGGCGGCTTGCGCGGAAACGGTGGGGTAGACATCGGAGACAATCACGAAATTATCCGGGTTGCGCCAGCCCGGCAGGACTTCCTGCATGATGTTTGGCCCGGCGTGCATGTTGTTGCTGGCCTGGGTCCAGTAAACGTTGAGCACGCCGTCCTTGAGCATGCGGCTCTGTTCCACCGCGTGAAAACCGGGCTTCTCCTGAATGGTGCCGGCGGGCAGCTTCCAGATTTTTTCAGCGATGGCGCGATGTTTTGGGTTGGTCACCACCAGGTCGGCGGGCAAGCGGTGGGAGAAGGTCCCGACTTCGCGCGCCGTACCACAGGCCGACGGCTGGCCGGTGAGTGAGAACGGACTGTTGCCCGGTTCGCTGATCTTGCCGGTGAGCAGATGGATGTTGTAGATCAGGTTGTTGGCCCAGACGCCGCGAGTGTGCTGGTTGAAACCCATGGTCCAGAACGACACGATTTTACGCTTGGGGTCGGCATACAACTCGGCCAAAGCCTTGAGCCTTTCAGCCGGAACGCCTGTCTCCTTGGCGGTTCGTTCCAGCGTGTAGGGTTTGACGAACGCGGCGTATTGTTCGAAGGAAATATCCGTCCAGGTGTTGGCCTTGGCGGCATTTTTCGCCTTCATTTCCCTAGGATCGTCAGGGCGCAGGCCGTACCCGATGTCGTCGGTACCTTTGGCAAACCGGGTGTGTTTAGTAATGAAATCCTGGTTCACCGCGCCGCTTTCAATGATGTGGTTGGCGATGTAGTTAAGGATCATCAGGTCAGTTTGCGGCTTGAACACCATGGGGATGTCGGCCAGCTCGAAACTGCGATGTTCAAAGGTCGACAGCACCGCCACTTTCACGTGAGGCTGGCTCAGGCGGCGGTCGGTGACCCGGCTCCAGAGCACCGGGTGCATCTCGGCCATGTTCGAGCCCCAGAGCACGAAAGCATCGGTGGCTTCGATGTCGTCGTAGCACCCCATCGGCTCATCCATGCCAAAGGTGCGCATAAAACCCATCACCGCCGAGGCCATGCAATGGCGGGCGTTGGGGTCGATGTTGTTGCTGCGAAAGCCTGCCTTCATCAGCTTGTTGGCGGCATAGCCTTCCCACACGGTCCATTGCCCGGAGCCGAACATGCCGACCGACCCGGGACCTTTGCTCTTCAAGGCCTCCTTGAATTTCAGTTCCATGATGTCGAAGGCCTTCTCCCAGCTGATCGGCTGGAATTCGCCTTGCTTGTCGTACTGGCCATTCTTCATGCGCAAAAGCGGTCGGGTCAGGCGATCAACGCCGTACATGATCTTCGACAGGAAATAGCCCTTCACGCAGTTCAGTCCGCGGTTGACCTCTGCCTTGACGTCGCCGTGGGTGGCGACCACGCGGTTGTCCTTGGTCGCGACCATCACACTGCAACCAGTGCCGCAGAAACGGCAGGGCGCCTTGTTCCAGTCCAGTGTGACCATGTCCGCTTCGGTCACCAGATTACTGGCGTCGGTAATAATCGGCAGGCCAGCAGCGGCGGCTGCAATGGCGGCGGCCTGGGCTTTGACGAACTCGCGGCGCGTCATGCTCATTCGATATCTCCTTCGGGTTCGAGGAGTTCGTGATAGATCAACGCCGCGTTAAGTACGCCCGGCAAGTTGTTGATCTGTTCGATGCGTTGAAGGATCTGACTTTCGTGTACGGCCTCAAGGACCACCACCAGTTTTCCCGCCGCACTTTCCTGATGCAGTTCCAGGCCGTCCAACAGACGCAGGTTGGCTTTAACGGCATCGAACAATTCAGGCCTGGCAAGTACTACAAGACTGGCAATATGCAGAGCTTCGTCCATGCGCTGGCTCCAATAGGCTTTCAGAAAAAGCTATTAGTTAGTTGGGTGGTCCCGGTGGGCCGTACAGCATCTGGAAAAACCAGACGATAAAACCGTAGCCGCCGACGATAGCGACCGACAGCAGCGGAAAGAGGCAGACGACAAGAAAGAGAAACAGCCGGGTTTCCTTGCGGCGCTGAGGTTTTCGTTCTTCAGCCAATGACATGAGTAATCTCCTGCCGAACGTGCAGTCAGACTAGATCACGAAGTTTTTGCAGGTTTTCTGGCGGGGTTTTTACAGACCGACGGTAGTTAACCCGTGCTCCGATGTCGCAACGGGTTATAACCTTTTAAATCATTACTTCATTTAGTTACCAAGTTGCGGACATCCCTGCTTTCAAATCGACCGTTGATTCACACGCTGAGTCAGTTCTTCCGCTGACTCCTTGCGTTCCGAGTAGCGGTCAACCAGATCCGGGCGCTCGCGCAGCAGCAGCGTGAATTTCACCAGTTCTTCCATGACGTCTACCACCCGGTCATACAGCGAGGACGGTTTCATGCGGTTGCCTTCGTCAAACTCCAGATAAGCCTTCGGCACGGAAGATTGATTCGGGATCGTGAACATCCGCATCCAGCGTCCCAGCACGCGAAGCTGATTCACCACGTTAAAGGATTGGGAACCGCCACTGACCTGCATGACGGCGAGCGTTTTTCCTTGGGTCGGACGAACAGCGCCCAGGGCCAGCGGCACCCAGTCAATCTGGGCCTTGAATACGGCAGACATGGCGCCGTGGCGCTCGGGTGAACACCAGACCTGTCCTTCAGACCATTGCATCAGCTCAAGCAATTCCTGAACTTTCGGGTGATCGTTGGGTGCGTCATCCGGTAGCGGTAATCCCGATGGATTGAAGATCCGCGTCTCTGCACCGAAGTGTTCGAGCAGCCGCGCGGCTTCTTCGACCAACAGCCGACTGAATGACCGTGCGCGGGTCGACCCGTACAGCAACAGGATTCGTGGCTTGGGTTGGCCGTCGTCACTGGCAATGGACTGAATCAATGACGCGTCGAGATTAGGCAGTGAGGGGTTCATGGGGGGCTCCAGTTACAGGGTGCTGATGCGGTCGAGTTCGCGCTTCAGAGCATCGCGATCAAGTTGGGCGAAGGGCAGGGCGAGGAATGCCCGGCAGCGTGTTTCGATGCGCGCAAGCGTCGAGTGGAATGCAGCGGCGACGACCGTCTCATCTCCCTTCACCTCTGATGGATCTTCCAGCCCCCAATGGGCTTTCAACGCCGGCCCGAAGTAGACCGGGCACGCCTCACCGGCGGCCTTGTCGCAGACGGTGATGACAATGTCCGGCGGGTTGGCCTCGAAGGCGTCATTGCCTTTGCTGCTTAACCCGTCGATCGCAATCCCGGCCTCTTGCAACGTGGTCAGGCTGCGTGGCAAAACCTGTCCTTTGGGGAAGCTGCCGGCGCTGATCGCCTGGAAGCCTTGCGGTGCGAGATGATTGAACATCGCTTCGGACAGAATGCTGCGACAGCTATTGGCGGTACACATGAACAGAACGCGCATGGCGACTTCTCTTTCCAGATGGGCAGGTGCTAAACGCCCAGGCGCAAGGCCAGGGCAGTGATGGGTCAGCAGCAGGCGGCAGTGTTGATAGGGCGGTCGCCCATCACTTTGAGTCGAGTGCTGTTTTCCTCAAGCCAGTCGGCGTTGGCTTCGAGGGTTGTCTCAAGAATGGTGCGAACCCACTTTGGCAGTTCGGGGTTGAGCCGGTAATACACCCACTGACCCTGGCGGCGGTCCAGAAGCAGGCCACATGCCCGGAGCTGCGCGAGGTGACGGGAGATTTTCGGCTGACTGTCGTCCAGGGCGCAGACCAGTTCGCAGACGCATAACTCTCCCTCACGGGTGATCAGTAAGGTGGCCCGCGTGCGAGTTTCGTCGGACAGGCATTTGAATACGGCGGCAGGGTTCAGCATGGAGGCGTCTTCAATACATGTGGTTAGCCGAATATACGGATATCCATATGTATTGAGCAAACCAAAACAGATGAACGTCAGTAAGACGACCTCTCGGAAGTGACTTTGCACAGGGGCTCATCTTGAAAATGCAATTGCTAATTTGTATCATTCGTTTTCAATTCAGCGAAGCAGGGAACGCAGCGCCAAAACAATAATAAGGTCAAGGCAATGCTCAAAATGCTTCTCGTATACGGTCATCTGCTCGCTACGTGTATTGCCCTGGGGAGGGTGTTGCAGGCGGATCACAAGCTTTGGAGTTGGCGCAAGGAAATACTGGATCAGGCGAGGCTTGAGTACCTTGATGAAACTCAGAAGATCGTCAGCCTCGCGCTGCTGGCCCTTTGGGCAAGCGGGCTGTTGCTGGTGCTTGAGGGGTATCTCAATGAAGGCGACGCGTATCTGCTCAATCAGAAACTCTGGGCCAAGGTAACTGTCGTCGCGCTGCTTAGCCTCAACGGTGCATTGTTGCATCGAGTCGGCTTCCCATTGCTGCAAAAGGCTCCATTCGTCGCACTGCGCAGTGCAGGCCGCACGCGACTCGCCTTATTGGGTGCGCTGTCCATGAGCGGTTGGCTATTCGCCGCTTTCCTGGGGGTGGCTCGCGCCTGGAATCACGTGTTGCCTTATCTACATGTGATGGGCGCTTTCGCCGCATTCTCGTTACTGGCTTGTTGCGTGGCACTTGCCGTCGCCGGTAGGGCGGGCAGTGTCAGTGCGCAAAAATCCTCGGTACCGGGGTAGCTATCAATCTTCACTGCCTCACTATTAATTTTTGCACTCCGCCAACACCACTTTGCAGGTGTCGGGCGTGCCACCGGATCGACCGGCATAGCGTATGCAATTATCCAGGGATTTTTTGCGAGCCATGTTCAAGGTGGTGCCCCAAGCCAGACCGCCTTCGCCGGCAGTGGGTAGCGCTTTTGCATAGCAACTGTCGCCTATGCTTGAGACCGAATAGCGGGCTGTCGCAGCTTTGCCTGCACATCCCGCTGCCAGCGCCAGGTTGATGGCGAGCAGGGAAGGCAGGATCCATGACGAGCATTGGCGTGCTGTTTTTCCGATCATCCCATCTCCCCTGCAGCAAGAGGCTAGAGGCATGTTTGTGGTCGTGCTTCATTCAGATTAGACGGTGTTGTGCCTGCCCCTGAGTCGGTTTAGCGGAATTAGCGCATTTGCAGACAGCCGGAGTAAACCGTACGACAGCGAGCGGCGATTCTCCCGCAACAGCTACAACAACACCGCTCGCTGGACGCCATAACCGCGCCTATGGCATCGTCGAAAAAATACGCCATGTAGTAAACAGGATAAAAACAATGGAGGAGGGTGATGAGGTCGGCGCCAAGGCGTCGATGGCGACGCTGATGGCGTTCAATCGTTGCGTGTTGCACCTGGGGCGCCTTGCCCGAGATCGCGGCGCCTCCCAGTTTATTGCCGACGGCCTGCAGGCCTTCCGCCAACTGGTGCCCTTCGCTTCGGCATGGTGGGGCGAGATGTCGACGTCAGACGCCAGTACTCCCCCTCAAAGCTGGATGCACGGGCGGATCAATCTGCCTGAGTCGTTTGCCGTCGAATGGCACAAAGTGGCGGTCAGCGACAGATTTTCCCAGGAGACCTTAAGTCAACCCGGGGAAGTTGTGCGCGACAGTGGGTTCAACGATCCCTGCGAGGAGGTGAACGACTTCGCCCGGCGTCACGACCTCTACCACCTGATGTGCATCTCCTTCGAATTACCCGAAAGCGGCTTGATGTTCTTCGTCTGTCTTTACCGTGGCAGTGATGCCTGTGCGTTCAATGACAATGAGGCCGGGTTGTTTTCGGCGTTCTGCGACCATCTGTTGCAGCAGTGGCGGTTCCAGGTGCAGGACATGATTCGCTGCGACACGGGCAACGGGGCGAGTGACTTCGGGGTCGCCCGGATGGACGGCAGTTTGCTGTATGTAGGCGCAAGTCTGTGCGCCGCCATTCAGCGCGAGTTACCCGGGTGGAGCGGTTCAATGCTTCCCGCGGAAGTCATCGTACAACTGCAAAAAGCGCCGTGTGTGATTCGCCTCGGTCGTTGTGCGCTGACGCTGAGTCCTAACGCCGAGCACGTCATCCTGTCACTCGAATCACAGTCGCGCGGGGCGGTGCTGGCGCCACGCGAGCGCACGGCGGCGATGCTGTTCGCCGCCGGTCATTCCTATAAGGAAATTGCCAAAATCCTTGCCCTGAGTCCGGCCACCGTGCGCACCTATCTGCGCAACTGCTACTTACAGCTCGGCGTGAAGAGCAAAGTGGAGCTGGGCTCTGTCCTGCGGTCATCGACTTCGCTTACTGAGGCAGCGCGCCGCGATTAACCCCCTGTATTTCAACTAATTGCCTTACCCCTCCTCATTTGTGGAGGTCCATCCGACCGCCGCGCTCTATAGGGTATGCCCTGCATATCAGGGGCTTGCGACCGTCCGTTCGGGCCACTTCCACAACTATAAAAATAGAGGTGAGGCAGTTGAAATTTTCCAGGCTATTTATCGCCGTTGCCGCGACAACGGCATTTTCCTGTGTGGCGCTGGTGGGGTGTCAGACACACGCTTCGACAGGCGCCGACATGGTCATGCGCAACGGCTATGTCTACACCGTCGATGGCAAGAATTCCGTGCAGCAGGCGATCGCCGTCACGGGCGGGAAGATCGTTTATGTCGGCAGTGATGCAGGGGTCTCGTCGTACATCGGCACGCAGACACAGCTGATCGATCTGGCCGGCCGCATGTTGATGCCGGGCTTCATCGATGCGCACATGCATCCGGGGGATGGCGGCCGCGCCATGACCTTGTGCGACCTGAAATACCAGACGATGACCCGCAAGGTTTTCCAGGAAACCATTCAGGCGTGCCTGGATGCCGACAAGGACAAAGGCCCCGATGTCTGGCTCGAAGTGGGCAGCTGGGACCGCATTGGCATGACCGGACTCGACGGCGATCCCGACAAGTCGACACTGGACGCGCTCAAGACCAACCGTCCAATTCAAGTCCGTTCCACCGACTTCCATACGGTGCTGACCAACTCTCGCGGCCTGGCGGTCGCCGGCATCAACAAGCACACGGCCAATCCCGGTGACGGCAAGTACATGCGCGACAGCGCCGGCAACCCGAATGGCATCTGCGAGGACGGAGCCGCCGAGGCCATGGCTGCCGTGGTGCCGCCCGCCACCGACGCAGAGAAACTCAATCAGACCCGCGCGGCGCTCGACGCCATGCGCCAGCAAGGCATCACCAGTTTCTTCGATGCCTTGTCGGGGCCGGAAAATGGCAAAGCGTTTACCACCCTGCAACAGTCGGGTGAGCTGACGGCCCGGGCCTTGCTGGCGATCAAACTCGACCCTGCGGCCGCCGCTGCCGACCCGGACAAAACCATCGCCGAGGCCAAGGCAATGGCCACTACCTACGACCAGGGCGAAGCGAAACCGGCACCGGGCGTGAGCATGCGTCACGTCAAACTGTTCATGGACGGCATCATCAACGCGCCGGCGGACACGGGTGCAATGTTGACGCCGTACCTGCGCAATGCCGGCACCGATACGGCACCGAAGTGGACCCCCGGCAAGAACACCGGCGAGCTTTACTTCCCGCCGCAAGTACTCAACCCGCTGCTGCTGAAAGCCGTTCAGGCCGGCCTCGATCCGCACCTTCACGCTACCGGAGACCGCGCGGTGCGTGACTCACTGAACGGCATCTCATACGTGCGCCAGCAACTGCCCGGCAATGACTTCCGCCCGACCATCACTCACAACGAGTCGGTGGACCCTGCCGACTATGCGCGCTTCAAGGCGCTCGACGTGACCGCCAACATGTCCTTCCAGTGGGCCCAGCAGGCGCCGTCTACGGTCGACGGTACTAACGAGCATCTGGGGGCTGCGCGATTTGCCCGCATGGAGCCGTCCGGCAGCATCGCCCGTGCCGGCGGCCGCGTTGCGTATGGCAGCGACTGGCCCGTCGACCCGCTCGACGAGTTCCTGGCGTTGAAAATCGGTGTCACCCGCTCAGGTGATCCGCTGAACCCGCACAGCTACGGCCCCAAGTATGCGGGCAGGCTGAATGCCGACCCGGCGCTGTCGCGCACTGAAGTGTTGCGCACCATCACCATGAACGCTGCCGAGCAGCTGAAACTGGACGCTGTCGTCGGTTCGGTCGAGGTCGGCAAGTTCGCTGACTTGATCGTACTGGACAAGAACTTCATGCAGGTCCCCGAGGAGGAGTTGGCTCGAAATAACGTGCTGCTGACGGTCGTGGGCGGCCAGGTCGTGTGGGCCAAGGCGCCGTTCGTTGGCCTTGATCCGAAGGCGTTGTCCCAGGCATCAGTCGCCCGTCCTGCCCAATAAAAACAAGAGAGTGTTCCGATGCAGCGATTTATTCCAAACCTGTTGGCCGCAGCCCTGGCTTTTTCTTCGGTGCAAGCCATGGCCGCCGCTGACCTTGTGTTGTTCAACGGCAAGGTATTCACCGCCGAACCCGGTCAGGGACTGGTCCAGGCAGTGGCCGTGCAAGACGGCAAGATTCTCAAAGTGGGCAGTAATGCCGAGATCAACGCCCTGGCTGACACCGGCACGCAACGGATCGATCTGGCGGGCAAGGTACTTATGCCGGGAATGATTGATACCCACAGTCACCCGGTGGTTGCGGCCTTCGACAGCATGGGAGCCAACCTGCTGGATGAAGTCAAACCGTTGCCGGAGCTTGAACAGTGGATTATCGAACAGGATCAGGCGGGCATTGCGCGGGCCGGTGATGTGATCAGCATCGCCGGGGTCAGTTCGGCCTATTGGGACAAGAGCCGTGAGCTGGGCCAGCGCTTCAATCAGGGACGCTGGGCGGATCAACCGGTGGTCCTCAGCGGGATCGACGGGCACACCGGCTGGGCCAATAACGCCATGCTCAAGCGCCTGAAGATCGACGCGGCGCTGGTAAAAGGTCTCTCGGAACAGGACCGCAGTTTTGTGGGGCACGACGCGGACTTCACCCCCAATGGTTATTTTGCCGAGTCGCGCTGGGACCAGGTACGCAGCCAGATCCCCGCGCCCAGCGACGAGATCATGTTGAAAGCCGCCCGCGAGGCGGTGAAGGTCAACAATCAATACGGCGTCACCGCCTGGATGGACGCGGCGGCGAATGCGGGCAGTGGCGATTCGCTGTTCGATTTCAAGGCAACCGAGCAGAGTTACGGCGTGCTGCCGCTGTACCGCGAACTGGCAGAGAAGGGCGAGCTCAATGCGCACGTCGCCGCGTTGCTGTTGGTCAACCCGAAAAGCCGACCTGCCGACCTGGAAGTGCTGGCCAAGGTGATGAAGAAATTCGAGGGTGTGCCCAACCTGAGTTTTCCTGGCATCAAGGTATTCGCTGACGGCGTTCTGGAGTTTCCGGGGCAGACCGCCGCAGTCATCGTTCCCTTCAAGAACAGTCATAAAAACGGTCAACTGCTGATCGACCCCGCGCACTTCGGTGAGTTGGTGGTGGCAGCGGAGAAGCGCGACTGGATCGTGCACATGCATGCGGTCGGCGACCGTGCGGTGCGTGAATCACTCAATGGTTTTGCCTACGCGCGCAAACTCAACCCGACACCGGTGGCTCATAGCATCAGCCACCTGCAACTGGTCAACCCGAAAGAGTTTCCGCGCTTCAAGCAACTGGGCGTGATCGCTTCCATGCAATTGCTGTGGGCCACCGGCGAGAGTTACACCGTCGAGCTCGTCAAACCCTATATCAGCGCATTTGCTTACGGTTATCAGTATCCCGCCAGGTCCCTGCATAACGCCGGTGCGGTCATCGCCGGTGGCAGTGACTGGCCGGTGTCCAGCCCCAATCCATGGAACGCCATCGCTCAGGCCAGCACGCGCAAAGGGCCATTGGGCGTGTTGAATGCCAAGGAAAGCATCGATCGCCAGACCATGTTCTACGCCTACACGCTCAATGCCGCCAAGGCCCTGCGCCTGGAGCAGCAGATTGGTTCGCTGACACCCGGCAAACAGGCCGATCTGATCATCCTCGATCGCGATGTCTTCAAGGTCAGCGATGACGAACTGTTCGACACCAAGGTCCTGAAGACCTTCTTCGCCGGCAAAGAGGTGTACGCACCCGCGTCCTGACCCTCCGTTCACCCGCACCACGCAAAAGAAGCCTGGTTCCTCGCACGACGAGGGGCTCGGCATCGCCATGCCTGAAATTACCCGCACCTCCATAACAATAAGAGACTTGTATGAACGCACGCTCAGTATTGACCCTTGCCACTCTTGTATTGGCGCCCCTGACCACCCACGCACTGCCACTCAACGATGACTTCAGCCTGGACATGACCCTGGGAGTCTTCAGCGACTACCGCACCCGGGGCATTTCGCAAACCCTGGGGGATCCGGCGGCTCAGGCCGGCGCCACGCTGATGCACAGCAGCGGCCTGTACGTTGGCGCCTGGACCTCGAATGTCGATTTCGGCGGCGAGTTCAAGACGCGGCAGGAGCTTGAGTATTACGCGGGCTACTACTGGCAGGCGACCGAGGCCATCAGTCTCGACCTGGGGTACATCAAGTACGACTATCCAAAGGAAGGCCAATTCAACCTGAGTGAGGTCTACGCCGTCCTTGATGTTTATGGCGTGAAGCTTGGCGCTTACTACTCAAACGATACGCCGAACTTCTTTGGCGAGGACCAGGACACTCTCTACACCTACCTCAGCTACAAAATCGAATTGCCGGCCGAGATCGGCCTGGACCTGCGCGTGGGTCGCAACGATGTCAAGGACCCGGCGTTCTGGTCCGCCAGCGGCGAAAGCCGTGATGCCTACAGCGAGTGGGAAGCCAGGTTGACCCGTGACTTCGTGGGGGTGACCTGGGGCCTTAGCTACATTGATACCGACCTGTCGAAAAGCGAATGCACGAGCTGGTACGGCTATGGTGACCTGTGCACCGCCACTGTGGTTGCCAGTGCCAGCAAGGCGTTCTAAACGTTAAGAGCCCTGCCAGTCAGTTAACAGAAACCCAGGGTCGAGCGATCAATTGTGGCGAGGGAGCTTGCTCCCGCTCGACTGCGCAGCAGTCGCAAAATCGCATTGTTGTCAGAATTTTGGGGCCGCTTCGCAGCCCAGCGCGAGCAAGCTCGCTCGCCACAAAACTGTATTCGACTTGAGACCCTTTACCCGTTTGCCCTCAGAAGAGAACAGCGTAATGACCAAGGTCAGCGATAGTCAGCAGCGAAGTCCCCTGATCGAGACACGTTCGATCGATTACATCCCCGAGGCCGAGCGTCATGGCAGCCTCTACAGCCAGTTCACCCTGTGGCTCGGCGCGAACCTGCAAATCACCGCGATCGTCACCGGCGCCCTGGCCGTGGTGCTGGGCGGCGATGTGTTCTGGTCGCTCATCGGCTTGCTGATCGGCCAGGTACTCGGCGGTGCAGTGGTTGCCCTGCACGCGGCGCAAGGGCCGAAGCTTGGGCTGCCGCAGATGATCTCCAGTCGTGTGCAGTTCGGGGTCTATGGGGCGGCCATCCCGATTGTGCTGGTGTGCCTGATGTACCTCGGTTTCAGCGCCACTGGTGCGGTGTTGTCGGGGCAGGCGATTGCCCAATTGATCCATGTCAGCGACAGTGCCGGCATCCTGATTTTTGCCTCCTGCATCGCGTTTCTGACGATCTTCGGTTACCGGGTCATCCACCTGGTCGGCCGGGTGGCCAGCGTGCTGGGCATCATCGCCTTCGTCTATCTGTTTACCCGGTTGATGACCCTCAACGATATCGGCCTGTTGCTGGAAAACCGTCACTTCGGCTGGAGTACTTTCCTGCTGGCGGTGTCGTTGTCCGCGTCCTGGCAGATCGCCTTTGGCCCTTATGTGGCGGACTACTCACGCTACCTGCCGAGCAAAACCTCCTCGTGGAAGACGTTCGCTGCCGTAGGTCTTGGAACAGTGCTGGGCGCCCAGGCGTCCATGGTGCTGGGGGTGTTTGCCGCGGCGTTGGCCGGTGCGAACTTCCGCGGTCATGAGGTGGCGACCATCGTCGGATTGGGCAGCACCGGTGTGATGGCGTCCTTGCTGTACTTGAGCGTGGTGTTCGGCAAGGTCACGGTGTCCACGCTCAACGCTTATGGCAGCTTCATGTGCGTGGCCACCATCATCAGCGGCTTCCGCAGTCGTCTGGAGATTTCCGCCCGGCAGCGGATGGTGTTTGTGTTGGTGATTGTCGCGGCATCGACCACGCTCGCGCTGTTGGGGCAGTACTCGTTTCTCAACACCTTCAAGTACTTCATCCTGTTTTTGCTGACTTTCTTCACACCGTGGAGCGCGATCAATCTGGTGGATTACTACTTCATCAACAAAGAGCGCTATGACATCCCGGCACTGTCCGACCCGGCGGGTCGCTATGGCCGCTGGAACACGCGCGGGATCAGCGTGTATGTCACCGGTGTATTGATCCAGCTGCCCTTTGTCGATACGCACTTCTACTCCGGGCCGATGGTGGCGGAGCTCGGCGGTGTCGATATTTCCTGGATCGTTGGTCTGGTGGTGCCGGGGATTCTTTATTACGCGCTGGCCAGGACATCTATGCCGGCGGTGGCCCTGAGTGGAACTGAAAGGCCTTAAGGAGGAAACCGGAAGTTTGGGTGAACGCAAAAATATCGCAGCCTGCGGCAGTTCCTACAGGTGTACGCCGTCCCTTGCAGGCGCTACCGCAGGCTGCGATCTTTTGATCTACATTTCCCTTTTCCTGCTCATCAAATCAACCCGTAAGGAGACGATCAACATGGACATCCAGGCCCTGCGCGCCAACGCATCCCACCTCGATAAAATCGCCAGCCTGTTCGACGCCTATCGAGGCTTCTACGGCCAGCCATCGAACCTGCCGCAGTCTCGCGCCTTCATCGCCGAGCGCATTGCCAGGGACGAATCCGCGATCTTCTTCGCCCAGGCCCCCAGCGGCGAGGCGCTGGGTTTCGTCCAATTGTTCCCGACGTTTTCCTCCATCGACGCGCACCGCACCTGGCTGCTCGGCGACCTCTTCACAACACCTGCCGCCCGAGGGCAAGGGGTCGGCACGTTGCTGATGAACACCGCGCGAGCCTTCGCAGTGTTGACCGGGGCCAAAGGCCTGGTGCTGGAAACGGCCACTGACAATGTCGGCGCGCAACGGTTGTACGAATCCTTGGGCTATGTGCGCGATACGGGTTACTACACCTACTGCCTCGATTTGAAACAAGGCTGAGCCAACCGCTGCCGGTTACCTCAACTCGTGCAGGAATGCAGCTTGGGCCTTGGGGCAGGTGAGGATGCGGTAACGCGTGCTGCGTGAAACATCACGGTCCCGAAAGCGCTCATACACCGGTTGGAAAACCTCACGGTTCAATGCTGGGTGCTGATGCTTCAGGTAGCGTTCACAGCACGCGTTGTAGTGTTCAACCGAGATGAACTTGTTGAACCAGAAGCGATAGAAGTAACCCAGCAGAAAACCCAGGCTGAAGTCGTGATCCAGCACCGAATGCGCGCAGCATTCGAAATCGATCAGGCGCAGCCTGCCATCGGGGCCAATCAGGATGTTCTTGGGGTGCGGGTCCATGTGCACAAACCCCTCGACCAGCGTCTGCCCAAACAGTTGGAAAATGTCCGACAGCAGCGTTTGCGCCTGCTCGGGTTGGGCGATCAGTCGTTCATCGACGCTGCAATGGTTGTCGAAAAAACTGACCAGCAAATACTCTTCCTTGAGAAAAGGAAAACGCCCGACGTGGCCGAATGCAGCGACTCTGGGCGATGACTCCGACTTTCGGACACAACGGACAGATTGATGAATTCGTTGGTCAGGTCATGCAGCCCGAACACACGCTTGAGGCCCAGGAAATTCTGCAGCTGCTTTTTCCAGTGGGTCAGGCGATTGTGTTTCAACACCCATTTGCGCTCACCTTCGAGCAGGAACACGCTGCGGGTTTCCTCGGGAATATCCAGCAAGGCATGTTGATCCGGCGCGGCAAAAAAACGCTGAAGCACCGTCACCAGTTCGTTCTGATCAGACGGATCAAAATGGAAGGTGACGTCAGCGATCTTTTGCTGATTCAGAGGCGAAGTAAGGTGTCTGAGGTGACGCATGTAAAGTCCCTGCTAATGCTTTGCAGTCCATAAAACGCCGGCAATGAGCGCGACGCTTTGTCGTTATCGGCAGGACGCTGCAGACCCTTACACACAGAGTTGATTTTTTACCGCTGGGTTGGCTGCACATACGCCGTGATCAGCGGCATATCCCTGCCCGCATCGCGTTTCAGCCATTCGGCCGGAGGCCAGCCCACCACGTTGAGAAAGGTTCTGGAGAAAGACGCTTGCGAGCTGTAGCCGACCGAGGCGGCGATCACTTTGATCTGCACCCCGTCACGGAGCATGTCCTGGGCCACTTTCATTCGCCAGGCGGTGACGTAGCCCATCGGTGAAATGTCCATGATCTGGGTGAAGCAGGCCGAGAATTTCGACCGGGACATATTCGCCAGGCCAGCAAGCTTCTCCACTGTCCAGAGCGCCTCAGGTTCCTGGTGGATCCGGTTGAACACCGCACCCAGGCGCCCGTCCTGAAGGGCATACAGCAGACCGCTGGAAATCTTTTGCTCGATGACTGCATGCCGCACCAACACCACGAACATGTATTCGAGCAGCAGATTGAGCGCCTTGGCTCTGCCGGGGGCCTGATCCTGGAATTCGGCGAGCAGGGCGCCGATCACGGGGGTGAGGTTCTCCAGTTCCTTGAACGGGAAAACCAGTGTTTCCTTCAGGCCTAGGGGGAAGGGGTGCAGGGTGTTGCGCCCGAACTGGAACGAGGTGACGCCGAGCGCGAAAAACTTGGGCGCTGGTGCGAGGTAAATGGAGTTTAGGTTTGTTGCGTATTGCTTCGTCCGCTTTAAGCACGAACATAAGTGCAGTGAGGGAGCGAGCCCCCTCACTACTGCGCCTGGCTGCTACCCAGGATTGTGGTTATCCAGTACGCGATTGACCGCTAACTCCCCCAACATGATGACCCGTTGCAGCACCAGCATCGTTTGGCGTCGTGGGCCGTCCGTTAAGTCGGTGAGATCGTTGACTATGGCGCTGGCTGCTGCCAACGATTCGCAGGCCTCGACGAGCAACGTTTCGTCATCCACCGCTGCGTCGATGGTGAAAATGGTGCTGGGCTTGCGGGGCGGTATCTGCGTTTTCGACGCCCCGGGGTCGAGGTAGAAGCTGAGTGCGCGGTCGGCCGCCTCTTTCATTTTCTTGGGGTCAAGATCGAGAAAGGCGTCGTAGGGTAGCGGACTGGTATTCGGGGGATTAGGTGTAACTTTGAACATAGTTGCTTTCTCTCATAGTGAGGCGGCAACCATCTCGCTACTAAACAAGAGGGTGGCAGCTGTGCGCGAGTTAGTAGACCGGATAAGCAACAAAAAACCGGCGCGCCCTAGGGCGCCAAGCGCACAGCCACCATGAAGAACAGGCGAATGCCTGTCTGGATGATACTTGTGCAACCGTTATCGCTTAATCCGGGCTACTAAACCCGACCACTGATGGGCAGTGGTAGGGAAACAATAGAGGCCAGGGGCAAGGCGCACAAGCCGGCGGATTCTGGCTTAACCGTAGGCAACGACGCAAGTCGTTGTAGCCTCTTATGACGTAACACTGAGTGTCCTTAAACGTTCTCGCAAAATCTGTTTAACTGCGGCAAAAGCCGATCGACATCCAACCCAGCGTCTTTGCCGCGACTTCGGTCACATGTTGCGTATTGCTTCGTCGTCTTTCAGCACGAACTCAAGCCCGATGCCCACGCCCTTCAGTACCTCGGTTACGCGATCAATGAAGAACTCGCCTTGCTCGGGTAACTCGTACAGGCCATTGATACGGATCTTCGGATTTTTGCCTTTGGCCGGTGGATAGCTTTCCAGCAATTCACCGCTCTCAATGAAGGCTATGTAGGTGTTGATTTTCTCTTGAAGCAATAGCAGGTGCTCGCCCTCTTGGGCCTTGTCGCCCCATTCAAGGTGGTCGGTGATGACCAGCACCACGTCATCGGGCTCCCACTCGGGTACTGCAATAATATCGACAACGTTCGTTTCTGCGATGGACATGTCTGCGCCTTCAGAAGGGCGGTCAGCTTGCAGATGACGTCGCCCCTGTCACTCGTTGCTTTTTTCTTTGTCCGCTTTAAGCACGAACTCGAATCCAATACCCACTTCCTTCAACGTCTCGGCAACGCGATCAATGAATATCTCGCCTTGCTCGGGTAGTTCGTATTTGCCGTGAACACGGATGACAGGCGATTTGCCCAGCGCGCCGGGAATCTCTGTGTACATTTCACCGCTTTCGATGAAGGCGATGTAGGTGTTGATCTTCTCTTGAAGCAACAGCAGGTGCTCGCCTTGTTGGGCTTTGTCGCCCCATTCGAGATGATCAGAGATGCCGAGAATTATCTTGCTGTTGTCCCATTTTGGGATGCCCCACATATCAATGATTTTGGCGTCTGCTACTGACATGACAGCTCCTTTAATTGCGTTAGTTTTGCGGCGGTCGCAAGATTTCTACTCGGGTCGGCGGGATTGTAGTGCCGCCGGGGAAACCGGGTTTACCTTTGCCGACAATGCGCCCACCGCTCTGTTCGATTTCCGGGAATGCCTGCTTTTGATTGCGCGTCAGTGGTGCGGTGTCGGAGGCTTTGCATTCGACGCAGGCGATATCGCCATTGGCGTCTCTACCGATCATATCGAGGCGGGTTCGGGTACCGCTCTCTGTTTTGATTGTGACCTGTTGACCTGATTCTTCCATTTCTTCGGAAAACCCTTCGTAGGATTCTTCCTCAAACGCAGCGCCAGCCACCTTGTTTTTCTCTAGCTGCGTGCTGAGCACGATGTAGATGGGCTGAATGCCCGACTGAGGGAACCAGATGATTGCATCCTGGAACTCTGGAGGATGCGCTGGGTTTTCCAGCAGCGTGTCAGATTGCGGCGTGGGTGGGTACACCCATACGGGGGGTAATTGTGGCGCGCCTTCGAGTGCCGGAATACCCAGGACACCGTCTGGGCTTGCTGCTGGTGTCCAGGTAAGGCCAATGCCGTTGCCTAGGTCAGCAATGTATTTCTCGCCGTCCTTATCCGCCTTGATGACAGGGACCTTTTCCCAGTCCTTTTTGCCACCGGTGTAGAACCCGTAAGCGTTAACGGAACCATCGGGCAAGGTCTTTACGTTGATGCGGACGCGTGTACGGCCCGCTTCAAGCGTTGCGTACTGTTCGTCTTTGTAGAAGGCACTGTCGGGTGCAAGGCTGGTGTTGGGCATTAACAGGGCAACGGTGCCTACGGCAGCCCCCGCCGCCACAGTGCCAGCCCCGGCCAACAAATTGAGTGCCAGTGAGCCGCCCAGCCGCTGGGCAATGGCGCTACCGGTTGCGGAGCCGCCTACCAGTTGGAGTGAGGTGCCTTGGGCGGTGATTGCAGCCCCAGTGCCCAACACGGCCCATAGTCCGTAGTCGGCCAGCTTTTCAACGGGCACAAACCCTGCCGGGTTGGTGTGATTGATTTCGCCGTCCGACAGGTTGCAACTTTTGGCGAAGACACAGCCTAGCGGGTCAGGCGTTGCGTCTGGCTTGGGCGGGAGGTCTTTGTATTGCGCCCAGTGCTGAGCGCTAGTATCGACGGGTTCGACGCCGCTGTTGCGAAAACCCTTGGGCGGGTTGGGTACGTAGCCACTCAATCCTTGATTCCTTGTCCTGATCCTTTGAACGGGGCGCAGGGTGACAGGTGGGGTTTTGGGTGGCAATGAGTGGCACTTTGACTCTATATGGTGATGTCCACACTTTAGGCGTTACCTTTACTTCCTAATCGAGTGGTGCGTTGGGCTCGAAGCAGATCGAAACTAAGTCTAAATGTCAGTAAAAAGGTAACGCTCAAGAAACTCCCCGTGCTCCTCAGAAACGATTGAGAAATGACTGCCGTCTATTAGCCAACCGGAAACAGGTGGAATATTCGCCCATGGCGGCGGTTCGATCAGTTGGGCCCCGAACGCCTTGGTGAAATATGTACTCCGACCATCCACGACCTTAACCGTGGCAATCTTGTGAATTTCTGCATATCTCAATGCGCCGGATTGAAAACCAGACGTCGTGAACAAAGCACATTTCTGAGCCCCCACCGAACGCATCTTGTCGTACAGTGCTTGAAGCGTCTCCCGCTTCACGGGATTCTTGTAATGTTTACACTCTACAAGAATCAAGAATTCCATACCTAGGTAATGGAATCGGGCAGATACGTCAATTTCATATTCACCATCTACCCCTTGAATAACTTCCCGATGCTCTGATCGGTACTCGAGAATGGAGTTCCCCATCGCATCGAGCATGGAGCGCACATGACGCTCAAACTCAATAGGCTTAAGCGTTAGTTGTGGGTACCTGTCGTCCATTGGCATTCACTCCAGCGGTTTGTAACTTTTAAAATAAAGGACTTTCCCACCCGTCGACTAGAGTGCGTTGTACTCCAAAAGGAGGGGGGAGGCACTATGCACAGTCTATCTCTGGCTCTGAAAGAGGTTACTTAATTAATCCTAAGGTGCAACTCCTTACGACATCCACCAACCTCTTGCCGAATGTAATGTGCAAACTGTAAAAATCACTTATTGTGAGTGGGGCTTTCTCAGAAAAGGTTCTAGAAATAGCGCCTCCGTCGTTGAGTGTGATTAAGTAGGTGGCTTGTTCATTACTTCCTGGATTTATAACCTCATAAATAGAATATTGTAGTCCGAGACCTTCGCACGCTAAATCCTCGTTTGAGTGCTGCTCACCAAAGGCATTCATGAGAAAGTAGTCCTCCAATGAACCATATGAGTTCTCGATCCACCGATCAGCATCAGTGTTTACTGTGATGCCATTCCAAGTTAGCTGGCCTAAATAAAAGGTCGTCTGCTTTTCTCCGGAGATAACTAGCTGGAAGCTTGGCAGGTATCTGAAATCTTTTTCACCAAAGGCCTTTGAAAGACCCAGCAATATGTTTGCTGGGTTGTATAGACCAATTGATACAGTCGAGTCGGGGAAATTGATCTCTAAGTCTTCTGTTAATACCTTGAAAAAAGACTCCCATCTTTCGCTTCCCATGAGAATCAATAACACATCTTCTTTGAATTTGGTCCAGCTTGGCAGGTACTTGGGGGAGGATGTACTTTGTAGATAGTAATTAGCACCGCCTTCTGTTTTTGTGAACTCAGATACAAGCTGGTCATCAGGTAGAAGCTCAATGTTGTTTTGATAACGACCACTACGAAGAGCTACGGATATTGACCATCCTGATTCGTCCATTAGCTTTAATTTTTCGGGGTAACCTATTTCCGCGGTGTCATTTCCGCTAATGTGATCCATCAGTGCGCAGAGAAAGTTCTCATCAGGATCATCTAAATACTCATCCCATTGTAATATCTGCATGATACGTTTTGATTCTTCGTTTTCAGGATCTGAAATCGGTGAGGAAAAGCCAAAATATATACCAAATGGATAAATTACCTCGTCGCCCCCTCCTGTGTAATCGGCTGTCAAAATTACAAAATCTAATAATTGAGACTGAGTAGCAGCCCTTGCAACAATCTTAATTCCGTCATTTCTTTTTTTGATATCTTTATATAATAAAAGGCTTTGTTGTCTGCTGATAGAAAGCCCTTGCTCTACATGCACAGGAATAAATTTGGTGCAATTAACGACCTCGCCAGATTCAACTGCTGATATCGTATATCCTTCCGTCGGAGCTTCGCATATTTTCTGGTATTCAGAAAATGGAACTGATAGTTCTTTCCATTCTGTAGATACTAATAAGGCCCGTATTTTTTCGGCGGGCACACCCAAAGAAGACCTGAGCAATGCCACATATTTTGTCAGTTCGTGCAAAGCCGCTCTGGCAGCTTGATTGCTTCTTTTGATTTCTATAATGACATAATGACCAAGATTGTCCTTTGCAAGTATATCTATACTCCCATCTGAGCCGAGATGATTGGCCAATCGATATTCTTTACGGATAATAGTTAAGTTTGGCTCGATCATACTGAGATTGTTGGCTAAAAAATCCCTAATTCTTTCCTCAAATCTGTTCACTATTTTTCCCTATTTTTTTTGACATGATTGACAGGTTTTTATTGGCGGATCACCTGTCTTGAATACCGTAACCAACAGAAATCCCGCTTCCCCAACTCACTCGAATTTCACCACATTCAAGAGGTGCGCATCCGCTCACTCAGCCTTTGAAGATAGCTTGTTTGGAGGTCCTCAAGGTTACGTTTTGAAAGCTACGAAACCTAGGCCTGTGATCCCTTTTTTGGGAGCCTATGGGTGGCCCTAGCGGGAGCAAGCTACCTGGCTCATGGGTTGTACAGTTATTACTGTAAGAACCCTTTGCCCTTGATGGGTGCTTAATACGCCGTTGCCCTGAAGACGATCCTCCTCTCTGCACTGTGTCTGGCTATCCGTTGAGTGACCGGGTGCACCTTGCATTTGGCATTAAAGGCCGGCCGCCTGTTTTGGATGTGATAGCGCTAGCTCAAGTAGGGCTTGCTCTGTTTCGGGTGGCAATGCGCCTTCTGCATCCATCGGTAGATATGGTCGTTCCGGTATGTCACCCCACAGGTGCGGAAAATCCACCTGTTCCCCACCGAATAGCATCATCGCCGCATAGGGTTTGTTGCTGCCGACCATGGCTGAGTTGTCGGTGGCGTAGGTGGTGATGGAGGCCGCCAGGCCGGCGGTGCTGACTTGCAGGATTTGGCCGGGCCAGTGGCCTCGTTTGGCGCGGTGTTCGGTGGTGGTGTCGGGGAGTTCGGGCCATTGGGGGCGGCCTTCTTGTTCGAAGTTTTCTTCAGTTTGGGGGGCAAGTTCGGTGGCGATGGATTGCATGAGGGGTTTGAGGTTGCCGGTGGCTTGTTCTATTTCGTGCAGGGTTTGTTGTAGGGGTGGGTGGTTTAGTTCGATGGTGAGCATTGGGGGCCTTTGTTCTGGGTGGTGGGGTGTCAGGAGGATGTGGGGGACTGGTTTGGGGCTGCTGCGCAGCCCAGCGGGAGCAAGCTCCCTCGCCACAGGGGGAGTGTTTGGTTTTGGGTTTGTAGAGTTTTTTGGTGAGCCAAGATCAAGATCGCAGGCTTCGCTAGCTCCTACGGGGATGTGGCTGAAAGTCTGCTTTCGCGAGCAGGCTTGCTCTCATAGAGGGGTTGCGGTGGGTCAGCCCGTGTGGCGTTGGGCGGTGGCCTCTTTTTGTTTTAGGGCTTCGGTTAGGCCTGCGCCTGGGGCGTGGTTGAAGCCGGGGTCGGTTCGGAAGGTGATGGGTTGGCCTTGGGCGTTGTGAGTCGGACGCCGGTGACGGTGGCTGTTCTGATTTCACCGGTGCGTTTGTCGGTGCCGGTCTCTACGGTTTCCTTGAACATCCTTCCTTCGCTGGAGACGACAGCTAGCCCGCGACGTCTGACGGCGGCTTCGCTTAGGGCGATGACGCGGCAGCGGCAGTTGAAGCCGTTGGGTTGGTAGATGGCTGACCAGATGGGGTCGTCGTGGCGGATGACTTGACTGTGCATTGCGCGGTGACTGGGTCGCTGTCTCTCCGCATTATTACTATCCGTGTGATCACGAATGGCATTTCGGCGGGCCGCTCGAGAAAGTCATGCACAGCATCTGCATGTTTGATCGCAAGGGGCCGTTGACCCTCGACGGTTTCGAGAACTCTGGTGCCGACTTCATGCCCGAGTACAAGCCCTACATCCTCGACGGCAAAACCATCATCGCTTCACCGCACAAGGTTTACGGCCCGGAAACCAATGACCTGGCGCTGCAGCTGCGCAAGCACGGTGTGTCGCAAATCATATTGGCGGGTATGGCGGCAAACCTGTGCGTCGAGTCGCACCTGCGCGAACTGCTGGAGCTTGGCTTTGAAGTGGCCGTGGTTCGGGACGCGACCGCCGGCCCGACGACCCCCGAAGGTGATGGCTACCTTGCCGCACTGATCAACTATCGCTACATCGCCAATGCCCTGTGGAGCACGGCGCAAACCGTTGAGTTTCTACAGGCCAAATAGGTCAAGCGCGACCAGGCTGTACCTCGCAATACGGGGCACAGCCTTGCCAATACGAGACAGTCTTCGACGCTATGCAAACCCGAGAAACGACAGGATAACCACGACAATCACAACTACCCCGACGATGTAGATGATGTTGTTCATGAATTCCACCTCTCAACCTGAATGGATTGCGAAACGTGGGAGGACACCCACGCGGCATGCTTCAAAAGATCAAACCCCCTGAAGGGCAGGCTTTCAGCGCTTGATCAGGGAAATCTTGGTTCCCTCGATGCTGACCCCGGCCATTAACCCTTGCTGGTCGAATATGAACGCGTAGGCATCGTCCTTGAGTGTAGAACTCGACAGATTCTTCGCGACCCCTTCGTCAACCACGACAACGGTTGGCCCCACGCCGACTTCCCAGCCCTTGGTCTCACGAACATAGTTCACGGCTTTGTCAGTCATCAGGAACACCGCATAACCGTACGATTGGGCGCCAGCCTGCAGCCCCCATGACCCCGTTACGGAGTTGTAGTAACTATCCACCTTCGAGCCCTTCATCAGCACGCCTTCGCCATAGCTGCCACCAAACACAAGGCCGGCCTTGATGATTTTCGGGAAGACCAGCACCGCTTTGGCATTCTGCGAAATGGTTTTGGCAAATGGAGTGGCCTTGTAAAGCGTTTGCAACGCTTGGTGGGAGTCGGCATTCAGATCCTCGGCGGTTGCCGCACCTGCCGTGTTCAGGAGGCTTGCTGATGCCAATGAGGCTGTCGCGAGGAAGATCGATAGGAAGAAGCGCATTGACTGAGTCATTTTCGTACTCCGCTAAGGGAGCAGGGGATGGGAGCAGCAGTCAGCGCCTGCACCAGACAGGATCCGAACCTACTGAACGTTATCCGGCGCACCCTGATGTGTGTGAGTTGCAAAGCGTCGCTTTTGAATGAACCAGGCCCAAGGCCTTGATCATTCGCGATGCCGTCAGAAGTTTGGACCACTGTGCAACGGCCGGGTTCGTCGCCAGAGGCAAAGTGGTCGATGACCGCAAAGAAACGCCAGGCAACGACAAACTCAAACGCCCCATCCCTCCCGCACAGCCCTTCGAATGCCTTCCAGCAACATCGCAAACGCCGGGTTGTCGTTGTTCTCGCGCCAGATCAAATGCAGCTCGCTCTGCACACCTTCACCCAGATCGATATCGCGAAACACCACGTTCTTGAACACCACGCTGGTGGCGCAGCGAGGCACCAGGGCCAAGCCCATGCCGGCGTTTACCAAGGCCAGGATGGTCAAGGATGAACCGAGCCATTGCACGTATTCCGGGGCGACGCGTGCAGAGCGGAGCATGCCGGTCAGCAGTTCGTTGAACGGCGGGTAGGCGGCGTGGGAGTACATTAGAAACGGTTGCGCATCGAGGTCTTTGACCGAGACGGTTTCTGCGCTCGCCAGCCGATGACGGCTCGGCACCGCCAAGACAAACGGCTCGCGCACCAGGCATTCGGTGGCGTATCCCGGCTCCAGCAACGGTGCTCGAACAATGCCCAAATCGATACGACGGGCACGCAGGGCTTCATGCTGCTGGTAGGTGTTCATCTCCGTCAGGTCGATTTTCACGTGCGGTTGTTTGAGCCGCGCTTCGGCGATGACCTTGGGCAGGAATTCATACACCGCGCTGCCGACGAAACTGATGTTGACCGAGCCGATGTCGCCCTCGGCAAAACGGCGGGCGGTGACGGCGGCTTGCTGGGCGCGCTCCAGCAGGTTTTGCGCTTCGATGAAGAAGGCGCGACCGGCGGCGGTCAGGGCGACGCTGCGGGTGGTGCGGGTGAGCAGCTCGACGCCCAGGTGGTGTTCCAGCAGTTGAATCTGCCGACTGAGGGGCGGTTGAGTCATGTTCAACCGTTCGGCGGCCCGGCGGAAATTCAGTTCGGTCGCCACCGTGGTGAAACAGCGCAGTTGAGTCAGTTCGAACATTGATCTAATCCAGGTATCAATCGAATGCCAAGTTAGATTAGACGGGATCAATGAGCGCGTCCATGATCGGCTCGTCCCTAAAAAAACAATGAACGGGAGTTGCCCCTTGAATACCCTCCAGAGTCCGCCGGACCCGAACGTGCTCGCCCGCGCAGCGGCCAAGGTCAAGCGCCATGTGCTGCCGCTGTTTGTGGTGATGTTCATCGTCAACTACATCGACCGGGTCAACATCGGCTTCGTGCGCAGCCACATGGAAACCGACCTCGGCATTGGCGCAGCCGCCTACGGCCTGGGCGCCGGGTTGTTCTTTATCGGTTATGCGATCTTCGAAGTCCCCTCCAACATGCTGCTGCAACGTTACGGCGCTCGCGCCTGGCTGACGCGCATCATGTTCACCTGGGGCGCGGCGGCGATGGCCATGGCGTTCGTGCGCGGCGAAACCAGCTTCTATGTGCTGCGTTTTGTCCTCGGTGCAGCCGAAGCAGGCTTCTTTCCCGGCATCATTTATTACTTCACCCAATGGCTACCGTCGACTGAACGTGGCAAAGCCATGGCGATTTTCCTCAGCGGTTCGGCCATTGCCTCGGTGATCTCTGGTCCCGTCTCCGGCGCGCTGTTGAATGTCAGCGGTTTCAGCCTGCATGGCTGGCAGTGGATGTTCCTGATTGAAGGCTTTGCCTCGATCGTGCTCTGTGGATTTGTGTGGTTCTGGCTGCAATCCCATCCGCACGAGGCGAAATGGTTGAGCGCCGAAGAAAAGGACGCACTGGTTGACGCCATCGCACTGGAACAACAGGCCCGCGAAGCCACACAGACAGTCAAGCCATCGATGTTCAAGCTGCTGGCCGACAAGCAAATCGCACTGTTCTGCTTCATCTACTTTTCCATCGCCCTGACCATCTACGGCGCCACGTTCTGGCTGCCGAGCATGATCAAGAAAATGGGCAACCTCGGCGACTTCCAGGTGGGCCTGTTTAACTCGATTCCGTGGATCATTTCGATCATCGCGATGTATGGCTTCGCCGCCATGGCCAGCAAATGGAAACACCAGCAAGCCTGGGTGGCCTTGACCCTGGTGATCGCCGCGTTCGGCATGTTCATGTCCACCACCGGCGGGCCGATCTTCGCCTTCGTCGCCATCTGTTTTGCCGCCATTGGTTTCAAGGCTGCCTCGGCATTGTTCTGGCCGATTCCGCAAGGCTATCTGGACGCTCGCATCGCCGCCGCAGTGATCGCCTTGATCAACTCCATCGGCAACCTCGGCGGTTTCGTCGCCCCGACGGCGTTCGGTTTCCTGGAGCAAAAAACCGGCTCCATCGAAGGCGGCTTGTACGGTTTGGCGGCCACGTCACTGGTGGCGGCGGTGGTGATCTTTTTCGCCCGCACGGCACCGAAGGGCGATGCCCGCCAGGTGCTGACCGCCACATCCCCAACCTCTTTAAGTCACCCCGCATTGAAACCTGATCCAAAGGGAGCAGCCTCTTGAAAATCACCCGAGTCACCGTCACCCCAATCGCCTTTCGTGATCCGCCGCTGCTGAATGCCAGCGGGATTCACGAACCCTTTGCGCTGCGCTCGATCATCGAGATTGAAAGCGACAACGGCTACATTGGCCTGGGTGAGAGCTACGGCGACGCTCCGGCGCTGTTGATCCAGCAGCAACTGCAAGACCAGTTGATCGGCCTCGACCCGTTCAACCTCAATCAGCTGCGCCGCATCGTGCAGGCCACGGTGGCGGCGAACAAACCGGCGAGCATTGCCGGTGCGGAACTGGCGCCCGGCTCCCACGCCAGCAAAGCGGTGAGCAATGCGTATTCGGCGTTCGAAGTGGCGTTCCTGGATTTGCAGGCGCACTCCTTGAACGTGCCATTGGTGGACTTGCTGGGCGGTGCGATTCGCGACGAGATTCCGTTCAGCGCCTACCTGTTCTTCAAGTACGCCCAGCACGTCGACTCACCTTACAAACCCGACAGCTGGGGCGAAGCGCTGAACGAAGAACAGATCGTCGCCCAGGCCCGGCGCATGATCGAGGCCAACGGTTTCAAGAGCATCAAGCTCAAGGCCGGCACGCTGCCACCGGAGCACGAAGTGTCGTGCATCAAGGCGCTGAAAAAGGCTTTCCCCGGTTACCCGTTGCGCATCGACCCGAACGGCAACTGGTCGCTGGAAACGTCGATCCGCATGGCCGAACTGTTGGGCGATGACCTGCAATATTACGAAGACCCGACGCCGGGCCTCGACGGTATGTCCGAACTGCACAAGCGCACCGGCCTGCCGCTGGCGACCAACATGGTGGTCACCGATTTCGATGAATTCCGCCGCAGTGTTGCGTTGAACAGCGTGCAGATCGTCCTCGCCGACCACCACTACTGGGGCGGCCTGCGCGACACCCAGGCGCTGGCGAAAATGTGCGACACCTTTGGCCTTGGCGTATCGATGCATTCCAACTCGCACTTGGGCATCAGCCTGATGGCGATGGCGCATGTCGCCGCCGCGGTGCCCAATCTGGATTACGCCTGCGACACGCATTACCCGTGGCAGGAACCGGATGAAGAGGTGATCAAGGGCGGCAAAATACCCATCGTCGATGGCTGCGTGAAGATCACCCGCGCGCCCGGATTGGGCTTGGAGTTGGATCACGATCAACTGGGCAAGCTGCACGATCAATACCTGACGTGCGGCATTCGTCAGCGCGATGACGTGAAACAGATGCAGCGCTACAAGCCGGAGTGGAAGGCGGTCAAACCGCGTTTTTGATGGCTTGTTCGCTGCACAGCCGTTCTATCTGCGCCAGTTCCCAAGTGCTGAGCAAACTCACCGGGTCGGTGCCGTAACGTTGCCAACTGTCGAACACGCCCTCGCGACCGTCCGGGCTTTGGCAACGTTGGCAGTGGCGCAGGCGAGTGCCGTCGAAGTCGAGGGTCAGGCGCCAGCCTTCGATATCGACTTGCACGTGGCCGGGCTCGGGTTGTTCGTCCAGTCGCTTCAGCAGCCGGACTTCCAGCGCAGCGTCACGCAATTGCTGGTAAACCTCGCGGGCGGTCAGGGACGGCACGGGCGTCTCCGGTGAGTTCGGGGTGCACAGGATAGCGGGAGCGCTGAATTTATTCGACGGTCTGCGGGCGTCGGGCAGGCTGTCCTTCTTCCTCTCGAAGCTCACGGCTCATGTCATTGCAGCTTTGCGACCAGTCAGTCAGCCACGCCGGCATCGGCGGCGACTGTTCAGCCAGTCCCAGTTCCCGGGCGTACTCGCCAGGTGCAACCGTGCCTTTGGCAGAGCGGAACAAACCCCGCATCACCACGACACCGACCACGCGTCCCTTGCTCATGAAGCGGTGCTCCATAAAGCTCCACTTATCGTCCCAGCCAAGCATCCTGGTGTGAATCTCGAACGCTTCGAACAGCTTCAGCTCACGACGAAACTTGCCCCAGGTGTCCCCAACGATAGGCACGGCCTTATTACGCAGCGCCACCCGGAATGCACCGCTGCGCAACACGTAGTCCATGCGTCCTATATCGGCCAGGGTGAAATACCGGCCATTGGTAACGTGTCGGTTGAGGTCGAGGTCAAGCGGCCAGACGCGCATGTGGACGACGGTAGTGGCCAGGGCGTCAACCGGCTTGCGCCACGGACGACGAAACAGCATGAGGAAAAGTCGGAACCAGAGATTCATAAGTACGCCGATGATTGAATGACGCGTGCACTTTAGGGAGGAAGGATCGGGTAAGGTAGGTGCGCAAATGACTTTTTTCATGCGAAATGCGCAATAGGATCATTTATGCACGTCACGCTTTTACTGGCGGATCAATGTTCCGCCGCCAGCGCCACGATGGCCCTGGAAGTGCTCAGCGCCGCCAACCTGTTTGCAGATACTGCTGACGCGCCTTTTGAAGTGGTCATCGCCTCGCTTGATGGTGGTGATGTCGCCGCGTGGGGAGGGCAGACGTTGCGCGTGGACCTGTCCGCCGTCGAGATCCCGCGAACCGACCTAGTGCTGATCCCCGGATTCCTCTTCACCTTGAAGGACGCTTTGCCGACCTTTTCAGCTTATGGGCCATGGCTGCGTCAACAGCATGCGCAGGGTGCCGTGGTGGCGTCGATGTGCACGGCGGCGTTCATGCTGGCCGAAACGGGCCTGCTGGATGGCGATCGTGCTACCACGCACTGGGCCTTTGCAGACCTGTTTCGTCGTCGGTATGCCGAGGTCTGTCTGGAGGAGACGCAGATCCTCTGCGAGGACAACCGCGTGATCACGTGCGGGGGCGCGAGTGCTTCCATGGATCTTCTGCTGCACCTCGTGCGCCGGTTCGCTTCACTGGAACTGGCGCAAAAGTGCAGCAAATACTTGCTGGTCGACGCTGTGCGCAGCGAGCAATCGGTGTATGTCATGTGGTCACTGCCGAAGAACCATGGGGATGGTGACATCCTGCGGGTTCAACACTGGCTGGAGGATCACTTCGAACAGCCGCTGTTGATTGATGACGTCGCCCAGCAATTCGGGTTCGGCGTCAGGAATTTCAAACGGCGTTTCAAGGAGGCCACTGGTTACACGCCCATTACCTACCTGCAAACCCTGCGTCTGGAGAAGGCAAAACAGCTTCTTGAATCCACCCGCATGACACTCGACAGCATTACTTACGCCGTGGGCTACGAAGACGGTAATTCGTTCCGTAGACTGTTCCGCCAACGAGTGGGTTTGCTGCCGGCTGCTTACAGGAAGAAGTTTCAACCGGGTGCGAATTGATTCACTTGCGTCAAGCCACAGATGATTGGGAGCAAAAATTGCAGAAAGCCGCCGTACTCATCTTCGCCCTGATGCTCAATGCAGGGGTGTTCAGCACGCAAGCACACGCGGCCGGCGATGCTGAAGCGGGTGCGACACTGTTCAAGCGGATATGCGGTGGCTGCCATCAGGTCGGGGAGTCGGCACGCGGTTCATTCGGGCCGCAGCTCAATGGCATTTTTGGACGCCCTTCGGGCAGTACCACGGATTACCAGTATTCCGATGCGATGAAATCAGCCGGTATTGTCTGGACCCGCGAAACGCTGACGGCGTACCTCGAAGCTCCAAAAGACGTGGTGCCCGGCACTCGCATGATTTTCTGGGGGCTCAGCGACCCGGAAAAGATCGACAATCTGTTGGCGTACCTTGAGACGTTTCAGCCGCAGTAGGACTTTGCGACTTTCGAGGGCATTCGCCAGGCGCGGAACACTCGGTGGTTCTGATCTGATTTACAATTCCCCCTTTTTGACGGAGGGGGCAGCCGTTCATGGATGTACTCGCGTTTCTGTATGACAACCTGATCAAGTGGGTGATCGAGCCTGTCACGAATCAGTTTCTTGGCATTTTCGATCTGAACGGCCGCTTCAGCATCGTGTTTCTCTGCGTGTCCTACAGCATCGCCTACAGCCTGTACCGCTTCAGACAATATCGCGGGCTGACCGACGCAGGTTCTTTCTGGCAGTTCATCGGCGGGCACCGGGTTCATTTTCATCCCTCGGCGTTGCTGGATTACCGGTACTACTTCGTGCGGGCCATCCTGAAGGTCGCGCTGGTGCTGCCCATTGTTGGCCTGGTCGATCCGTACGTCCTGCGTTCCGGCGACTACATCTCGTTTTTCAACAATCTTTGGGGCGCGCGCGTGCAGGTGGAGGAGAACCTCTCACTGTCCTTGCTCTACGGGCTGGGCGTGTTCCTGGTGCAAGACTTCATCCATTACTGGGGCCATCGCGCCTTTCATTCCCGGTATCTGTGGGCGTTCCACAAAGTCCACCATTCCGCGCCCGTCCTGGTGCCGGCGA
Organism: Pseudomonas silensiensis; assembly: GCF_050434865.1. Classification (NCBI taxonomy): domain Bacteria; kingdom Pseudomonadati; phylum Pseudomonadota; class Gammaproteobacteria; order Pseudomonadales; family Pseudomonadaceae; genus Pseudomonas; species Pseudomonas silensiensis. The sequence continues at coordinate 181,715 of NZ_JBNDJH010000005.1, forward strand.
CGGCAAGCCGGATTCACTTTGTGGAAAAAATGGTCGAAAAACTGACTGACACCATCTTCCTCGGCGCTTTTGCCGGTGTCTTCTGGTACGCCTGTGGCGGGGAGGTCAGTCGGTACACCCTGTTCGGCGTGACGTATATAGTCCTGATCCTCAATGCCTTGGCGGCCAACCTGCGTCACAGCCATGTCTGGCTTTCTTTCGGGCCGGTGGTCGAACATGTGCTGAACAGCCCGGCGCAGCATCAGATTCATCACAGTGACGCGCGGCGACACTTCAACAAGAATTTCGGTATCAACCTGTCACTCTGGGACTGGATGTTCGGTACGCTCTACGTCACGCACTCGACGCCCGAGCCTATCCAGTTCGGCACGGGCGAACAGGATCAGGACCGTTACCTGACACTCTATAGCCTGATCGTCACGCCCTTTGTGGACATCGCCCGCAAGTTCCCCGCCAGGCGTGCCATGGAATGGCCGTCGCGTTTCGCCGAAAAACTCTCGTTGGCATTCTTCCGTCGACGTTGGCGCTGAATTCCGGGGCTACGTTCAATCAGTGGGCGGGATTGGAGCGTGTAGAGCTCCAATCCCGTCCTTTCTATTGTTTGCCAGCCGGCAAGGGTGGGGTGCGAGGCGGGATCATTCGTTTTGACCCCATCGATTCGAACGCCGAAGCCAGGCGCAACAGCGTCGAATCGTCATAGGCACGACCGGCAAATGTCAGCCCGACGGGCATGCCGATGTCCGGCATGACGCCCATCGGCACCGTGACAGTGGGAACGCCCAGGTGCCGGATGGCGAGGTTGCCGTTGGCGACCCAAACGCCATTGCTCCACGCGATATCCGCAGACTTCGGATCGACATCGGCATTCGCCGGACCCACGTCGGCCACGGTCGGGAATAGCACCGCATCGAGCCCGAGCCGATCCATCCAGTGCTCAAGATCGATTCGACGCGTTTGTTCAAGTCCGCGCAGTCCATCAGGAACGGTGGTGATCTGGTCCCACGGTGTGATGCCGCGCTCGGCCATCTTCACGTACTCGTCCATGCCTGCGGCAAGGTCGTCCTCGCGATTGGGGAGAGTGCCCGGGTCGTGGGGGAAGATCAGCGGTCCGTCGACATCGGCCAGGCGGTTCAACTTGGGATCGCCATTGGCCCGCAGAAAATCATCGAATGCCCAGGCCGACAGGTCCCACAACTCATGGTGCAGGAACTCTTTGGACACCAGGCCCCGCGTGAATACGGTCGGCGCACCCGGACGATCACCCTCGCAATTGGTGACCAGCGGGAAATCGACTTCGATGACTTCGGCACCAGCGGCTTCGAGTGCTTTGCGAGCCTCTTCCCAGAGCCCAATCACGGAAGGACGGGTGATGATTCGCTGCCCCGTCGGACCACCGATGCCAGGCGCATCGCTGGTGCCCGCTTCGGGATCTGCGTTGATGTACATACGGGGCACGCCGAAGCGCTTTCCTGCCAGTGCATCGGACTTCACGGCCAACTCGGCATAGGAAGCGGGGCGCACCGAGGCGACACTCGGAATCGGCACCCAGGGCTGCATCCGCCACAGATCGCCACGGGTGTCGGGATCATCGGCCACCACCACGTCGAGCACCTCGAGCAGGTCGGCCATGGTTCTGGCAAACGGCACGACAACGTCCATCGTCGGCGTCAACGGCCAGTTGCCGCGCACCGAAATTACCCCGCGCGAAGGTGTATAGGCGCACAGACCATTATTTGATGCAGGACCGCGTCCGCTCGACCAGGTTTCTTCCGCGAGACCGAATGCCGCGAAGCTGGCGGCAGTTGCGGTACCGGCGCCGTTCGATGAACCCGAGGCGAAGGGCGCAGTGAGATAGTCAGCGTTATACGGGCTCTCAGCACGGCCATAGACCCCGCGCTGCATGCCGCCGTTTGCCATGGGCGGCATGTTGGTTTTGCCCAGGCAGATCGCGCCGGCAGCGCGAAGCCGTTCGATCGTGAATGCATCGCGATAAGCAATCAGGTTCGCGAAGGCGGGACTGCCGGAGGCGGCAGTGAGCCCCTTCACCAGGTAACTGTCCTTGGCCGTATAAGGAATGCCATCGAGCGGACCCAGCGTCTCGCCCTTGGCCCGACGAGCATCGGACGCCTGGGCCTCGTTCAGCGCCTCGGGGTTTGGAACCACCACCGCGTTGAGGGCGGTGGGCGTGTCGGGACCGTCGTAGGCATCGATCCTGGCGAGATAGGCCTGGACCAGCTCAACCGCAGTGGTTCGACCAGATTCGAGCGCAGCACGCAGTTCGGCAATGGAAACTTCGGTGACCTCGATCATGCTGTTACCACCGTCTGCTGATGGGCGTCGCGATGAATGTTGCCATCGCGCTGAAGGTTGGGCTCAGGGACATCACTAATCTCAAAATGGGTATTCATCGGTGCTCTCGTTGCACTGCTTTTCGCGCTCTATTTAACACCAAGCCGGGAGCAGAGGCATCGCCCAAAGCGAAACAACGTCTTCAGGCTTTGCTGGCCGCCAGGTAAGCGCCAAGGCGTTGTCCCATTCGCTCGCCCAAGGCTTGCAGGCCACTCAAGGGTCGGACCATCACTTCAAACTCGACGATTTTTCCTTGTTCGTTGAACCGGATCATGTCGATGCCCTTTAACTCTTTTTCGCCGACTTTGGCGCTGAACTCCAGGACGACGTTCAGCCCGTCTGCGGTCGACAGTTCGCGGTGGTAGACAAAGTCTTCAAATACCCCGACAACCGTGTTGAGAATCATCGATACCACGGCTGCACCCGGGTAAGGCGTGTGAGCCATCGGGGAGCGGAATATTGCCTGGGGGTCCAACAAACCGGGCAAGGCGCTCAAGTCTCTCTTGCTGATCATGTCGTGCCACTGGTTCAGGGATTCTGCGGCTTTGGGATGCAGTTTAAGTTCGGACACTTTCAACTCCTGTATTTTTGTTGTTTTGCAGACGCTTCGGTGTTGCATATGCAGTGTTGCCAAAATCGACTGGCGACCCTGCGGATGCAATAAAAGTAGCTCACAAAGAAAAGCCCGGCTGATCAGGCCGGGCTTCTTTTTCCCTGTCACTGATTGGCGACACACAGCTCCCCGGTGGCGCGGATCAGTGCTTGACCATGCAGACCGTCCTTGATCAGGCTGGATCGTTCTTTGGCTAGCCAGTCCGCGCATTGCGGGTCATCGCGGTAGGGCGCGAAGGCGGCGTATTGCTGCAACAAGCGGTTTTGCAGCTCGTCGAGCTGCGGCCGGATTTGCTTGGCGAGGTCTGGCCGTGGCGTATCAGGCGCCTTGCCAGCCGCTCGCCATTGGGCCACCAGTCCGTACTGCACCAGCTTGTTGGCTTCAATTTGTGCGGCGATTAATTCGGCGACTTCATCCGGGTTCAGTTTGCGGTCAACGGCCAGCTTCCTGGCGTTGGCGATGACTTGCGCTTCCCGGGCACTGTCCTGAATCGATTTGCCACTGTCCCACTTGGTCAGCGCCACGAGATCAGCAATGTTCAGGCGTTCGTTCAACGTTATCAGCAGCGGTTGCAAGCTCTCCGGCGCCGGGGAGGGTGCGCTGGCCTGTGCACTGCAGGCGAGTAAACCGAGGACGACGCAGCTCAGCAGTTGCGGTAAGCGTGGGGAGTGGAGCATGGGCAAACCTCATTGGGTACAGGACTCACAATCAGGTGTTATGTATCACAGGTGCGGCGGAGGCATTAAGCAGGGATCGATTTATTTTGTGCACGAAAAAGCCCGGCTTGTCAGGCCGGGCTTTTCGTTGAGTGCTTCGGTAAAGCCATTCATTTATACAGCGCGGTTTTCGATCAGACGATCCGAACCACCTTCAGCAACGCGGTTTTCGATCAGACGATCCGAACCACCTTCAGCGACGCGGTTTTCGATCAGTCGGTCGGAGCCACCTTCAGCGACGCGGTTTTCGATCAGACGGTCGGAACCACCTTCGGCGACGCGGTTCTCGATCAAACGATCGGAGCCACCTTCGGCAACCCGGTTTTCGATCAGACGATCCGAACCACCTTCAGCCACACGACTTTCAATCAGTCGGTCGGAGCCACCTTCAACGACGCGGTTCTCGATCAAACGATCCGAACCACCTTCAGCCACACGACTTTCAATCAGACGATCCGAGCCGCCTTCGGCGACAACCGGGTGAACAGAGGTAGCGGCGAAAGCGTTAATTGCAAAAACCGAGAAAGCGATGCTGAGGATAGTTTGGCGTTTCATGATGGTGTGCTCCGGGGTGTAGTTGTTGGGTATGGAGCTGATGTTACGCCGCGGATTTTTTATGAGAACTTCATTGAATTGATGGTGACTATCGACGCCGGCAATGATCCTCCTGTCGTCGGCTCTGCCGCTCAGCCAAAGCCGCAGGGGTATGCTGGACCTCTTGAACTGTCGAGGCTCTCCAGGTTCGCAAGAATGTCCTGCGAGGTTCCCTGCTCTGGTCGAGAGGATAAATCGATGCACGACTATTACGATTTGGGCACCTACAGCCGCCCGGTGACGACCCGTTCGCCCCAGGCCCAGCGCTGGTTCGATCGTGGCTTGGTGTGGTGCTACGGCTACAACCACGACGAATCCATACGCTGTTTCCAAAAGGCGATCGAACACGACCGCGATTGCGCGATGGCCTACTGGGGCATCGCCCACGCTTCGGGCCCCAACTACAACAAGCGTTGGGATGCCTTCATTGAACAGGAATTGAAAGAAGCCGTGGCCCAGGCCCGACGGGCGACGCAAACCGCGCTGGCGCATATCGACGGTGCAACGCCGGTGGAACAGGCGCTGATCCGTACGCTGGAGCAACGCTACCAGGCCGACCAGGCCACCAGCCTCGAACAACTCTTCGCCTGGAACGATGCTTATGCAGCGTCCATGCGCGATGTCTACACAGCCTTTCCTGAAGATCTCGATGTTGTTGCGCTGTTTGCCGAAGCGATGATTGACCGCACTCCCTGGCAATTGTGGGACCTGAAAACCGGTAAACCGGCGCCGGGCGCCGACACGCTTGAAACGGTGGCCGTGCTGGAACGGGCGCTACGGCGGATGGAGCAGCACGGCGATGCGCCGCACCCCGGCGTGCTGCACATGTACGTCCACACCCTGGAAATGTCGCCCTACCCGGAACGGGCGTTGCGTGCCGGCGACGTCCTGCGTGACCTGGTGCCGGATGCGGGACATCTGCGCCATATGCCGTCGCACATCGACGTGCTCTGCGGTGATTACCGTGGGGCCATGGTCACCAATAGCCAGGCGATACTGGCCGACAGCAAATACCTGGAACAGGAAGGGCCGCTCAACTTCTACACCTTGTATCGATGCCACAACTACCACTTCAAACTCTATTCGGCGATGTTCCTCGGGCAGTACCAGCCGGCCCTGGAAGCCGCCGATCAACTGATGTCGACCATCAGGGAAGAACTGCTGCGCGTGGAGCAACCGCCCATGGCCGACTGGCTGGAAGGCTTCGTGTCGATGAAGGTCCACGTGCAGATACGCTTCGGAAAATGGCAGGACATCCTCGCCACCCCGCTGCCGAACGACCAGGCGCTGTACTGCGTGACCACGGCGATGCTGCATTACGCCAGAGGCGTGGCGCATGCGGCCACCGGGTATATCGCCGCCGCCGATGCCGAACAGCGACTATTCCTCGAAGCCTGGACCCGAGTGCCGGACACGCGCTACGTCTTCAACAATAAATGCACCGACATTCTGGCGGTTGCCGCAGGCATGCTGCGCGGGGAAATCGAGTACCGTAAAGGCAATTACGACGATGCCTTCACCCACTTGCGCCAGGCACTGTCTCTGGACGACAACCTGCCTTACGACGAGCCATGGGGCTGGATGCAACCGGTCAGGCATGCATTGGGTGCGTTGCTTTTGGAGCAGGGCAGGGTAGAGGAAGCGTTGCAGGCCTATCGAGCCGATCTGGGACTGGACAACACCCTCAGCCGTGCGTCCTGGCATCTGGACAATGTGTGGAGCCTGCACGGTTATGTGGAATGCCTGAAACGACTGGGCCTGGATGCCGAAGTTGCTGCTGCCAAGACGCGCCTTGATCTGGCCATGGCCCGGGCGGATGTGGAGATTAAAGCCTCGTGTTTTTGCCGTGTCGGGGCGGGGTGTTGTCAGTGATGCCCGAAAGCGCCGGAGATTGCCTATGGATCGCTTGTCTACGTTGTTGTCGCAGTTCGGCGTGCGCGCAAGCCTGTTTTACAACGGCAATCTTTGCGGCATGGCGTCATACGATGGCGCTGACCAGCGCGGGCATATTCACCTGCTGCAGGCAGGTAGCGTCACTTTGCAGGGGATCGACCGGAAAGACTTGCTGCTCACCCAGCCCAGTCTGATTTTTCTGCCACGCCCAAGTCGGCATCAACTGTTCGCCGGTGAGCCCGAGGGCGCTCAACTGTTGTGTGCGTCGATGGAGTTTGAGGGCGGGGTCGATAACCCGTTGTCCGCCTCGTTACCCGATTGTCTGGTGCTGTCCCTGGATGAGCTACCGCAGCTGGCCGATACGCTGAAATGGATGTTCAGAGAGGCGGCAGGCGGACATTGCGGCAGGGAGGCGGCGCTGGATCGCTTGTTCGAACTACTGATCATCTTGTTGTTTCGGCATCTGCTCGACCACCACCAGTTGCGGACCGGAATGATGGCTGGGCTGGCCGATGTGCGGCTGGCGCGCTCGCTGGTACAGATGCACAACGCACCGGATCGTGCCTGGTCGGTTGCAGAGCTTGCGAGCGAGTCGAACATGTCGCGCGCTGCCTACGCCGTGCATTTCCGGGCCGTTATAGGGCAAACCCCGGCAGATTATCTGTTGAGTTGGCGTATCAGCCTGGCGCAAAAGCGCCTGCGTGAAGGGCGGCCGATTACGCTCATCGCGGCCGAGGTCGGTTATGAAAGCCCTTCGGCACTTGCCCGCGCGTTTCGTCGCAAAACGGGTTACAGCCCTCGGGACTGGATGAAAGATTTGGCAGGGGAGAATGATGGGGCAATGGCCTGAATGCATCGGATTGCTTCAGGCCATTGCGAGAGGAGAGTCATCGGTTTAACGGTTTTCCAACTCAGTCAGAGAGTGGCCGGCCACGAATACAGACGCGGCAAGCAACCCGATGTCTTTGAGGAGAAACTGGCCTGGCGCAACCGTAATGGCTGGAAAGCCGAGGCCGGGTTCAATCACGCCTGGCGTCGAAAACATAAAGCTCAATGTGGTGAAAAACAATCCGGCCGACAACACGCCACCGACCAATGAAAGCTTCGGCGACAGCAGGCGACCTGCAATCAGAACACCGATCGAGACCTCCAGAACGCCGAGCAAACTGGAGAAGGTGTCGACGCTGAAAATGTCATAAACCCACCCCAGGAAAGGGCTGTTGCTCACCAGCGGAACCAGTCCCTGTGCCTCGTAGTGCGTGAACTTCATGCCGCCGAACCAGAAGTAAATGACGGCGAGCGCAAAGTAAGCACCGTAGGTTCCAAACGCCATGGTTTTAATCCCGAGCGTTGAATGGTTATGTGCGTTGTTGGTTCTGTGGTTCTCAATGCTTAAGGTTTTCATGATCAAGGCTTCCAGGAGAGTGGTGACGAACGCTGTTCAGCAGCCCAACGCGGTTGACGTTGGGAGTGAAGACAGTGTTGCCTTTGATTCCACGCTCGTGGCTTCTGAACGTATTGCGTTCAGTGCAGATCGTCTTGATTCACTGCGGGTCGCGCAGGGTCGCCCGACGCATCGGTTCTTCAGCATCCCGCTAGGGCAACGCGTCGCGCTTGGCGAAGATGCTTGCCATTTCCGCCATGTTCTCGGTTCCCCAAGTGCACAGCGGGATGATCGCGTCAGCCAAGCTGCGACCGAGCGGGGTCAGCGCGTAGTCCACGCGCGGTGGTACCTCCTTGTAGTCGGTCCGCGCTAGCACGTGATCGGCCTCCAAATCCTTCAATTGCTGGATCAGCACCTTGTCACTGACGCCCTGGACCAAGCGCTTTAGTTCGCCATAGCGTTTTGGGCCGTCGCGCAGGAAAAACAGGACCAGCGGTTTCCACTTGCCCGAGATGATGCGGAGCGTGGCGTTGAGCCCACAACCGGGGTCGCAGGTTTCAGAAGTCGTCGTCATTTTTTGGTACTTACCTAAAAGTGCATACTTGTCCTTAGGTTATCAGAACCGCATCCTTCGTCTCAAGCAAGCAGCTCCCTGCTTCCATACAACGATTAGGAAGGATGCACGACATGACCAGACTGAATGGAAAGACCGCGGTGATCACCGGTGGTGCTACCGGCATCGGCCGCGCCGCCGCAAAACGCTTCATCGAGGAGGGCGCCTTCGTCTTCATCTTTGGCCGCCGGCAGGAAGCGCTCGACGCTGCTGTAGCCGAACTCGGGCCCAATGCCCGCGCGGTGAAGGGCTCGGTCTCCGATCTGGCCGACCTCGACCGACTCTACGCGGCGGTGAAAGCCGAGCGCGGAACCCTCGACATCGTCTTCGCCAATGCCGGGGCGGGAAGCCAGCTTGCGCTCGGCAAGATCACCGCCGAGCACATTGACGAAACCTTCGACACCAACGTGAAGGGTACGATTTTCACGGTCCAGAAAGCGCTGCCGCTGATGGGCGAGGGCGGTTCGATCATCCTGACCGGATCGAGCGCCGGCACCACGGGCGCCCCGGGAATGAGCGCCTACAGCGCGAGCAAGGCGGCAGTGCGCAACCTCGCGCGGACCTGGGCCGAGGACCTGAAAGGCACCGGCATTCGGGTAAACGTGCTGTCGCCCGGGGCGACGGCGACCGAACTCGCGAAGGAAGCGCTGGGCGAGGAGGGCCAGAAGGTCTACGCCGCGATGACTCCGCTTCAGCGCATGGCCGATCCGGCGGAGATCGCGGCAGTAGCTGCCTTTCTCGCGTCGCCGGACAGCAGCTTCATGACTGCCAGCGAAGTCGCCGCTGACGGCGGTCTTGCGCAACTCTGACGCCCCACACCCAGGCGCTCCATTCGATTATTCGGAGCGCCGTAGAACTCGGTAAACCTCAGGAGAATTTATGAGCTACGCAATTATCGGCTTCGGCAATATCGGCCAGGCACTGGCCAAGGCTTTTGCCCGCAACGGCATCGAAGTGTCCGTTGCAACCACGCGCAACCCGGAAAGCTTTGCATCGGCCGCGGCCGCCATCGGACCCCAGATCATTCCCAAAAAACTGGCGGACGCGGTCAAGGCGGACATCGTCTTTTTGGCTGTCCGGTTCGAGTCGCACCCGGATGTCGCGAAGGCGCTGCCGAACTGGAAGGGAAAGACCATCATCGATGTGACCAACGCCTACGGTGTACCCCCTGAGGAACTGGGGGGACAGCCGTCTTCCAAGGTCGTCGCGCAGGCCTTCGCTGGTGCAAGACTGGTGAGAGGCTTCAACCATTTGGGCGCTGCCGTCCTTGGCCAAGACCCGGCCGTACAGGGTGGCAGGAGAGTCGTGTTCCTGGCGAGCGACGATGACGACGCCGCAGCGGAGGTTGGTGCGCTTGCAGAAATTCTCGGTTTCTCGCCGATCAAGCTGGGCGGGCTTTCGGAAGGTGGACTGCTTGTACAAGCGCGCGGAAATAGCTGGGGACAACTGATCTTCAAGGACTTGGTGAAGTTCGACTGATGAATCGTGATCGTCAATTTTGATGCGATCTCCCTCGTGGAAAAGGGCAGCCACAGTCTGATCGAAGCGAGGGCGACGCTGGCATCACGACCTCGCCGGCAGTGTGCCTATAGTTTGTGCGCCGTGACAGGGCGCGCTTGCCATCTTTCTCATTCATCGCTCTGAGGAAAAATACATCCGCCATTGCGGACCAGCGCCTTCACCTCTTCGCTCACCTGCATGGGGTTTTGACTTAATCGAGCAACAAACTCCTCGCGGCGCCGCACGTACGACTCCGAATCGTGCTTTGCACTCCAAAGGACGATGTTAAGCACGATGGGAATGAGGTCCAGGCCCTTCTCGGTCAGCGTGTAGAAGTCCTTGCGCCTGTCGTCGGGGCTGGGTGCCTTCGAGAGAATCCCTTGCGCCTCAAGAAAGGCAAGGCGGGAAGCAAGAACATTGGTCGCGATTCTCTCTTCCGATTTCAGGAACCCGCCATACGTCTTCTTTCCAACAAAAACGATGTCGCGAATGATCAAGAGCGACCACCGGTCGCCGAAGATCTCCACGCCATAGTTCACTGCGCAATGGGACCGAACGTCTTCTTTAGATGTTGTCTTCATGGCTGGATCTTACATCGCTTGCATGCCGCAAGTAAATTTCTGTAATTCACTTGCTTTATGCAAGTGATGCGACCAGCATAGCTCCTACATTGAGCGCGGTCGCCGGATTTGCGGCGGCACTCCATGAATGATCAACCTCAAATCTGCAAGGAAACTGCGCATGAGCACTATCAGCATCATCGGCTCAGGTGGCATGGCCGCAGCGATCGGCGGCCTTGCCGCCAAGGCTGGATACACCGTCGAGGTGATGAGTCGAGATGCCGCCAAGGCGCTGGCGCTGGCCGAACAGATCGGAGCCGGCGCGACCACAGGAACGTTCGGCGCAGCCCCGGCCGGGGATATTGTCATCCTGGCGGTTCCTTACTCCGCCGTTCTCGACGTGGTGAAGCAGTACGGCGAAGAACTGGCAGGCAAGCTTCTTGTAGACATCACCAACCCTGTGGCCCCGGACCTCACGAGCTTTGAGACTCCTGAGAACAGTTTCGGCGCGCAGGAGATCGCCAACGCCGCCCCGGCCGACGCCGAAATCATCAAGGCGTTCAACACCCACTTCTCCCACGTCCTGGCTGCCGGTCCTGTCGAGGGCCACCCGCTGGACGTGTTCATCGCCGGGGACGGCGCGCTGGCGAAAGCACGCGTCTCGGCGTTCATAGAAAGCCTCGGACTGCGGCCGATGGACACCGGGCCGCTGCTCATGGCGCGAACGCTGGAGCACGTCTGCCTGCTGTCGCTGGGCCTCATGACCCACTGCGTCAAACACACCAACTTCTCAATCGGCGTTAGCCATCTCGGCTGAGCGTTTGCGTATCACCACTTCTCGCATCACATCACTTACAAGGAACATCAACATGCGCGTTTTCGTTACTGGAGGGACCGGCCATTCTGGTCCGTATATCATTTCTGACCTTATTGCAGCCGGTCACGAGGTCACTGCGCTTGCCCGGTCGGACAAGTCCGCAGAGGCGGTGTCTGCGCTTGGCGCCAAGGTGCGTCGCGGCGACCTCGATGATCTCGACGGGTTAAAAGCGGCGGCAGCGGATTCCGACGGTGTCATTCACGTCGCGCACAGGCAAGACCTGCTTCCCACCGGAGGCCTCGACGCGGTGGCTGCCGCGGAGCAGGCGATCATGCTCGCATACGGCGAGGCGCTGAAGGGGACCGGAAAGCCGCTGGTCACGTCTGGGAGCATCGGCTCGCCGGGTTGGGAACATCTTGGCCGTCCAGCAACCGAGGAGGATCCCACCCTCTCTGGCGGCGAGAAGTTCAAGGGCACCTTGCGAGTTCGTAACATCGTCGAAACGACCGTACTCGGTCTCGCCAATCAAGGCGTGCGGTCCTCGGTCGTGCGGATTCCTACCATCATGCACAGCACGACCGACAACGCCGGCTTCCTCCCGATACTGATCGGACTTGCGAAGGAGAAGGGCGTCGTAGGCTATCCCGGTGACGGCAAGAACAACTGGTCGGCCGTGCACGCCCGCGACCTCGCCGCTGTGTTCCGTCTGGCACTGGAGAAGGGCCCTGCCGGCAAAAATTGGCACGCGGTTGCCGACGAGGCTATTTCGTTCCGCGCCATCGCCGAGGCCATTGGCAGCCGTCTGGGCCTGCCGGCCGTGAGCATTCCCGCGGACGTACTGATGCTGCCGGGATACTTTGGCTTCCTCGCGAATCTGGTCACGCTGGACCTCCCGGCATCCAGCCTCATCACCCGCCAGACCCTCGGTTGGGAGCCCGCTCAGGCCGGGCTGCTCGAGGACCTGGACAACGGTCATTACTTCCCTGCCGACGAGCAATAATCCAATTCACGAGGAAACTGCACATGAACACCATCAGCATCATCGGTTCAGGAGGCATGGCCACGGCAATTGCCGGTCGTACCGCCAAAGCGGGATACACCGTCGAGGTAATCAGCCGCGACCCCACCAAGGCGCAGGCGCTGGTCGACAAGCTCGCAGCCGGAGCGACCACAGGGATATACGGGGCGGTGCCGGTCGGCGACATCGTCATCCTCGCCGTGCCTTACACCGGTGCGGCGTCGGTGGTGGCCGAGTTCGGGGACGCGCTCGACGGCAAGGTGATCATCGATATCACCAACACGGCCTCCCCGGATCTCACGGGCCTCGTCTCTCCCGCCGGCAGTTCTGGTGCGCAGGAGATCGCCAAGATCGCCCCCGCCAGCGCGCATGTAGTAAAGGCATTCAACACCCTCTTTGGCCACGTGCTTGCCAAGGGTGGACCCCTCGACGCGTTCATCGCCGCCGACGATCCGGAGGCGAAGGCGCGCGTCTCGACGTTCATCGAGAGTCTCGGGCTGCGTCCGTTGGATGTCGGCGGCCTTCACATGGCCCAGACGCTCGAGGCCCTCGGCCTGATGATGATCGGCCTGGCCAAAAACGGCGCCGGCACTTGGGACATCGCCTTGAACGTCGATATCGGCTGAATCACCGACACCCGTCAGTCTCATAGAGGCCAAACAAGGACGCTTGGTCAGTGAGGCGATGCAGACGGAAATAGTGATAGAAGGCTTGACCCAGGCGCGGGTCCTGCCAAACCGCCTACTGGTGGTGCTTGTGTGGAAGCAACCTACCGACTATGAGCAACCGCTGCCAGTTGCTCGGTATCTACGCGAACAAAAACGGAGTCTCCAATAGCCGTCAGCACATCCCCCGCGTAGACCTCGCAGATGACGCGAGTTTTGCGCCCGACTTCACCTTCGACTTTCGCACGCAGGGTCAGCGGTACACCCATCGGTGTCGGCTTGATGAACTTGATGCCAAGGTTGCCCGTGACGCAATTGATGCGGGGGAGGCTTGCGACTTCGCGGTGTTCCATACGGTAGTGATAAGCCATCGCCGTCCAGTTTGAATGGCAGTCAACCAGCATCGCAATCAGCCCGCCGTAAACCAGTTCCGGCCAGCCGCAATACTGGGCATCAGGCAAGTGCTCGGCCATGACATGCACGCCGTCCTCATGCCAGAAGCTCTTGATGTGAAGCCCATGCGGATTGCTGCTGCCGCAGCCGTAACAAACACCTTCGGGCGCGGCGGTGTCTTGCAGGGAGGTATCGAGCCTGGACATACGGTGGTCATCCTCAAAAATGTGAACCAAACCGTCGGATTTTAACGCTGCAATCGGCCGCGGTCACTCGGGCAACCCGGCCAGCCGCAGTCCATCCGCGAGGCGCGCGAGATCCTCGGGCCGTTGGATTGGCAGCCAGTCCTTCAGGTTGGAGATGCGCAACGAGGGTTCCAGCTCGTGCAGGCGTTGTATCGCCTGCTTGGCTTTGTCCATTTGCCCGGTGAACGCATGACTGGCCGCCATCAGGGCAACCGAGGGCAGGAGAGTGGGCAGGTTCCCCAGCGCCTTCTCCGCCCAGGCCGAAGCGGCGTCGAAGCGCCCGGCGAAGAAATACGCGATCGCCATACCTACCTGCATCCGGAACATTTCCGGGTCCAGCGGACTCAAGCGAACGGCATGGCTCAAATGCTCGATCGCTTCGTCTGTTTCACCGCGCAGTGCGCGCAGGATACCGCCCAGGTACCAGGCGGGGGCGAGGTTGGGATTGAGCAGGCGTGCCCTGTCGAGCAGGGCAATGCCGCCATCGACATCGCCAGCGAGATGGGCAAGCGCATGTCCGCCTCGCGTCAGTGCCACTGCATCATCCCGGCCGAGTGCCACCGCCAGCCGCGCAAGCCGTATGCCTTCGGCGATCTCTCGAGGCCGATCGCTCATCCAGCCATTCAACTTGCGCCAGAAGTGACACCAGGCTGCCATGCCATAGGCCGATGCAAATTCCGGATCGAGTTCGATGGCTTTGTAGAACAGCGGCGCCGCCACGTCGATGGCTTCCCGAGTGCCGCTGTGCAGTTTTGCCATGCCGCGCAGGTAGTAGTCGTAGGCGTCCAGGCTTTCCGTCGGTTTGCGCTTGGCGCGTTCGATTTCCGCCCGTTCCAGCTGCGGCGCGATGGCGCCGACGACGCTTTCGGCGATTTGATCCTGCAGGTCAAAGATGTTGTCGAGCAGGCCTTCAAAGCGCTCCGCCCAGATATGCGCCCCGGTTGTTGCGTCGATGAGCTGCCCGGTGATGCGTACCTTGTTCCCGGACTTGCGCACGCTGCCTTCGAGCACGTAGCGCACGCCGAGCTCCTGGCCGACGCCCTCGGCGTCCACCGCACGGCCCTTGTAGGTGAAGCTCGAATTGCGGGCGATGACGAACAGCCAGCGGATACGCGACAGGGCGGCAATGATGTCCTCGACCATGCCGTCGGCGAAATACTCCTGCTCCGGGTCGCCGCTCAGGTTGTGGAAGGGCAGGACGGTAATGGAGGGCTTGTCCGGGAGAGCGAGCGAGGAGGGCGGTGTTTGCTTCGGGTCCTCGGGTGCGATTTCGCCGATGCCAGGTCCGCCAGGCTGTCGTGCGCCGTCGATCTCGTCGATCTTTATCTCGCCTACGAAGCGGTAGCCCTTGCGAGCGACTGTGCGCACCAGCCGCTGTTCCTCGCCGGTATCGCCGATGGCTTTGCGCACCGCATTGATGTGGCTGGTGATCGTCGATTCCGAGACGATCCGGCCGTTCCACACCGCCTTGAGCAGGTCGTCTTTGCTGACGACGCGATCGCGGTTGTTGACGAGCTGCAGCAATAGATCGAAGGCCTGTGGCCCGACGGCCACGACTTGCCCGCGCAAGGTCAGTTCCCGGCGCTCCTGATCGAGCACGTAGTCTTCAAACACGAATGGCAAGGTGTGTATCCCCTGGTCGAGCGCCCTCGACTCCGTGTCCGAGCTGGCGATTGGTACATGGTGCCGATAATACGGCAGCACGTAGCCCACTGCACCGTCCAGCAAGCGACTTCTTTGGACGAAAAACCAAGCTTGCCCGAAGACAAACTCAAGGTCGGCACAAGGACTTCCCTCACGCACGCGGGCACTCTCTTTCTACCTCGACAGCAATGGTTGCCGTCGAAAAGCGTAGGAAGAGAACCCATGAAGATCGTCGTCATCGGAGGCACCGGCCTCATCGGATCGAAACTTGTGAAGAACCTCCGCGAGCGCGGCCATGACGTGCTCGCCGCCGCCCCCAGCACGGGCATCAACAGCGTCACCCGCGAGGGCCTGGCCGAAGCGATGGATGGCACCGATATCGTCGTCGACGTGGCGAACGCGCCTTCGTGGGAAGACCAGGCCGTCCTCGATTTCTTCGAAACGTCGAGCCGTAACCTGCTGGCTGCGGAAGCTGCCGCCGGTGTTCGTCATCACGTTGCCCTGTCGATCGTCGGTAGCGAACGGCTGCCCGAAGCAGGCTACTTCCGCGCCAAGGTCGCGCAGGAAAACCTTATCAAGGCGTCCGGAATTCCTTACACCCTGTTGCGTGCCACGCAGTTTTTCGAGTTTGTCAGCGGCATTGTCCAGTCGTTCGCCGTCGGCGAGGAGTTTCACGTTTCGCCAGCGCTGATCCAGCCGATAGCGTCCGACGACGTGGTGGCGGCGCTGACCGATGTCGTGCTGGCAGCGCCGGTCAATGGCACGGTTGAAGTCGCAGGTCCTGAAGCCATGCCCCTCGACGATCTGGCCAGGCGCTTTCTGCGGGTAACCCAGGACAACCGTAAGGTCGTGCCGGACGTGAATGCGCGCTACTTCGGCGCTGTGCTCGACGATCAATCGCTGACCGGCGGCAAGAACGCGCGCCTGGGCGCGATCCGCTTCGAGGACTGGCTCGCTCAGTCGACGGTCCGGTAACGATTCGCGCCATCACGTCCCCATCCACCAAGGAGCAATGTCATGGTCACTCGATTTGTATTAGCCGCGCTCTTCGCAGCGCTCTCGATCAGCGCAGTGTCGGCCGCTGAGCCGCCCGCCGGAAAGGTGACGGTCGTGTTTGACCGTCCCATTCCCAATATCCCTGGCAAGAGCATGAAGGGCGTAGTCGTCGAGTATGGGCCGGGCGCCGCGTCGCCATCCCACACCCATCCGAAAACGGCCTTCATCTATGCAACGGTCCTGGAGGGCTCGTTTCGCATCAAAGTCAAAGGCCAGCCGGAAAAGATCTACCACGTCGGCGAAAACTTCGTAGAGGAGCCGGGCTCCGTACACGAAGTCAGCGCCAATGCCAGCGACACCCAATCCGCACGCCTGTTGGCCGTGTTCGTCCTCGACAGCGATGAAAAGACGCTCGTTACACCTATCAAAAAGTGAGCTGATCACCCGCTCATGAATGCTCGACAGCCCGGCGGCAGGTCACTGCCGCCCGTGGCTGCTGCAGTCCCAGGCATTGAACAGGAAATGACAACATGAACGCGCTTCAGGACAAGGCCGCCATTGCCACCGGGGCAAGCGCCGAGATCCCTGTCGTGGTGACACGGCAAAGCAAGAGAAAGAAGATCGGCATCCTGCTGTGCATCGGTGCCGTGGTGGTCTTGGCGGGCGGGTGGGCCCTGGCGCTTACGAGCGGTGCAACCTCCACCGATAACGCTTACGTGCGCGGCGACGTCACCTCGCTCGCCGCAAAGGTTGCCGGCTATGTCACTGCGGTCGAGGTCGAGGACAACCAAACCGTGCGGGCCGGTGACGTCCTGTTCCGTATCGATGATCGGGACTATCGCGCACGGCTGGCGCAAGCCGTGGCCAATGTCAGCGCTGCCCAGGCTCGCCTGAGCCATGTCGATGCAGAAACCCAGCTTCAGCGTGCCCTGATTCGACAGGCAGAAGCCCAGAGACGCTCGGGTGTGGCCGAGATGAATCTGGCGAACAAAACCCATGATCGCAGCCGCAAACTCATTCTCAGCAACGCGGTCAGCCAGGCCCTCGTCGATGAAAGCGACGCGGCACGATTGCGAGCCGAGGCGACGGTATCCGGCGCTTCCGCAACGGTCGAGGCGCAACAGCAAGGCATCGCCGTTCTCGTGGCGCAGCGCGAAGCTGCCGTGGCTGCGGTGACGCAGGCGCAGGCCGCGCGCGATCTTGCCCAGATCGATCTCGACAGCACCGTGGTACGCGCGCCGGTTGATGGCGTGGTCGGTAACCGTCAGGTTCGCGTCGGCCGCTTTGTTACGACAGGCGTTGCCTTGCTCGATATCGTGCCGGTCAACGACGTATGGGTGGTGGCGAATTTCAAGGAAACCCAGCTCGAACAAATTCGCCCCGGTCAGCGTGTGCGAGTCACGGTCGACGGCTACCCCAGCGGGGCACTTGAAGGCGTGGTCGACAGCTTTGCACCGGGTAGCGGGTCGGCGTTCAGCCTGCTCCCCACCGACAACGCGACCGGCAACTTTGTGCGTGTCGTGCAACGCGTTCCGGTGAAGATCCGGCTGGTCCACAACCCTTTGCCGGGCCGTATCGTGCCGGGCCTGTCCGCCCGGGTCGAGGTTGCGCACGGGGAGGGATCATGAACGCGGAGGCCAGTGCGATGCGGAGCAATACCCGCGTTACGACCGGTGTCTTGCTCATGGTGGGCATCGTCCTGGCCACGCTGACGGAAGCGATCGCCAGCACCGTTCTGTCGCTCGGACGCGGCGACATCATTGGCGACACCTATGCCACGCCTGATGAGTTCGCCTGGCTGGATATCGGTTACACCGCGCTCAAGCTGATCGGGTTCATGACCGCGCCTTGGTTGCTGACGCGTTTTAATCCGCGTCATGTGATCATCGGCTCAACCCTGGCCATGGGCACGGCATGCGGGATTGCCGCCCTCACGGCTCGGCTGGACCTGCTGATCGCGCTTCGAATTATTCAGGGCTTCGCTGGCGGCACCCTGCTGGTCGGGGGGCAAACGATCATATTTCGCTCCTTTGCGCGATCTCGCCAACCCATCCTTCAAGCCCTGTTTGCCATGGGCGCCGTTGTCGCGTCCGCGACGCTGGCCCCGGCGCTTCAAGGGTGGTTGATCGATAGCCAGTCCTGGACATGGATTTTCTTCTGCGTTGTTCCGGCGGCCCTGGCGGCGACTGGATTTCTGCTGATCGCAGACAGCCCGATGCCAGCCAAGGTCCGACACCATCCGTTTGACTGGGTCGGCTTCGCGCTGATGTCTGCGACGCTGTTCTGCTTCACTTACGTTCTCAGCCAGGGCAGCCGATGGGACTGGTTCGAAGAGCCACGCATCTTCTGGCTGACCGTGATCGGCGCAGCCGCGCTGCTGGCATTTCTCGGCCAACAAGTGTTGGCCAAAGGCCAAGGTCTGCTCGACTTCACCCTGTTCAAATCGAGCGATTTTTGCTTCGCCTTTATCGTCAGTTTTGTCGCCGGTGCCGCGTTGTTCGGCAGCGCGTTTTTGATCCCGGCGTTCGCCCTGTCGGTCCTCGCGTTCACGCCTACCGATGCCGGCCTGCTCCTGTTGCCCAGTGGCGGGTTGTTTATCGGCGGACTCCTCATCTGCGCCTGGCTGATGCAGGTCCGCCGCGTTCCGCCGGTTGCCACAGTGCCCTTTGGCATCCTGATGATCATGGTTGCGATGTGGATGCTGTCCGGTTCGACCAGCGAAAGCGGCACAGACGACATGATGGCCGCCATCCTGTTGCGCGGTCTGGGCCTTGGCTTCCTGTTTCTGTCGATCACGCTGATCGCGTTCAGCGACCTCAACCGCCGCAACCTCGCCTATGGAATAGGTCTCTTCAATACGGGGCGCCAGTTGGGTGGTCTGATGGGCGTCGCAGGGCTCCAGACACTGATCGACCATAACGTCTTCGCCAATGCCGTGGTGCTCGGCGCCAATGTCACCCCCGGAGGGGCCGCGGTCATCGAACGGCTCACGACCACGACAGCCATACTGTCGGTGAAAGGGATGGATGCAGCGGCCGCTGGCCGGGCAGCGGTGAGCCTCCTGGGCCGGGTCGTGTCAGGTCAGGCCACGGTGATTGCCTTCGACACCGCGTTCATCGCTGTCGCCCTGCTTTTTGTAGTCGCCGCACCCATGCTGGTTGGCATCAAGATCGGACTCTCGAAATACGCGAAAGCACGCGCTGCGCGAACCGTAGCGTGAGGCTTCACTCAGTCCAGGTTACCCAGCAGCCACTCACTGAAGCTTCGCGCCAGCGCATTATTCTCACTGTCACGATGGGTCAGCATGGCCCAGTTCGGGCCGCGAATGGTTTGTTCCACCAAGGGTTGCAACAATCCTTGGTCGCGCGCCTGCCGACTCAATAACTGGCTGACCAGAGCGATACCGAGCCCCGCGCATGCGGCGTCCAGCAGCAGGCCGGGGTCGGAGAAATTCAGCCCCTGATCTTTCTGGCCGACATCGATGCCAGCTTCCACCGCCCAGTGACTCCAATCCATTTCCCGCTCGCCATGAAGGGTGGTGCGCTGTTCCTGTGGCAGCGCCAACAGGCTCGGGTGACACGCCGGATAGAGGCGGTCGGCGTGCAACACCTTGAAGCTGCACTCGGCTTGGGAGCTGATGTCATCGCGCACGGCGAGGTCGATGGTCTGGGTGGTCATGTCCGGGACTTCATCGGTACTGAAAATCCACAGATCAACGTCCGGGTGCTCGCGGCGAAAATCTCCCAGGCGTGGCAGCAGCCAATGGCGAGCGAACGCCGGGGTGGTGTTGAGGACCAGTTGGTTGGGTTTCTGGTATTGCCCCAAGCGGCGAATGCCGACGGCCAGTTGTTGCAGCAATGCCTGGGTGGTGCTGAGCAGGTCGTGACCGGCATCGGTCAGGCTGACGCTGCGTCCACTGCGAAAGAACAAGGGTTGTTCGAGGTACGCCTCAAGGCTGCGGATCTGCTGACTGATCGCCGATTGGGTGAGGTGCAACTCGTCGGCCGCCTTGTGGAAACTGCCCAGCCGGGCGGCGGCTTCAAAGCCGCGAAGGGTGCTGAGTGGCGGCCAGTGCTTGAGCATATTGATAAGTTCCTCTAATCATTTGTCTGCAAAATCCATCGTTTGTTTGCCTGATTTTACGGCCGTAGCATGCATGCCAGGACCACCAAAGCAGTTTTGTTGAACACAATGGCTTAACTAAAAGGGCTTTTTATCATGCAGCATGTCATGCAGCAGAATGAAATTCGAAACAGCGGTTGGATGATGCCGGCCGAGTGGGTCAGGCACGCCGCCACCTGGATGGTCTGGCCGCACAACACGGCACTCTGGGAGTCCGGTTGGGGCGTGACATTGCCTCTGGTGCAAGAGGACTTCGCTCGCGTCGCCAACGCCATCGCCCGTTTCGAACCGGTGAAACTGGTCGTCGACCCTTCTGCGATCGCCAGTGCCAAAGCGCTATGCGGGCCGAACATCGAATTGATCGAGCTGGCGGTGAACGACAGCTGGTGCCGGGACTCCGGTCCGAGTTTCGTCTGCCATCCGCAATATGGCCTGGCCGGCGTGAGCTGGCGCTTCAATGCGTGGGGCGGCAAGTCGGCCCATGATCTGGACGAAAGCCTGGCTCGTCGCGCACTCAATCACTTGGGCGTGGAGTGCTTTGGCACACCGCTGAGCAATGAAGGCGGGGCCATCCATGTGGACGGCGAGGGCACGCTGATCACCACCGAGTCGGTATTGCTCAATCCCAATCGCAACCCGGGCATGAACAAGGCGGAGATGGAGGACATCTTCACGCGTCTGCTGGGCGTGAAGAAGACGATCTGGCTGCCGGGCGATCCGGACTATGTGACCGGCGACATGACTGACGGCCACGTCGATGGCGTGTGCGCGTTCGCCCGCCCTGGCGTGTTGCTGGTGGACGCCACCCACGACCAGCACTCGGTGTATGCCAAAGTGGCCCGCGAGAACCGTCGTGCCCTGGAGCTGGCCACCGATGCCCGAGGCCGACAGTTCGAGCTGATCCCCTTGTATGAAGCCACCGATGCCGTGGACACCGAAGCTGAAGTGTTCTGCGCCTCCTACACCAACTTCTACATCGCCAACGACGCCGTCATCATGCCGGCCTACGGCATTGATGCCGACAACGTCGCGGCCGCCGTACTGCGGCAGGCATTTCCGGGACGCGAAGTGGTGCCGGTGCGGATCAATCACCTGGCCCATGGCGGTGGCGGTGTGCATTGCATCACCCAGCAGCAACCCGCCTGGCCGGTGGAGGGTTGATGCCATGACGCTTCTGACCATCGCCACCACCCAGATGCCCTGCACCTGGGACCTGCAACACAACCTCGATCAGGCCGAGCAACGGGTGCGCGAGGCCGCGGCCAAAGGCGCCCAGGTCATCCTGTTGCAGGAGCTGTTTGCCACGCCGTATTTCTGCATCGAGCAAAGCCACAAGCACCTGGAGCTGGCCGAGGAATATCGATACAGCCACGTGCTCAAGCGCTTTGCCGCATTGGCCAAAGAGTTGGGTGTGGTGCTGCCGCTGAGCTGGTTCGAGAAGGCCGGCAATGCCTACTTCAATTCCTTGAGCGTGGCCGATGCCGATGGGCGCTTGCTGGGGGTGTATCGCAAGACCCACATTCCCAACGCCATTGGCTATCAGGAGAAGGAATACTTCAGCCCCGGCGATACCGGTTTTCGTGTCTGGGACACGGCGTTCGGGCGCCTGGGTGTCGGGATCTGCTGGGATCAGTGGTTCCCCGAAACCGCGCGTTGCCTGGCGTTGATGGGCGCTGAAGTCTTGCTGTTTCCCACCGCCATCGGTTCCGAGCCTGGCTGCGCGACGCTGGATTCCCGTGACCACTGGCAGATGACCATGCGCGGCCACGCCGCCGCCAACCTGCTGCCGGTGGTGGCCGCCAACCGCATCGGTCGCGAGGTGGCCACCACCGATCCTGCGCTGCAAATGAGCTTCTACGGCTCGTCCTTTATCTGCAACCACAAGGGCAAGTTGCTCGCCGAGGCCGACCGCGACAGCACCGGCGTGCTCGTGCACAGCCTGGATCTGGCGGCCATGGCCGAAGAGCGCTTGAGCTGGGGCATTTACCGCGATCGCCGTCCGGACATGTACGGCGCGCTGTTGACTCAGGACGGTCGTCACACCCATGCACGCTGGAAGACTCAAGAGGTTTGATATGCACTCGATCAATAAACTGTTGAGCGGCGCCTTGGGCCTGGCGCTGGGCTGTGCCTTGCCAGCGCTGCACGCGGAAGAGAAAACCCTCCGGCTATACAACTGGGCCGACTATTTTGCCGAGGACACGCTGGCCAGATTCACTGCCGAAACCGGGATCAAAGTGATCTACGACGTCATGGATGGCAGCGAGACGCTGGAAGCCAAAATGCTCGCCGGCGGCAGCGGTTATGACCTGATCTTCCCGGGTGACACCGTCGCCGAACGCTTGATGCGCGCCGGCAGCCTGCAACCGCTGGACCGGTCAAAACTCACGGCCCTGAATGACATCGAACCTGGCTTGCAGAAGCTGCGAACGCATTACGAGTTTTCGCGCCAGGCCACCGTTCCCTACACCTGGGGCACCATCGGCCTGACCTACAATGCCGAGCAGATCAAACAGCGTTTGCCAGATGCTCCCGTTAACAGCCTCGACATGTTGTTCAAACCGGAGCTGGCAGCCAAATTTGCCGACTGCGGCATTTCGATGATCGACTCGCCGGACGAAGTGCTGGCCGTCGTGCTCAATTATCTGGGCCGGGAGCCACGCAGCGCCAAGCCCGAAGACCTGGCAGCGGCGAGTGAGCTGCTGCTGAAACTTCGGCCGTACATCCGCAAGTTCCAGTCGCAGCCGGTCACCGATCTGGTGAACGGCAACCTGTGCCTGTCGCTCGGTTACAGCGGGGACATGACACAGGCGCAACGGACGGCGGATTCCGCCGGCAAGAACGCCATGTTCCAATACCGTATCCCCCGTGAAGGCACCACGGTGTGGATGGACACCATGGCGATTCCGGTCGACGCCAAACATCCGGAATACGCCTATGCCTTCATCAACTTCGTCATGCGCCCGCAGAACATGGCCGCCATCAGCAACTTCACCGGCTACCCCACCTCCAATGCCAAGGCGCGTGCGAGTGTCGATGCGACCATGCGCAACAACCCGGATATTTACCTCGACGAAGCCACTTACGCGCGGCTGATCCCGGGCAAGGACATTCCCCAGCCCGATATGCGGGCGCGCATGCGCACCTGGACCAAGTTCAAGACGGCCACCGCGAAATGACTTCAGACACACATTCCAGGGACCAACACATGTCGACGCGTCGTGAGTTCATCAAGCAAGTATCGGTAGTCGCCGGTTTGGGCGTGGCAGCGTCTATCGGGCTTGGCCTGACACCCCTGCGCGCGCAAGCGGCGACCTCCGGCAATTGGCGTATGCCGGATGAGGGCGACAAGCATCAGCGGGCCTTCATCGCCTTTGGCGCGCAGGAAGCGATCTGGGAGGATTTCACCCCCGACGTACAAGCAGCCATTGGCCTGATCGCTCGCACCCTCGCGCGATATGAACCGGTGACCGTGTTCTGTCGCGAGCGAGAACGGGAGATGGCCGAAGAGCACTGCGGCACAGCTGACATCACCTACGTCACCACCGAACTCGACGACATCTGGATGCGCGATATCGGCGCCAACTTTGTCATCGATGGGGACGGCGGGCTCGGCGCCGTGGATTTCAACTTCAACGGCTGGGGCAACAAACAACAGCACGGCGAGGATGCGCAACTGGCCGCTCTGGTTGCGAGCACTGCGGAAGCCCGTCATATCCGCAGCGAGTTGGTGGGTGAGGGCGGTGGTATCGAAGTGGATGGTCACGGCACGGGGATCATGACCGAAAGCAGCTGGATCAATGCCAACCGCAACCCCGATTGGAGCAAGGCCGAAATCGAGCAAGAGCTGAAAGCGCGCCTGGGCTTGCGCAAGATCATCTGGCTGCCGGGGATCAAAGGTAAGGACATCACGGATGCCCACGTCGATTTCTATGCCCGTTTCGTCAAGCCAGGCGTTGTGATCGCCAACCTCGACAATGACCCTCAGTCATACGATTACAGCGTCACGGGTGCCCATCTGGACATTCTCAACAAGGCCACGGATGCCGATGGTCGCAAGCTACAGGTGCATACCGTGTCGCCACCGCTCAACCCGCGAAAGAGCAGGTTCAACCGCAACAACCCGGACTTTGCCGCTGGCTACATCAACTACTTCGTGATCAACGGGGCGGTCATTGCGCCCGAGTTTGGTGACCGGGCGGCAGACTCCAAAGCCTTTGATTTGTTGTCCGAACTCTACCCGGACCGTGAAGTGGTACAGCTCAACATCGACGCGATTTCTGCCGGTGGCGGCGGTATCCACTGTGTGACCAGTCACCAACCGTTGGCGTAGTCTGGGTCAACGCTTTGCCCTCCGGTTTTGCGAAGCCGTCAGGCCTTGACCCAGCGTTGACGGCTCCAGCTGCTCAATGTGTCGACGGCCAATACCAGCAACAGCATCGCCAGAATGACCGTGCTGGCTTGAGCTTCCTGGAACAGGCTGAGGCTCACATAGAGCATTTGCCCCAGGCCACCGGCGCCGACGAAGCCGAGCACACTGGCCATGCGGATATTGTTTTCCCAGCGGTACAGGATGTAGGCCAGTAGTTGCGGCAACAGATTGGGCAGTGATCCGTAACAGAACGCCCATACGGCATTGCTGCCCTGCAGGCGGATGGCTTCGGCCGGTTCGGGTGGGGTGTTTTCCAGCGCTTCGGCGAACAGCCGACCGAGCACGCCGGTGGTGTGCAGGGCCAAGGCCAGGGTGCCGGCATTGGGGCCGAGCCCGGCGGCCAGGACCATCAGCGCAGCCCACACCAATTCCGGAACTGCGCGCAAAGCGTTGAGCACCAGACGCGACGCGCTCTGCAAAGGCCAGCCGAAGCGCCCGGCCGCGGGCAATGCCAACAGCAGGCCGAATACCGCCGCGAGCAGGGTGCCAAGGGCGGACATGGCAAGGGTTTCCAGGGCGCCATGGCCGATGGCTTGCAGATGGCTCGCGCTCAAGTCCGGGCTGAGAAAGCGTTGTGCATAGGCGCCCATTTGCTTCAGGTTGCCGCTGCCACCCAGTTCGCCGAGGTCGATGCCCAAGTAGATGAACGAGGCGACCACCGCTGCGCCGATACACAGGAGCAGCATCAGGTTGATCAGGCGATTCATGCCAGCCTCCAGCGCAGCAGGCGGCTGAGTTGATCGGCGAGCAGCACCAGGGCGAGAAACGTCAGTAACAGACTGGCCACTTCACCGCCGGCGAACATGCGCAACGACAAATCCATTTGCTGGCCCAGACCGCCGGCACCGACGAAGCCCATCACCACCGAGGCACGGATGGCGCACTCCCAGCGGTACACCGTGTACGACAGCAATTCCGCAGCGACATTGGGCAGGATCCCGTAGAAAAAGGCTGAGAGCCGACTGCTGCCAGCTTGCAGCAGCGCGTGGGCCGGGCGCTGATCAACCGACTCGAAAATTTCCGCGTAGACCTTGCCCAGCATGCCGCTGTAGGTAATGGCGATGGCCAGCACCCCGGCCGTCGGGCCGAGGCCGACGGCACGCACGAATAAAAGCGCCCAGACGATTTCCGGCACGCTGCGCAGGAAGATCAGTAAACCGCGTACCGGCCAACGCAGCAGTTGACCCCAATAGCCCGGGTGGCCGGCACGGGAGGCGGCAGACAACGACAGAGCCCGACTGGCCAGCAGGCTGGCGGGGACGGCTAACAGCAACGCCAGGGCCATGCCCGCCGTGGCGATGGCCAGGGTTTGAAAGGTGGCTTGCACTAACAGCTCAATGAATTCCTCGCCATGGGCCGGTGGCCAGAAGGCTGAGACAAACCGGCCCATTTCGCTCTGACTGTCACTCGCCACCAGTACACGGAGGTCCAGCTCGCTGAAGCGAATGCCCGGCCACAGCAGGGCAAGGGCCAGCAAGGTGAGCAGCAAGCGGGGCCAGGTGGCCGGATCTCGGGTATCACGGGTCAGCATCGGGGAATCTGCACACTCAAGGGCGCCGGAGTAATCGGTGGCGATTGCAGCTGCTCGTTGGCGTAGAGCTTGTCGAGCAACTCGCGGTCGACTTCGCTGGCCGCAAGGTCGAACAGGATCTGTCCGTCACGCAAACCGATGATTCGCGAAAAGTGCGCCAGGGCCAGTTCCACCGCATGCAGGCTGGCGACCAGGGTGACGTTGTTCTGCCGGGCATGGCGGCAGAGCACTGACAGCGTGTGCTGGGCCAACACCGGGTCCATGGCCGACACCGGCTCATCGGCCAGCAACACCTCGGGCGCTTGATACAACACGCGGGCAATGCCCACGCGCTGTAGCTGTCCACCGGACAGTTGCTGACATAGCGCGAACAACTTGTCGCTGAGGTCGAGCCTGGCCAATGCCGCGCGTGCGCCCGGAATATCCACCGGATGCAGCAAGTTCAGCAGGCTTTTGCCCAGCCCCCACTGACCCAGCTTTCCAGCCAGAACCGCGGTGACCACGCGCTGGCGCGGTGGCAGCGGGGGCGCTTGATGGATCAGGCCGATGCGCGCGCGCAGACGCTGACGCTGACGGGCAGACAGCTGCCAGGCATGCTCGCCGAGCACCTGCAGCTCACCAATGTCCGGTCGCAGGGCGGTGGCCAGCAGGTTGAGCAGGCTCGACTTGCCCGCGCCGGACGGGCCGATGATGGCGACCTGTTCGCTGGCGCCGATGTGCAGGTCCACGCCGCGCAGCGCCTGGACGCCGTTGGTGTGGGTCAGGCTGACCTGGGTCAGATGCAACGTCATTTGAGCAGTTCGGCGGCGCGTGCGGCTTCCTCGATGCCCTTGTAATTCTCAGGCTTGGTTTCGATGAATCGGCTGGCGGCCTGCAGATCCAGAATCTCCTTGTCCTTGGGGCTCGCCGGATCGAGCGCCAGAAAGGCTGCCTTGATCTTGGCCGCCAACGCCGGGTCTAGAGTCCCGCGCACCGTCCAGTTGTAGTCGTAGTAGGCCGGGGTGGTCGCAAACACTCTGACCTTGGTGGTGTCGACCTTGCCGGCGGCGACCAGTTTTTCCCACACGCTGGCGTTCAGCACCCCGGCGTCCACCTTGCCGGCCTGGACCCAGGCGACAGTGGCGTCATGGGCGCCGGAATAGCCCACGCGACTGAAGTAGGTTTCCGGCTTGATGCCATCCTTCAGCATGAAATAGCGCGGCATGAGACTGCCTGACGTGGAGGACACCGAACCGAAGGCGAAGGTCTTGCCCTTGAGGTCGGCGAGGGAGTTGACGGCCGGGTCGGCGGTGATGAATTTGCTGGTGAACTGGGCGTCCTGTTCGCGCTGTACCAGCGGAATGGCATTGCCGGTTTTCAGGCGTGCCTGCACGAAGGTGAAGCCGCCCAGCCAGGCCATATCGATTCGGTCGGTGGCCAGCGCCTCGACCACGGCCGGATAGTCGCTCACGGGAACGAACTCGACCTTCATGCCCAATTGCTGTTCCAGGTAGGCACCCAGCGGCTTGAACTTGCGCAGCAGTTCGGTCGGGGCTTCATCAGGAATGGCGCTGACTTTCAGGGTGTCGGCGGCCTGCGCCAACAGGCTGCAAAAAGACAGCGTCACGCCGACAGCCAATGCCAGGGTACGGTTGAGCATGAAAATTCTCCGGTGCATTAAGGCAAAATGTCGATACGCCGAGCGCAAGCTGGTTGCCGCATGGCGCATTGTGAGGGTAGACGAAATGGAGCGAAATTGACCGCTTTTGGCCTGGCATCATCATGTTTCATGACCGCCCGTAACCCGGCACGAGGGTTCGCTCACGCTTAGCTATTCTTTAAGACACTACAAGTGTTGCACGTTGAACAGAGGATTGAGTGATGAGGATGTTACTGATGGTCGAGTGCCCTAACGAACCCTTCAACTCCCTTGTCAAAACCGGGAAGGTGGGCGAGGTCATTGAACGCATCCTGACCAGCATCAAACCGGAGGCGGCGTACTTTACCGAGCAAGATGGCAAGCGTGGTGGGATTTTTGTGGTCGACGTACAAGACCCCTCCGACATCCCCGCTTTTGCGGAACCCTTTTTTCTCAACTTCAACGCCACCTGCAAATTCCGTATTGTGATGAGCGCTCAGGATCTGCAAAAGTCTGGTCTGGAGACGCTCGGGCAAACGTGGGCGTGCTGAGAGGCCATTTGGGGTCGCTGCTGGCGACCCCGATGAGTCCCGCCATTACAGGGTTTCAACACTGGCCTGTTTTCAGACAAACCAAGACACACAGACCCCTTTTTCTCTTCGGGTCGCAGAAGCCCAAACGAACCTCTGCTCCCGTACGATCGGCTATCGCCTTGACGATTGATAACCCCAACCCAGAGCCTGCTTCATTGGTCCCAAGGCTGCGATAAAACGGATCGAACACCCGCGTGTGTTCCTCTGAAGAGATTCCTGGGCCTGAGTCTTTGATCTGCAGGATTGCAGTCTCTTGCACCCGCTCAACCGCAAGGTCAATCCGTCCGCCAGGCGGTGTATAACGGATCGCGTTATCCACCAGATTCTTGATCAGGATTAACAGGTCCATCTCGTTGATGAGGACATGCACGTCCTCGATACTCTCAACACCAATATCGATGTGTTTGCGTTCTGCCAGTGGTAATAAATCCTCCAATACACGTCGATAGATGTCATGGACTGAAACGGCTGTCTGTGGTCGATTGGAGCTCGATTGTGCGGCAGCCAGGGTCAGCAGTTGATCGATCAGATTTCTACCGCGCTCTATCCCTTGCGACAACGGCAACAGACGTTCACGGGCCAGCGCCGGCATCTCAGTGGCGGCCAGTCGCTCAGCTTGCAGGGAAAGGGCCGTCATGGGTGAACGCAGTTCGTGGGCAGCGTCAGCGACGAAACGACGCTGGTTTTCCATGGACTGCGCAACACGCGCGAGCAAGCGATTGATCGCCACGACGAAAGGCCGAATCTCGGTTGGCAAATGGCGCTCGTCGATAGGGTGCAGTGCCTGTTCGTCGCGTCGATCGATGTCAGCCGAAAGGGCGGCAATCGGACGGAACAGTTTGCGCACCAGGTCGCTCACCACCAGCAATAGCACCGGAAACAGAATGAGATACGGCAGCAAACTTCGCCAGGCGCTCTCGCGGGCTTCTTTGTCGCGGACGCCGGTTTCTTGGGCGACGACGATGCGTTCACCGCGGGCTGTGGTTCTGACCAGCACACGAAAGTCTTCGCCGGTGACCTTCAAGGTTGAGAGGCCATCGGCAAGCGTGGTGGGGAAGGGCAGTGGTATCAGGGCGTCATCGTTGCCGATTGCTTTACTGCCATCGGCCAGGTATTGCACGATGACCCTGGATTCTTCATTGTCGCCATCGACTTCCCGGGAGGCGGGATAGCGTAGGGACATCTGCTGTCGATCAAACAGGACGGCCACCTGACGCAAGGTATCGTCCTGCATTTCGTGGGCCTCGTCGAGCGCTGAGACAAACGCAAAAATCCCGGCCAGCACCGCAACGATCAGGATGGCCAGCGATAGCGTCACGGACAGGCGTAGTTGTACCGAGTCCCTCAAACGCTTTTTGAAACCATCCATCCCATACCCCTGACGTTCTTGATGATATGGCCGCCCAGCTTGCGTCGCAGGGAGTGAATCAAAAACTCCACCGCGTTGCTTTCCACTTCATTGCCCCAACCATAGAGGCGGTCTTCGAGTTCACTGCGCGAGAGAATTGCGCCTGGCCGAATCATCAATGCCTGCAGCAGGGCGAACTCACGACTGGACAATTGGATGTCGCGATTTTCCAAGGTGGTGGCTTGTTTGGAGATCAAGTCCAGCGACACCACGCCATTGTCCAACACGGACAGGGCAGCGCCACCTTTACGACGAAGCACGGCTCGTATACGGGCCAGCAACTCCGCCATATCGAACGGTTTGAGCAGGTAGTCGTCAGCGCCGCCGTCAAGGCCGCGCAGGCGATCTTCCAGGTTGTCCCGTGCGGTGATGATCAGCAGTGGCACCGGGTTGTCGCGCCCGCGAATGCTGTCGAGGACATCCAGTCCATCCATCCCGGGCAACCCAAGATCCAGGAGCACCAGGTCATAGTGTTGGGTGTCCAGCGTTGCAAGCGCGGTGAAACCGTTTTTCACCCAGTCAGTGGCATAACTCGCATCGTTCAGGGCGCCCTGGGTCGCATCGCCAATCATCGGGTCGTCTTCAACCAGCAATATCCGCATTTGCCGCTCCGGAAAAAGGCGCGACCGTTATGACCGTCGCGCCAGTATTGAAGCATCTGTACAAATGTTTGTCCGCTGCGGGTTCACCTTCGGGATCAGGATGTGCCCTTCATCGAATCGAAGGCCTTCAACAGCTCATCCATCATAGCCTTGCAGTCGTTCTGTTGCGGGTTACTGGCGCGCAAGGCATCGAGCGCGCGGTCGATCGCCTTGTCCACGACGTGCCAGTCGCTGGCGGCGCGAGGTTTGATCCCGGCTTCGGCCGAGTCCCAGGCAGTTTCCAGATCCTTGATGCGGGCTTTCGCACCGGGCAGATCATTTTTGTCGACGAGCACGGCTACGTCGGCGGCTATGTTGCGGAACTCGGACAGATCTCCCAGTTTTGAACCCGAATGGGATTGAGTGCTTGCCGAGCTTGAGGTCGTACCTGTATTGGGTTTGTCGGCAGGTTTCGAGCACCCGGCGGCGACGCTGAGCAAAAAAATCGACGAGACGATGGCAACGTGGCGAATGATGTTTTGAATCTGGCGCATGACGATTCCTTCAATGACTTTTGGGCGTTTACTGAGTAACTGTTTTGCGATTGCCGACGGTGATTTGCGCGACCGCAACCAGAATGACAATGACGCACAGGAAGATGGCACTGGTCCAGGTGGCACCCATTCCGAGACCACCGTAAGTTTTGGCTTGGGTCAGCAAGTCGCCGAGGGAAGCGCCGAACGGGCGCGTCAGGATGTAGGCGATCCAGAACGTCAGCACCATATTGCCTCCCATGCGCCAAGCCATCAGGGTGGCAGCGATCAGCGCTCCGAAGATCACGGCACCGAGGGTGAAACCCAGCCCCAAGGCTTCGGTAGCCAGGTCACCGGCGGCGGTACCGAGGGCAAAGGTGCAGAGCACGGTGGCCCAGTAAAACAACTCTCGCCGCGGCGTGATAATTTCCCGGATCGATACGTTGTGTTCGGTCCGGTACCAGACCAGGAAGTTAATCGCCAACAAGGCGGAAAATACTGCCGTGCTGGTGTACAGACTGACGTCCAGTACGTCGGTCAAAATGTCGGTGATTTGTGTCCCGACGATGCTCACCAACACGACGGTCAACCAGTAAATCCAGGGCGTGTAGGCTTTGGTGCGCAATTGGTAGAACATCGCGATTGCCAGTAAAACCGCCATGCCGATACTGGTCGGGCCCGCGCCGAAGCCGGCATCGACGGCAAGAAAGTCAGCACCCGTTTCACCCACGGTCGTGGACAAGATCTTGATCACCCAGAATGACAGCGTCACTTCGGGTACTTTGTTGAGCCAGCCGGCTAGTGCGGGTTTCATAGGCGGGTAGCCTCTCCTGAGCAGCGCGGAATGTGCGCGAGGAGGAAGGTACGCAGCGAAACTTAGCTGAGCCTGAGGGGAGGTCAATTGGCAGGGGCGAGGGATAAGCAGGATGAGTTGGAGGCATTACTAACGAAAGGAGTTTCGTCAACGCGGCAGGAGGCTCGCACGGACGATTTGCAGGGGCTATAGATGCGTATTATTCCGGGCACAGAGCTTGTACCCAATCCCATGTACGGTATGCAGCAGTGGTTCATCAAAGGCTTTGTCCAACGCCCGTCTCAACATGTGGATGTTACTGCGAAGGCTGTCACTGCTAGTAGGATGACGCCCCCAAATGAGATCTTCCAGTTCAGTCCGTTTGACAACATGCGGGCTCCTGCGCATGAGGGTTTCCAAGAGTTTCATGCAGGTAGGATTCACCTTGATGGGGATCCCGGCGCGAGAGATTTCCAGGGTGTCTAAATCAAACTTCAGATCGGCTACAACCAAAGTCCGATTCATTTTGCCAGCGCGGCGCGATACGACGGCTTCGATCCTGGCAAGAATCTCGGACATGGCAAAGGGCTTGGTGACGTAGTCGTCAGCACCGACCTTAAAACCAGCCAGGCGATCTTCCAGTTGGTCCCGTGCACTCAACATCACAATGGCAATGTCAGATTTGGAATTCTCGCGCAAGCTGCGGCAGATCTGGTTGCCATCGATGCCTGGGAGCATGACGTCCAGAACAATCGCATCAAAGTCTTTCGAGGCAGCGAGATGAAGCCCGCTCAATCCATCCAGTGCTCCCTCGACGTAGTGGCCCTTTAGCGTGAAAAACTCCATCAGGTTGTCGTGGATGTCACGATTGTCCTCGATAATCAAAATATTCACTGCATAGCCTTTATGCTTCTAATCAAGTTAAACAAACTCCGACGGTCGTGCAGGGAGGATCAATCTTCTCTCTCGGCTAACTGCATATTCGATACCCGAGCGAAAGCCTGATTTTTGTATTCTGCCGCGTTCAGCGATTGCGCACGAATGATTCGTGTAGTCTTTTCGCGCTTGCGTTAGATGGAACGCCGTTATTCAGCAGAGTCGGCTACGCTTGAGCGGTCAGCAGAGAAAGCTCGATTCAAAAAGGAGATAGGGGAATGCATGGATGCGGATTGGTAGGGGACTTGCTCCACTTGGCCCTTTATTTGATGACCATTGCCTTTTGGGTGTTGTTTTGGATGGTTTGCATTTTCAATGCAAGGGGCCGTCTGAAAAGCCTCTTGGGTGCCCACGCATTGATGATTTGTGTTCTGTTGTTCCCAATGTTGCCCGCGACATTTATTGGCGGGGCGTTGATTGCTTTTGGTGTTGAAGGCCTGATCTGGAGTCTGTGTATTACAGGGATAGGATTGCCCATTGCTGGCATGCAATGGGTCCAGCCTTACGTTAAAAATCGATCTACAGAAAATTCACATCACGTTGACCTTTCAGCGACAGGTGGATGATTAGCCTACAATTCTGGCCACTGGAGAACGCCAATGAGCGCCCCTGTCAAACTTAAATTTTCCGAAAAATACGATAAAGATCACGCAAAACAATACTACCTGAAGCATCAGGATGGTCTATCGCGGAAACTGTCCCATTATCGGGACGTACAGATGGCGCGAGATGCGTTACACAAGGCGGGAGACCCGGGGCTGGTTCTCGACCTTCCATGCGGTGCGGGGCGGTTCTGGCCTTTGCTTGCAGAAAATCCTAATCGAATCATCATCGGCGCAGACAATTCGCCGGATATGATTAACACCGCTCTTGAGAATCAACCTGCCGATATAGTCAAACGCGTAAAGACGCTCGAGACTTCAGCGTTTGCCATCGATCTACCTGGTAATTCGGTCGACAGTATTTTCAGCATGCGGTTGATTCATCATATCGGTGAATCTGCGCATCGATTGGCGATGCTGAGAGAGTTTCATCGGGTGACGCGAGACACCGTCATCTTGTCGATGTGGGTCGATGGCAACTTTAAGTCATGGAAGCGCAAGCGCCACGAACAGCGGCGTAAGGCAAGGGGCGAGCAGAGTGGATACCAGAACAGGTTTGTTATTCCTCGATCCGTCGCAGAAGCTGAGTTCAAGCAAGCCGGATTCGTCATCGATAGCAAGTCTGACTTTATCCCGTTTTATGCAATGTGGCGTGTTTACGTGCTACGCAAAATTTAAACCCTGATCAACGTGTCCAGCGCTGGCTCGGGGATTCGAGCCGGCTAAACAAACCTTCCGTGAATCCCCTCAACTTTGCCTGATAAACCCGGTGCCGTGAACGTTGCGCCACGCAACACTGGCCCCGGGTTTCAGTAATCACAGCGCGACGTTGGCCTTCCACTTTTGGTGTGGAATAGGCAACTTGCACGAATCACCTCGCCCCATCGGGAAGTACTGAAACCCCCGGTGTGTGAGACGCTCTGCGTCGTACAGGTTGCGGCCATCAAAGATCACGGGGGCTTTGAGTCGTTTGTGGATCAGGTCGAAGTCCGGCGCCTTGAATTGTTGCCACTCGGTGCAAATGATCAGCGCATCGGCTCCACTGAGCGTCGCTTCCGGTGTGCCCATCAGGCTCAGGTTGGGGTGGTCCCGATACAACGATTGGGTCTGCTGCATCGCCTCTGGATCGAATGCCCGGACCTGTGCGCCTGCTTCCCACAGAGCTTCCATGAGCACCCGGCTGGGGGCATCGCGCATGTCATCGGTGTTGGGTTTGAATGCCAGGCCCCACACGGCAAAGGTCCTGCCGCGCAAATCGCCCTTGTAGAACGCGTTGATGCGCTCGAACAGCTTGTGTTTCTGCCGCTGGTTGATGGCTTCCACTGCCTGCAATAAATCATTGGAGCATTGAGCTTGCTGTGCACTGTGGATCAGCGCGCGCATGTCCTTGGGGAAGCATGAGCCGCCATAACCGCAGCCAGCATAAATAAAATCGTAGCCGATGCGTGAGTCGGCGCCGATGCCCAGGCGCACCGATTCGATGTCTGCACCGAGGTGTTCGGCCAGTTCGGCGATCTGGTTGATGAAGCTGATCTTGGTCGCCAGCATGCAGTTGGCGGCGTACTTGGTCAGCTCGGCGCTGCGCAGGTCCATGAACATGATGCGGTCATGGTTACGATTGAACGGCGCATAAAGCTCTCGCATCACGTCGCGCACATCATCACGCTCGCAGCCAATGATGATCCGGTCCGGGCGCCGGCAATCGGCGACGGCCGAACCTTCCTTGAGAAACTCTGGGTTAGAGACAATATCGAAATCCAGTGTTTGGTCGTAACGCCGCAGGGCTTCAATAATCCGATCGCGCAGGGCGTCACCCGTGCCCACCGGCACTGTGGATTTCTCAACGATAATGATGGGTTCGCTACGATGTCGAGCGATGGCTTCGCCCACCGAGAAGACACTACTCAAATCCGCTGAGCCGTCCGGACGTGAAGGCGTGCCCACAGCGATAAACAAAACCTGGCAATGCTCCACGGCTAACTTTTCTTCGCAGGTGAAACGTAGCCTTCCGTTATCCAGGTTGTCCTTGACCAACTCAGCCAGGCCAGGTTCAAAGATGCTGACTTGACCCTGATTAAGGGCTGTCACTTTTTCGTAGTCGATGTCCATGCAAACAACATCATGACCGACCTCTGCCAGGACGGTTGCCTGGACAAGACCGACATAGCCGCTACCGAATACGCTGATTTTCATGGGGCACGACCACTAACTTGGCGATGAGCACCGGGTTGAATGTGAACTTGCTCTACGGCGGCAATTTCTTCATCACCGATACTGGGGCGGGAGAACGGAAGAAACGCTTGACTCATGGGGGCCTCGGGGCTGAAGAATGAATAGCCTTGGATGCTAAAAAACATCGATGCAATGACAGCGTAGACGCTAAAACGAAAGCTGCATCAATCAGTTACCTGAAATACTTGATCAAACGCTCCAGTAAATTTTTTGTGCCAGGGTGGGTAAGCGAGTGGTCGCAATGGGGCTGCCTGCATTCATTGAGGTTAATCGCGGTTTTGTGAAAGGAGCATGAAAAACCGGTTGGCGAATCGTTCATCTGCAAACAAGACACACACTATTAAAACTTTGATCGCACTCACGCCTTAATGGGCAAAGTCTTACAGCTGTTGGTGGTTTTGTATTACGTCCAAGTCATTTTGGTTTTTATTGCTCTCTAATTGTTCGAGATTACTTTGATTAAATGATTTGCCAGCTGCCGACACGATTAGTTGCCAGAGTGTGCCGGTCGAAGGATCGGTTTGATTTTTGAGCGCTCAAGGTTTGCTGCGAATGTGGGCATGGCCGATGGATTCCCGGCAGTGGTCCGCCGACTATCGAACCGCCATTGGCCAGCGGCTCGACCTGACCTTGGTGGACGGCTCGCAGATCAACTGAACACGCTTGGTGCCCTTTAAAAAGGCTTGTTTGTAGCCCCTTTTCATTACCATCTTTCGCCGCTCACAAAATTTTCATTTCTTTTTTATTATAAGCCTCTGTAGGTACAGAAAAACCTTGCGATCAAGCAGAGTGATTTATGGAAGTGACTGTTGTTGGTAGTGGCTATGTCGGTGCGGCACAGCCAACCCGTTTAGCAGAATTGTGTCGTCGGATGTGTGGTAAAGATGTTAACGCCAGCCATGTTGCCGACGGAAAAAACGCCATTGCGTTTTCTGGACTCATCCTCGCCGAAGACATCAACGGGACGCAGGAACTGTCTTACTACGCCGTTGGGGCAGATGCGAAAGGACGAGGCCTATGAGAATACTGATAACCGGCGTCGCAGGTTTTATCGGGTTCCACACTGCGAAGCGCCTGTGCAGCGACGGCCACCAGGTTGTTGGCATCGACAACCTCAACAGCTACTACAGCGTTGAGTTGAAACAGGCTCGGCTTTCGCAGCTGGCTGAATGCCGCAATTTTCAGTTCCAGTTGCTGGATGTGGCAGACAAACAAGCGCTGCTGGATTTGTTTGCTGAAAAGGAGTTCGAGCAAGTCATCCACCTGGCTGCCCAGGCCGGTGTGCGTTATTCCATCGACCACCCGGACACCTACGCGCAAAGCAATCTGGTGGGATTCCTTAACGTGTTGGAAGCCTGTCGTGCTCATATGCCGGCGCATCTGATTTACGCCTCAAGTAGCTCGGTGTACGGATTGAACGAGCACTTACCGTATGCCACGACCGACCCTGTCGATCGGCCGGTGTCGTTCTATGCCGCTACCAAGCGCGCCAATGAACTGATGGCCCACGCCTACTCGCATCTCTACGGCATTCCCACTACCGGTCTGCGTTTTTTTACCGTGTATGGGCCTTGGGGTCGACCCGATATGGCGCTGTTCAAATTCACTGACGCCATTCTTAACGGTCGCACCATTGACGTGTACAACGACGGCGCGATGTCTCGCGATTTCACCTATATCGACGACATCGTCGAGGGTCTTGTGCGATTGATACCGCTGCCACCTACCGATGAGACCGGCGCGCGAAACAAGGTTTACAACATCGGCTTTGGCGCGCCGGTAAAGCTTCTGGAATTTGTCGAGTGCATTGAAGAGGCGCTGGGAATCCGCGCAATAAAAAATTTCATGCCACTGCAGTCAGGCGACGTCGTCAACACCTGGGCGGACACTCGCGAGCTGGAGGATCGTGTGGGTT
The DNA here is from genome assembly GCF_050434865.1 of Pseudomonas silensiensis. Classification (NCBI taxonomy): domain Bacteria; kingdom Pseudomonadati; phylum Pseudomonadota; class Gammaproteobacteria; order Pseudomonadales; family Pseudomonadaceae; genus Pseudomonas; species Pseudomonas silensiensis. The sequence continues at coordinate 219,011 of NZ_JBNDJH010000005.1, forward strand.
TTCGCCCACAGATCACGGTGTCTACCGGCGTGCAGTCGTTTGTCGATTGGTACCGCAATTATTACGGCGTTTAGCCACTCACTTCTCAGCTTTCTTACGGAAACGTCATGCAAGAAACTCCTTATGTGTCGGTCTTGATTCCGGCAAAAAACGAAGCAGGTAATCTCATTCCACTTTTGGAGGAAGTGCGTGCCGCGTTAGTCAACGAGACCTTTGAAGTCATCGTGGTTGACGATGGGAGCACCGACGCCACCGCCACCGAATTACGAACGTTACAAAGTAGTGGTTACAGTCAACTGAGGGTGCTCAGTCATGCTCGTTCGCTCGGGCAGAGCACCTCGATTTACCACGCGGCTGAAGTGGCGCGTGGGCATTGGTTGGCAACCCTTGATGGTGATGGCCAGAACGATCCGGCCGATCTACCGAAAATGCTGGACCTGGTTCGTGGTTCGGAGGGTAAACCCGGAGGCGTAAAACTGGTGGCGGGTCACCGCGTAAATCGCCGGGATACGGCGAGCAAACGCTGGGCTTCGCGATTTGCCAACAATCTGCGCAGTAGCCTGTTGAAAGATCAAACTCCCGACACCGGTTGCGGTATCAAATTGATTGAACGTGAAGCTTTTCTGCGCCTGCCATATTTCGATCACATGCACCGCTATATTCCTGCCCTGATCCGCCGTCACAACGGCCGAATGTTGGTTCAACCGGTGAACCACCGTGAACGTGGCACAGGGGTTTCCAATTACGGAAACCTCGACCGAGCCCTCGTGGGCATTGTTGATTTGTTCGGGGTGTGGTGGCTGATAAAACGCACCCGCCTGGAAGTCAACGCACAAGAAACCGAGGTTTGACATGGGCAGAGAATCTTTGTGGTTGGCCATTGGCTTCGCTGGCCAGTTGGCATTTACCGGGCGTTTTGCTCTGCAGTGGCTGTACAGCGAATACAAAAAACGCAGCGTTATTCCTGTCGGGTTCTGGTACCTGAGCATCGTCGGCAGTGCACTGCTGTTGGCGTACGCAATCTACCGTGAGGACCCGGTTTTTATTGTCGGCCAGTCCTTCGGTTTCATTGTGTACCTGCGCAACTTGCAGTTGATCGCCAAGTATCGTGAGCGGGAAAGCCACGAACTGGAAAAAAAGGACTGAGACGGTGCGGATACGACTATCTTCTTCGCGGTTAGAGCTTTTGGCTTTTGTGGTGTTGACGTTGGTCATGGTGGGCGCCGGTCTTGGCTGGCGCCAGCCGTTGAACGTCGATGAAGAGCGCTTTCTCGGCGTAGCCCTGGAAATGATGCAGAACGGTTCGTGGTTTATTCCACATCGTGCTGGCGAAATTTACGCAGATAAACCTCCGCTTTTCATGTGGGCTGTGGCGCTGTTCGTGCAACTTACCCACCTCCCAAAAGTAGCCCTTTACTTGCCCGCGCTATTAGCGAGTGCCGTGACTACGGCCTGTTTGTATGACCTGGGTCGTCGCTTGTGGGGGCGGCGTGTAGGTGTGATTGCAGCGCTATTGTTTCTTGCGACCTACCAGACTTACAGCATTTTACGGACTGGGCAGATTGATGGTTTTCTGGCCCTTTGGATAATTCTGGGGATCTATGGTTTATGCCGGCACTTGCTGCTCGGCCCGGCTTGGCGTTGGTATTACGTTGCCTGTGCAGCAATGGGGTTTGGCATCATCAGCAAAGGTGTGGGCTTTCTGCCGGTGTTGATGCTGATCCCCTACGCGTATGCGGTACGTAAAGGCTGGAAAGGCGTGGTGCCCATGCCTGGCAAAGCGAAAGCCTGGTGGTTGGGGCTGCTGGTAGCGTTAGCTGCAATCTCGGTATGGCTGGCGCCTCTGTTGGTGATCGTGCTACAGGGCAGTTCCGATAGCCTGGCTTACGCCCAGGAAATCTTGCTGAAGCAAACAGCTGGCCGTTACGCCAACGCTTGGGAACACCGCGAACCCTTTTGGTATTTCTTCGTCAAGGTTATCCCGAAGTATTGGGTGCCGATTTTCTTCATGCTCCCATGGCTGGTGCCCGCTTGGCGCAAGCAACTGGCCAAGCACGACGGTCGAGTGTTGGTGCTACTCGGTTGGGTCGTCCTGGTGTTGTTGTTTTTTAGCCTGAGCAGTGGCAAACGCAAGCTGTATATCTTTCCTGCGTTACCCGCACTGATTCTGTTAGTGGCGCCGCTCATTCCCTGGATGCTGCGCCGTTGGTTCAGCAAGCGTCCGAAGGGCAGAACGGTATTTGTTGTACTGACCGCCGTGTGGTTGTGCGCGTGGTTTGTCCGCGGCTTCATCGAGCCCCATAAAGAAGGCATTAACCCTCACGAAACCATCATGCGTGAAGTGGCGCGACTGACCGGAAATTCCGAGTTGGTGCTGGTCAGCTGGCGTGAGGGGCACTGGTTATTCGCGCAGCAACCTATTGTGCATTTTGGTTTCTCGGACCACGGCTCTCTGGAGCAATCTGCCATGTGGCTTCGTAGCCACCCGCAGGCCTATGCCTTGGTGCCCGCACGCGATTTGGCCCGCTGTTACGACCCGGAAAAAGCTCGCAGCGTTGGCGATACCTCAAGAGCCGAGTGGTTCCTGGTGGGGGCGGATGCGGACAACCATAGTTGCCAGGCCTCCGCGCCAGACAAGGTTTATCAATTCGTGTGGAAGCATTCCCTGTGACGGCCGGAGTTGTTTTATGAATATTGAATCGAATGTGGCTCTGGTCTTGCGCAGAGCTCAGCGACGACATCGGCTGCGCATTGTGATTGTGCTGTTGCTGTTATCAGGGGTGCTTGGGACTGCTTCCTATCGCTTCTACTGGCACCAACAGCTGTACCACTTTGTTTTGCAAACCTGGGGCGGCCCCGCTGTAGTAAAGCCAGGTTTGTGGTTGCCGGGGTTTACGCCTGATGTGGTGGCTAAGCCAATAGAGGGCATTGTAGAAGACCTCTCAGGCATCACCTACGACTACGACCATGACCGGTTGCTGGCCATTACCAATGGCGGGGTCATGCAAATTGTCGCTCTCGACCGCGCGGGTAATGTACTTGAGCGTTATCCGCTTGAAGGTTTTGACGATACCGAAGGATTGGCCTACATGGGCAATGGTCGAGTCGTTGTCTCTGAAGAGGGAGATCAACGTCTGACCTTTATTCAGCTACCCGAGAAGTCTGCGACCCTTCGAAAGGGAACAGAGCCGTTCATCACCGTAGGCGTCAATCTGAGCACAAACAACAAGGGCTTTGAAGGGGTGACCTATGACCCTGTAGGGGACCGGTTATTTGCGATCAAGGAGCGCGACCCGCGACAGTTGTATGAGATTGATGGCGTGTCGAAGAGCCTGAATGGAAACCTGTCCATCAACCTGATCGATCGAACTGAATGGGTGAACCATAGCGTTTTTGGGCGTGACCTGGCCGACGCTTATTACGATCCCGGCACTGGCCATCTCGTTTTACTCAGCGAGCAGTCCAAATTATTGATTGAGCTGGATAAAGAAGGGCGCTTTGTCAGCTACAAAAGTCTGCTCGAAGGCGTGAAGGATTATTTCTCGCCCAAGGTGTATCCAGAAGGCGTAACCATGGATGCGCAAGGGCATTTGTATGTCGTGGCGGAGCCGAATTTGTTCTATTCGTTTAGTCGTAAACCCTGAAGTTGCTTTCCCAACGATGCTCTTCGGGTGCGCCGAAGAGCATCTTTGGGTGGTCCGCCTGTGCTTTTCCTCAGCGAGAAGCTGCCGCTGAAAGGGCGCTTAAACGAGCGCCATACAGGACATGATTTGTCTCAATGGTGAGGCGAACCAGCCCTGGAATCATTGTATCTATATGTTTCTCCTCAGCTTTGACTGCCTGAACTCCTCATCGCTTTGACGACATTTTGCTAATTTGTCGTGTAGATTTAACTCCCCTCCAAATGAGTCGTAACTCAGCGTATTCAAAGACAAGAATGTCTCAATGCTGATGACTTGTCGGCCAATCGGCACAGCAATTTGCAATCTGGAGGGAAGCACAACAAGGAGTTTTCAATGCGTTTGCCCGCTTCATCCCCGCTGCGTTTCCTACGGATGATCACAGGCCTGTGGCTCGTGATCTTTTTCCTCACCCGCCTGGTGTTACTCGCCACTCATCTTTCAGAGTCGGGCACTGCATTTGCGTCGATCTTTGGGATCGGCGTCTTATACGACCTGAGTTTTTTACTGTACGCCGCACTGCCGATGAGCCTGTATGTGCTGCTGTGCCCACCGTCGCTGTGGCGTTCACGTGGTCACCGCTGGTTTTTACAGGGGCTGCTGACGCTCAGCGTTTTCGCCATGTTATTTACCGCGGTGGCTGAATGGCTGTTCTGGGACGAGTTCGGCGTGCGCTTCAATTTTATTGCCGTGGATTATCTGGTGTACTCCGACGAGGTGTTGAACAACATTCTGGAGTCCTACCCCATCGGCAAATTGCTTGGCGGGCTGGCGGTTATCGCGGTTGTTATTTGTATTGCCCTGCACAAACCTCTACAGCGGATAATGGGTGCGCCGTTGCCTACCTGGCGCCAGCGTTTGCTGAGTGTCGGTGTGATTTTCGCAATGACTGCTGTTGTTCTGTTGGTCGTTGACCAGGACACTCCACGGGGCAAAGGCGGCAATACCTATCAACATGAGCTGGCCAGTAATGGTCCATATCAGTTCTTTGCCGCATTTCGCAACAACGAGCTGGACTACGATCAGTTCTATGGCACCTTGCCGGCCAACGTGGTTGGCCAGCACATCCGCCAGGAGCTGGCGGAAGGTGACGTGCAATTCATCGGTAAGGATTCTCTCGATGTCCGCCGTACCGTGACCCGGAACGATAAGACCCCGCGACATAACATTATTCTGGTGACTATCGAAAGCTTCAGCGCCAAGTACATGGGCAGCAACGGGAACCCCGACAACCTGACACCCAACCTCGATCAACTGCGTAAAGAGAGCCTGTACTTCAACAACTTTTATGCCACTGGCACCAGGACGGACCGCGGCCTGGAAGCCATTACGTTGTCCATCCCGCCGACGCCGGGACGCTCTATTGTCAAACGGGTTGGCCGTGAAAGTGGTTTCGCAAGCCTGGGCCAACAGCTGAATCACGTCGGTTACGACAGCGTGTTTGTGTATGGCGGCCGTGGCTACTTTGACAACATGAATGCGTTCTTCGGCGGTAATGGTTATCGGGTCGTGGATCAAAGCAGTGTCGATGAAGCGGAGATCCATTTCAAAAATGCCTGGGGTATGGCTGATGAAGACCTCTACCAGCAAACGTTGAAGCTGGCAGACGAGAATTTTGCCAACCAAAAACCGTTCCTGCTGCAACTGATGACGACCTCCAATCATCGTCCATACACTTACCCTGAAGGCAGGATCGATATTGCATCCGGTGACGGTCGTGATGGCGCGGTGAAATACACCGACTATGCAATCGGCAAGTTTCTTGAAGCAGCCCGAAAGAAAGCCTGGTTCGACGACACTATCTTCGTCTTTGTCGCTGACCACACCGCTGGCAGCGCGGGTAAGGAAGATCTCCCGATTCGTAACTACCAAATCCCTTTGTTCATCTATGCGCCCAAGCTCATTCCTGCGCGTGAAGACGGCCAGCTTGCGAGTCAGATCGACCTGGCTCCAACCCTGCTGGGTCTGTTAAACCTCAATTACGAATCGACATTTTTCGGTCGTGATTTGCTTCAGCCTTCCACCTTGCCGCCTCGCGTGTTGGTAGGCAATTACCAACACCTTGGCCTGTTCGATGGTAAAGATCTGGCGATTCTCAGCCCCCGAGCGATGTTGCGACGCCACGATGACGCGCTGGGTGCCAGCAATGAGGTGACGGTTCAGCTCGACGATCCCTTGGTCGCACGTGCGATTACCTACTACCAGGCCGCGAGTTATGGTTTCACCCATCGCTTGTTGAATTGGCCCGGCAGTGAAAGCATCACCAAGCAATAACTCCCGCCACTAATCGCCCCCGTATACCAGTCTATTGGTGCGGGGGCTGACTCGCCGCCGTGGCTTTAATTGTACGGTTCGACTCTTCAGACCGGCCAGTATCAGCCGATTGCTGCCTCTGGCAGTCTAGTTTTTCTTCTTGATGAGTTTATTCATGTAGTACTTCAGGCTGAAACGATCTTTGGGCCTTGGTTTGTAGTGGGTTTTGTTTCTTTGCGCGGGATCGATCACCAGGGTCCCAGCGGTGTAGTAATAAAGCGCTATGGACCTGCGCGTGATGTGCTCTGGCGTTGTTAAAGGCTCTGGGTGCCCATGATTGCTGTCTTTGTCGGTGTTGAAAATCACACATCGATTGTAGATGGGCAGGACTTTTTTAAGGCAGTTCTTCATGCCGACATCCCAAAGTTCAAGGTTGCCGCCGTATTCCTCTCGCCAGTCTTCATTTAGATAAATGATGATATTCAGTCTGCGCTCGACATTAAGCTTTTTGTTGAGCCTGAAGTCCGAGTGTACCCCCAGGAAACCACCACTTTTCGTTTCATGCAGACCGCCACCCGCAAAGTAGGGATCGGGTATCAAACCTTCGATGCCGGTGAGCTTTTCAAGAAACTGCAACATGGGGGCCGAGTTAAAGGCGTTGAAAATAGTCTTCAAATGGGGGCCGCATTCGTTGGGGCTGATTTGACGTTTTCGTTGACCTTTATAGCCGCGCTCGTAGAGCATTTCGTTGTTGGTTGGCTCGACTGGGAAGTGCGAGCAGATACTCGCAATCAGCGCTTCATCCAGGAAATTATCGATGACGATGTGCGGAAATGGCGTGGCCTGAATATAGCGACTGGCCAACGAGGAACCCAAGGCGCTGGCGGCGTTCTGGTCGAAATCAAGCGCCGGGGAGAGGGTCATGGGTAGTGCTTGAGTGATGGGGGCCATTGCCGCTCCAATAACTTGATATAAAGACGTGTGGGTGACTTCAAGCAGTGTCTCTTCGACGCTTAACTTTTGCTGTCTTCTTTTTTCAGGCGCTTAAGGATGTCGTTGTACATTTTGGTTCGTCTATGCGTCTTTTCATAGCCGCCAGCCGCTGCGACAGTGCCGGACTGCATGTGATCCAGATAACTGAAGATTTTACGCGGTGATAACATTTCAACGACATAGCCCAGCTCGGTCATGCGGTCTTGGAGGGTGTAGCCAGGCACGCGATCGTCCATCGAAAAATGCATGTTGTGCTGCTTGATAAGTTTGCAGTTCCACAACGTACAGAAACTCTTCAAGTACACTTCTCTGTACGGTTTCGGTTCTCTGGAACGTAATCCCATGGAGATTTTCAGGTGCCTGAAATGGTGTTTGAACAGGCGTGAGCTAAAGCGCCAAAGCGTTCTCGTGGTACCGCGGTTTAATTGCTCAACACAACCGACGGCTACGACTTTCTGGTTTTTCAAACATTTATTCAGCATCATCGGGAAAACATTTTTATCGAAAACAAATGTGTCGGTGTGCATCAGGAATAAATAGTCAGTGTCAATTCGCTCCAGAACCAGGTCTAGTGCTTTGCCATGCGCGATATGGCCCGGTTCTGGTTCAGAAACAGAACGCTCGATCAAATTGATCCAGTCAAGACTTCGTAAGTACTCGGTGCTTTCATCAGCGGAATAGTTGTCAACTACCCATATCGGGACGCCGTGACTGCCCAGATGCTGGTGCAATAAGTCCAGGCAAATCTTGGTGATTTCGGGTGTTTTGTAATTGACTATAACGATGCTGAAGGTTTTAGAGTTGTCAGCCAGGGAACTTGTGTTATTCATCGTTCAGGTGCCCAATGATATTGCATGTTGTTGTTGGGATAATTGAATCTGTATACAGCTTTCGCTTATTTGTTTGCGCAAAGTTTAGCGTGGCTATAGAGCGCAATTTGTTAAGCTGCTTTGTCATACATAATAACCATAACTTACTTGGGCCTGAAGGAGAGCAGTAGATGCGGACTTCATCGTATAAGGATCTGCGCTGTAGGTAAACATCCGTGACTTAATTCGTTACACGTCCCCCCGCCAGCGATCTCCCGAGCAAGCATCCTGCTGGTTAGTCGCAGGCACGGAGATTACTGTCGATGGCCAAATTAAAGAGCGTCAGATCCCGTGTCTTTTCTGCGAGCTGGAGTCTTGCCCGTATGGCCCGGACATCTCTGACTCGGAGTGGGGCTTTCTGCCCGAGCTTGCTGTAGATACGTCGAGCTGCTGCCGAACAGGTGGCAACCAGCGCTATTCGTCCACGCTGATACCCGATCCCCCCAATTCGTTGGGGACGTCCTTCAGCTTGGGCAAGCCATCCTTGATGCGCAGCACGGTCTCCTGATAGTGGACGTGAACGCCTGGCGAATACGCAAGATCCGGGATGACCGCGGCATACACATCGATGAGCCCCATCCCTGGGTGTTCAGTGAAGATGTGCCCGCCACACGTCTTGCACCACTTGCGGTAACTGCGCGGTGTCTTGTTGTAGGTGCCGATGTTGTCTGCACCGCGAGTGACTTGCACTGCCTCGGGTTTCCACAGCGTGAAGGCATTGACCGGCCCCGCTGACCAATGCCGACACGACTCGCAATGGCAGTAGTCCATTCCGACCGGCTCGCCACTGACGGTGAACTCGACTGCGCCGCAAAAACAACTGCCCTTGTAAGACTGTTCAATGCTCATGGCATGACTCCTTGATGATACCGCCGGACTTCATTCGTCGATGTAACGCACCGCTGTCGCCGGCGTGCGCCGCACTTGCAGTTCGAAAATGTCAGGGCGCGCGTAATGCCCGGTGACGTCGAGCGCCCGCCGCGCTGGTGCCACGAGTGCGACGTCGATGTCCGCATACAAAATGCCTGCCTCTCGGTGTAACGGACCGGCCACGATCCGGCCTTGAGGGCTGACCACCACCGAGTCGCCGTCGTTGATCCATTCATCCGGATCGGGAAACAGTTGCGCACGAGCCGGGAAGTCGTCGGGGATATCACTGCCGCGCAGCACGGTGCCGCTGCCGAGCACCCAGCAGCGGCCCTCGAGAGCAATGTGACGCATCGTGCTGATCCAGCCCTCGCCGGTGTCGTACGTGGGGGCGATGTAGATTTCCACCCCTTGGGCATACAGAGAATAGCGTGCCAGCGGCATGTAGTTTTCCCAGCAGATGAGCGTACCCACGCAGCCGACCGGTGTATCGACTGTGCGCAACCCGGATGCATCACCGAAGCCATGCACCATGCGCTCGGGATTGGTTGGCATCAGTTTGCGGTGGCGGTTGAGCACTTCGCCGTTAGTGCCGATAACGACTACGCTGTTGTAGAGCGTGCCGCCACCCTGTTTTCGGTCGCATTCATCAATGCCGCACACGATCGTCACGGCGTGAGTTCTGGCGGCCTCGCACAATTCGCTCAGGTCTCCGTTCGCGATATCGACGGCGTTGGCCAGTAGCCGCGTGTGCAACTGGCCCATTACCGCCCCGTCCTTTCCCGCCGCCAGCCGCCAGATCCACGACGGGTAACCTGGAATGTACGATTCGGGCAAAACGATCAGCGAGGTTCCCGCTGCCGCGGCCTCCGTGACCGATTGCACGGCCCGGGCGATCGTCGCGCTGCGGTCGAGCAGAACGGGCGGGCGCTGAATGATGGCGACCTTGGTCATGGCGTGCTCCTTTGGTCTTTGGCTTTCGAGGTTTCAGCGTGCGCGTAGCGAAGTGGCGGGGCTAGTTCAGAATCTGAAGCGTTGTAATGGCGGAGCCAAGGCAATGGACGAAAGCTACGGTCAGTTCTGTACGGTCGCGCGCGGTGCTGAAGCCCTGTGCGAACGCTGGACACCTTTGGTCGTGCGCGAGTTGCTGTGCGGCAGCAAGCGCTTCAATGAACTGCACCGCGGCGTGCCCCGGATGTCCACCAACCTGCTGGCACAGCGGCTGCGCCATTTGCAAGAAATCGGCGTCGTGCACCGCACGGCCACCGGCAAAGTCTGGGAGTACAGCCTGACCGAGGCGGGCGAGGAGTTGCGCCCCATCATCATGGCGCTAGGGCATTGGGGCGCGCGCTGGATCGGCAGTCGCCTTCGCGATGACGAACTCGATGCGGGCCTGCTCATGTGGGACGTGCGCCGGTTCGTGCGCATCGAGACGTTCCCGTCCCGACCGGTGGTCATCCAGTTCAAGTTCCGCGACGCGCGACCCGGCGAGCAAGCGTGGTGGCTCGTGGTTGAACAGGGCGTGGCAGACCTCTGCCGCGACGATCCCGGACGCGAACTGACACTCGTCGTGGACTCCAGCGTGCGCGCGTTGACCGAGGTGTGGACGGGCGACCGCACACCGCGGGAGGTTCTTCAATCGCGAGAGCTGCGTGTAGATGGCGCGGTGAAGGATGCGGAAAGCTTGTGGCGCTGGCTTGGCACAAGCGCGTTCGCGGGTACCCGGAGCGCTGCACGCTAGCGCTGGCAGCCTCCGTCGGTCGCAGGACTTGAACTGTCTGGGTCTTAATGCGTCATAAGACTCGCTATATCAACCAACCTTATGGAAGCAATCATGCTTTTAAAGAATAAGAGTCTCGTTGCCGTAATGACCTGCGCCCTGATGCTTGCAGCCGCCCCATTACTCCCTGCTGACCTGTCCATCATGAACTCCGCCTATGCGAAAGAAGGTGGTGGTGGTGGTGGTGGTGGTGGTGGTGGTGGTGGTGGTGGTGGTGGCGGTAACGGAGGCGGTAATGGGGGAGGTAACGGAGGTGGTAATGGCGGTGGCCACGGCGGCGGTATAGGCGGCGGTCACAGCGGTTCAGATCACTCCGGCGGCGCTAACAGTAATGGCCGCGGCAATGGACTGAGCAGCGATCATGCCGGCAAGGCTGTTCGCGACCATGGGGAAAGCGGAAACCACTACGGCAATGATCGAAACAGTGATCGCGGTCATGGCCAAGCGACTTCTGGCATCGCCCATTCCAAAGATACTCACGGCGTAGCCAAAGCCAGAGCAATCTCGGACACGACGCCAGGCGATCACAACACGAAAGGGTTGAGCAAGGCCGGGACATCGGTATCGAAAAGTCGCACTGATCGGCCATAAAGGCTGATAAAGAAGTACAACAGACTCCATTGCAAAGCCTGCCGCACGCTTGGGCTCAATGGGACTTCTTCGGTGGGTGGTTACCGCGCAAGTCCCCGGACGGGGTGCCTGTTTTACTGGGTAGGGCAGGCACTACCGGGCGAGATCTGGGTTGGGGGTTGGAGCGGCTCCGGGGTTGAGGTTGTTTGCTCATTGTTTGCCTCCCTACTTTTCAGGTTTCGCGAAGGCCTCCTGATAAAGCTTAGCTGCTGGTTGCGATGGTCTAAAACGGGCGCCCGACAAGGCGCCCGTTTTCGTTTATTCCGCTGCTTGAGTCCGTAAGCGTCGACCGATCACGTCCTCTCTAGCGCAGCAGATGCACCGCCAAGCCGACAAGCGCGCAAGCCATCAGCACCTGAATGACGCCCCGTTTGAAGCGGAACAAGGCTATTGCCGCCAAAATGGCGATCAGTGCAGACGGCCAGTCGAGGTTGCCGCTGAAGCCTTGCGGCCACAGCACGTGATAGCCGAAGAAACAGGCCAGATTGAGGATCACTCCAACCACCGCCGCGGTGATTGCGGTAAGCGGTGCAGTGAACTTGAGTTCGTTGTGGGTCGATTCCACCAGCGGGCCACCGGCGAGGATGAACAGGAACGAGGGCAGGAAGGTGAACCATGTCACCAGGGTGGCTGCGACAGCCCCGGCCAGAAACACCTGATCGGCGCCGAACACTTGTGAGACGTACGCTCCAACAAAGCCGACGAAGGCCACCACCATGATCAGCGGCCCCGGTGTGGTTTCACCCAGTGCCAAACCGTCGATCATCTGGGTCGGGGTCAGCCAGTCATAGTGACCGACCGCACCTTGATAGACATACGGAAGGACCGCATAGGCTCCGCCAAAAGTCAGCAACGCGGCCTTGGTAAAGAACCAGCCCATCTGGGTCAAGGTGCCGTCCCAGCCAAAAAGCGTGGTCAGGATTCCCATCGGCAACGCCCACAGCGCTGCGCCGATGAGGGCCAACAGCGCCAGTTTCATCCAGCTGAACCGGGCATGTTCGGGGGGCGGGGTATCGTCATCGATCAAGGCTGGGCCGAAGGACTTTTTGGCCGCGCTATGGCCCCCGGCTCTGAACTTCTCAGGCGCCAATCGCCCTCCGACATAGCCGATTAACGCTGCCCCCAACACGATCAGCGGGAAAGGAACATTGAACGCGAAGATCGCGGTAAATGAAGCGGCTGCTATCGCCCACAGCCAATTGTTCTTCAGCGCCCGAGTGCCGATCCTGTGTGCCGCCTGCACCACGATGGCCGTCACGGCAGGCTTGATCCCATAGAAGAGGCCGGCCACCACAGGCACTTCGCCGAACGCGATGTACATCCACGACAAAGCGATGAGGATGAACAGTGAGGGCAGCACAAACAACACTCCGGCGATCACTCCGCCCCAGGTTCGATGCATCAGCCAGCCGATGTAGGTCGCCAATTGCTGAGCCTCAGGCCCAGGCAGCAACATGCAATAGTTGAGCGCATGGAGAAAGCGTCGTTCGGAGATCCAGCGCCGACGTTCTACCAATTCCTGGTGCATGATCGAAATCTGTCCTGCCGGCCCGCCGAAACTGATGAAGCCGAGCTTCAACCAGAACCAGAATGCCTCACGCAAGCTGATCGCCTCCGGCCTCGATAGATCCTCTTCAGCCGTTGATGCCACCACCTTACTCATTGGGTTGTTCCTCTTTACATACACTCGGCGATCAGGCCGTCGAAGATGGCGCTGGCAGCAGCCAGCAAGTGCTACGCAATGGCCAGAAGTCTGGAATAGTCCGACAGCACATACCGTGTCGCAACCGATCTCGGCGCACAAGGCAATGTTTTCCCGTACCTGCTTAAGGCCGTTGATTACTGGTCAGCCTCTTACATGCATTCACGACTAGAATTTCACTGCCGACTCTTATCTAAAGCCAGATCAGATTTCAACCGTGCAATGTCAGGTATCGAGCGTTATTTCAATCTCTGGGAAACCGGTATGGCAAATCCGCAAGATAAAACCGAATCTGACGAGGATTTAGCTCAGATGGTAATAGGGCGAGGGCCCTGCACCTATCTATTGCTGCTCTTACTAGGATTGATCCTGCTGTTTCCCTTTCTTGAGGAAGGAATATTTGCTCGCACGTTGCTCGGCATTCTGTTTTCAACCGTGCTGCTCGTGGGCGCTTTCGCCACCCGGCAGACACGGCGGGGGTTCATCCTGAAACTGGGTCTGGCGTTACTTGGGGTTGGCCTTCAATGGACGGCGTTGTGGACTGAGAGCATCGCGATTCTTGACCTTGCCGGGATATCTTATGCGGCGTCTCTTGCCGTCTCGTTTAGCGGAGTGCTTCGCTATATTCTCAAGCGCGGGCCCATTACAGCCGACAAGCTACATGCAGCGCTTGCGGGTTACATAATGCTGGCTTTCGCTTGGTCCTTCGTCTATGCCCTGGTCGAGATGTCCAGCGCTGGCTCATTCGGTCCTGCCCACCTCGACTTCGGACAACCCGGCACTTTCTTCAAGCTGATCTATTTCAGCCTCACGACGCTCACGACCACGGGTTACGGCGATGTTCTCCCGTTGACCAACCACGCCCGCTCACTTGTGATGGTCGAAGAATTCTCAGGCGTCTTTTACGTGGGTGTTGTGATCGCGCGGATTGCCGGTCTTTATCCATCGAATCAGGCTAAGTGACTGCTTCTCTGTACAGGGGAAGCGTCGGTCAGGACGAAAGCCACGTATTCACTACCCGCCGATCCAGCTCTTCCCAATCCGCCATGCCCAACACACGCGTGGTATTCAACCCACGCAAATAACCGCGCAACTGATTGGCGGTGTCCCGCGCAAGCTCTGGGTCGGGCGCGTGTTCGCCCAACAATACGGTTTCGTACTGGACCAGGTACTCGGCCACCCGGTCACGAAAATCGGGCAGAACGGCGTCGCGGATAAAGTCAAAAGTTCTCAAGGAGCGATCCTCATCCATCTTTTCCAGTGGTGATTGAGTGTGTATCCGTCAGCGCGGCGCACAACTATTGCTAGAGGTAATAGTGACCATCATGAAACGCAAGTTCTACTTTGATGGCAATAGCCGGAAAATCCCCCTCCAACGACACACCACTCACGAACATTCGGGTGATGTGATGAACGAACCTTTTATTTTCAGGATGAGACCGATGCGTCTTTTATTCGTGCCTGCCCTGGCGTTTGGTGCTTTGTTGCTCGCCGGTTGTGCCTCCGCGCCGAACGACCCGACCCTGACCTTGCAGACCCGTAAGACCCCGGCCCAATACGCTGAGTGCGTCGTACCGAAATTGCAAGGCATGAACCCGACCGTCACGCAGACCCAGCGCAGCTACCGGATCGTGGTACCGAGCAAAGTCTCGACGGACAACGTGCTGGAAGCCTACAAGGCCGGGAACGGCGGCAAGGTGTTCATCTACGAGCGGCACTTGCTGGTCTCGAACTTGTTGCCTTCAAGTTTTGAGCGCGCCGCACAGGAATGCATCTGACCCCGGCCCGTAAACGTTTTCTACAGAGCTCCTTTGGTTGGCCGCAACCAACCAATTTTTTTGCCCCGCACCGTATTCGGTAGCGGGGCTTTTTTTTGTCTGCGTGACGCGTATCGACCCCTCTTTCAAACATCTAAATTGAAAGGCCAAACCGATACTCCTGGTCAGTCCCTGCTTGCCGGGATACCTGTTCGATCAGGAAGCCACAGCGCTTGAGGACTTTTGCCGAGCCGATATTTTCAGCGTACACGTTGGCAACCAGCTGTTTAAGGTTCCAACGCAACTGCGCCTGCTGAATCAGATGCTTCACCGCCAGCGTTGCCAGTCCTTGCCCGCCAGCACTTTGAGCAATCCGATAGCCGACTTCTGCCGACCGCGCGGACGTGTCGATGTCTTTCAGGTTCGCTCTGCCCACTATTTGCCCGTCAGCGTCTTCGATGACAAAGGGGTGCCAGATGCCGGCGGCATGATCAGCTAAATAGGCAGCAATGTGCTCGGTGACACCCTGCACCGAGTAAAAAGCAGCACCACGCGCGTCAATGTGGCGCTCGAACCACTCGCGATTGTCCACTTCAAAAGTCAGCAACGCCTCGGCATCAGTGCTTTGCAGGGTACGAATTGTGACGGGCTCCATAAGGATGCTCCTTTTCCTGGTGGAACTGCTTGGAACTGTGCGCAGGCACACTTGTCAGTCGTTAGCTGAGTTGGCGCTCTTACAGGATGACCTGATGAGGAAGCCACTCACAATCCGAAAAAACCGATTGAATAAAAACACTATAAACGTGAAGCTCACTGGCGCATTGCGCGCAACCAGTAAGTCAGTATTGCCAGTTTTTGGCTCAGGGAGCGCTGATGAGTTTTCGTCCATTGACCGACTTCCCGCGGCAATCGAGCGATTGCGACGTTGTCGCATCTCGGCTTGAACAGAATTCGGACACTGTCTGCATGGCTGATGCTGGCAACGAGAGCACGATCGATCAATTGCTGGACTCAGCGCGCAACTGGGCGCACACCACGGCGTGGGTGGTTTATCGTGCCGGTGAACAAATGCATTTGGTGGGGCAGGGCGACCCACTGGCGCAGTGGCCGTCAAGTGTTGCGAATGAGGAGTTCGACACCTTTTGTCTGACCCGGCACTTGCACCGCTGGCCGACCGGTAAAGGTGAAAGCGTGCTGGGTTGGCTACTCGCGCCAGTCGACGCTGCCGCGGAACCGGCGCTCGCCGGGTTTGCGCAGCGCCTGGGCATTCAGCTGCAGACGAATACCCTTGCCCGTGCGCAGATTACTCAACGCGTGCTGTATGAAATTACCTACCTGGCCAGTTCGACCCGCGACCGGTCAGTGTTTCTGGTGGGGGTTCACCAGCTGCTGGCTAGCCTGATCGACGCCGAGAACTTCTATCTCGCGCTGTATGATCCGCACAGCGGCAAGATTGACTACCCGTATTACGTCGACATCATTGATGTTGATGCCGTGGAGTCCTCGCACTACGAATACCTTGACCTTGCGCACCTGTCGTTGACCGGCCAGGTATTGACCACTGGCCAGCCGTTGCTGATCGACGCCGCCGGCATTCTCGCGGCTCAGGCCGAGGAGCGTTTTTACTGCGTGGGTGATCGTCCCGAGTTCTGGATGGGCGCACCGTTGAAAAATGCCTCGGATGACGTGTTTGGCATGCTCGCGATGCAGGTCTATGACGTTTCTCGCACCTACAGCGCCGAGGACCGCGCGCTGTTTCTGGTGGTAGCTCGCCATGTGGCCATGGCGCTGGACCGGATTCTGCACCGAGAGGATCTGGAGGCGACAGTGATGCGTCGCACCCTGGAGCTGTCGGCACTCAACGACGCGTTGAGGCAGGAAGTGGCAGAGCGAGAGCGCGCCGAACATCTGCAGAGCGCGCTGTTCCAGATCGCTGAACTGTCCAGCCAGCCTGGTGACATGGCTGAGTTGTTCAAAACCTTGCATGGCATCGTCGGTGATCTGCTGTTCGCGCGGAACTTCTACATTGCGCTGTTCGACGACGCGACCCGTGAAGTGACCTTTCCGTATTACGTTGATGAGCGGCAAACGACCTGCCCGGTGGCGCGGCGTGGGAGCCGGGGCTTGACCGAGTACGTGATCCTTCAGCGCCGACCTTGCCTGATTGACGCCGACGAAGCTGAGCGATTGACTGCGCACGGTGAAATCGAAGTTGCCAATGTGTATTACCGATCCTATTCCTGGCTGGGCATCCCCTTGTTCGATGGCGATGTGGTGCGTGGCGTGCTTGCGGTGCAGAGCTATACCTCGCAGGTGCGCTATACCCTGCGTGACCAGGAACTGCTGACGTTCGTGTCGCGGCACATCGACACCGCGTTGTCGCGACGCACGGCCGCCGAAGCGATCCATGTCGCCAATCTCAAGCTGGAAGCCCGGGTGCAGAGCCGCACCCGCGAGCTCGATCACGCCAATGCCAAGTTGCAACACGAAAACTCCCACGATGCGCTGACCGGGCTACCGAATCGCACCTACCTGCAACAGCGCCTCAATCTGGCCTGGTCGCAGTTCGGCAGCGAAGGCGGACACCTGGCGGTCATGTTCATCGACCTCGACCGTTTCAAACTGGTCAACGACAGCCTCGGCCACCATTTTGGCGACCTGCTGTTGATGCAGGCCGCCCACCGTTTGCGCGGTTGTCTGCGCGACACCGACATGCTGGCGCGCCTGGGGGGCGATGAGTTTTCCGTGCTCGCTCCCGAGGCGCCGCTGGACGTGGTGATCGACATCGCCGAACGGATTCTGGTGGCGTTTGACCTGCCGTTTGTCATCAATGGCTATGAGGTTTTTTCGTCCTGCAGCATCGGCATCGTCAGCGCCGACAGTCAGTTCCATCAGGAGCCAGCCGACTTGCTGCGCGACGCCGACGCGGCGATGTACCGGGTCAAGAGTGGTGGGCGCGACAGCTACGCGGTGTTCAATCAGGAAGTGCGTCGTGAAGTCTCGGACCAGGTTGAGCGGGAAGGGGCCTTGCGCAATGCGCTCAAGCGTACCGACGAATTGCTGCCGTATTTCCAACCGATTGTCAGCGTCGAAAGCGGCGAACTGTTGGCCCTTGAAGCGCTGATCCGTTGGCATCAGCCGGGCGGCCGGGTGATCGCGCCGGGCGAGTTTTTGCCGGATGTCGAGGGGCTGCGTCTGATCGGTCGACTGGACCTGTACATGCTCAACAGCATTGCACTGATCCTCGCACAGCCCGAGCATGCCAACTGGCCTGCGGTGCACGTCAATTGCTCCAGCTACAGCATGACGCGTCCCGACTTCGCCAGTGACGTGCTTGCACTGTTGGCGCGGCATGGGGTTTCGCCGTCGCGGATCTGCCTGGAGTTGACCGAAGGTGCGCTGGTGGCGGAGCCGGCGATTGCCCGACTGACCATGCAGCAATTGGCCGACAACGGCATGTCGGTGGTGCTCGATGACTTCGGTGCCGGGTTTTCATCCCTGAGCTATGTGCATCAATACCGTTTCAGCGGCTTGAAGATCGACAAGTCGTTCATCCTCGAATTGACCACCAGCGCTCGCAGTCGCGCGATCGTCCGGGCGATTGTGCGTATGGCTGAATCGCTGGACCTGAGTGTGGTGGCCGAAGGTGTCGAGGATGAAGCGACGCTGGTCTTGCTGCGCGAAATGGGCGCAGGGCAGGCCCAAGGTTATTATTTTTCCAAGCCGATGGGGTTGGAGGCGTTGTTGGCGAGTCCGCTGATGGGGCGTTAGGGGCGCAACCCAATACGTGTCTTATTTCAGTTCCGTTCTTATTTCGGTTCCGGGCACGAAATATTTGCTGGGATCATCGACCTTCTTCAGGTCAATCAAGGCTCGGCAAATGCAGTGTGAGAATTGTTTCTGCAACGTGTCGGGGTCTTTCCACGCCATTTGTGATGCTTGCACTTGTTGTCCCTCGGCCGATTTATAGCAGACACAATTATCAAGTCGGGTGACGCCGTTATCATTTGTGCTCTGACAGGCAGTGGTCAGCAAAGAGATCGCGATGAGCATGACGAAACGTTTCATTGGCTCCCCTCCGAGGCTGTTGTGAAGGGCTAACTCTAAGTAGACCGCTCAAGGCGGTTATACGCCATGGACGCAAAGCCCAATCTGCTCAATAAGCCCGACAGTAGAAGGAAGCTTAGCTCTCATTTTCAATCGCTGGCACGCGAACTCTATTTATCCAGTTACCCAATTTAGCTCATGACTTAGGCCCGCCACGGTGGAAGAGCGCCGTCGAAAAGTGAAAAGGCTCGATGCAGGAAACTGTTGAAGCGAGCGGCATCACGCCGCAGCCCTGCCTGTTGACCACCAATCAGGCACAGATGGGCCACCTGACCAATCACTTCTGCCTGGCCTGGCATAGGGACCAAGCGGCGGCACGTGCGTATCGCGAACTCCAGTCGTCTTGTGTCAACACGCTGCTGAAACTCGCCTACCAACGGATCGTGCAGCGACCAGGCCCGGATGGAAATTTCCCGCCCAGGTTGTTTCTCAGCAGCAATACTCAAGTAGCGTTTCAAGGTTTCGCCCGCGCTACGACCCTGCGCCGCATAAGCGAGCATGCGCTCCGTGTAGTCTTCTTCCCAAGCGGCCAGCAAGGTGCGGACAAAGTCTTCGCGATTGCGGAAATGGTGATAGAACGATCCGCGGGTCACATTCAATCGGCGCGATAGACTCTCGGCCGAAACGCCTATATGCCCAATTTGGTCGAGGGCCTCAAAACCAGCCGCGATCCAATGGTTACGAGTTAGTTTTCTCACCCGTTATTTCGCTCCCTATTTAGCGCCATACAGGCTGTGTATGGTGTGCAACCGATTGATACGCTGCGAACACCAGCAAAGATGGCCGTTGCGTTTTGCACGCCAGCACTTTTCATGGAGATCGCCTTGAAGAAAATCGTTCTGGTTGCTTTCGACCAATTCACTGATATCGACCTGTTCCTGATGTGGGACATCTTAGGCCGCAACACTGAGGACTGGCACGTCCGAATATTGGGTTCCAGCTCTATCGTGCGATCGGCGCACGGCCTGCCTGTTTCGGTGCACGGTCCGCTTTCCGAGGCCAATAGTGCCGACGCGGTATTGTTCGTCAGCGGCAAGGAAGGGATACCCGCTGCAATTGCCGCCCCAGATTTCCTGCCGTCGTTTGAACTTGACTCCAGACGCCAGCGAATCGGCTCCCTATGCGCCGGAGCTTTCATTCTCGAACGGCTTGGGCTGCTCAGCGGCCAGGCAACTACACACCCGGATGCACGATCGAGCTTGCAAGCTCTGGGACTTGAGCCCGTGGACCAGCCTCTTGTCTGCCAGGGGAACGTTGCAACCGCTGGCGGATGCCTTTCGGCGCTCTATCTGGTGGGATGGTTGGTTGAATCCTGGTTCGATGTCGACAAGCGCCGTGCGACGTTGCTCCCTGTTCTGCCCGCTGGGCAGCAAGAGCTCTATGATGCCTTGATCGGGCTCAGTATCCGACAAGGAGAAGTTGGCGCCTCAACAACATCATCGCAACAAGAAACGCGACATGGCATATCGTCTAATTGGTAGTTAGCACTCAGGAGAGATCCCCGATGCCCCGAGAATTTGAGCTCATTATGTCCGTGCCAGTCCCCTCGAGGTCCGGTATCACCCACCTTTACAAGTCGATGAACCTGGCGGACGCTTTTGCGATTCGGCTCCCTGCGGGCACATCCAGCAATCCGGATTTGCTAGCTCGATTCATCCTTTCCCATCAGCCATCCTGGATCGGATGGCTCTTGAAAGTCCGAGACACTATCGTTGCCTGTTTTGGTCTCAAGACAGCCAAATATTTGGCATCACTGGCTGATCGGGTTGGAGTCTTCAAGGTCTACAGCACGAACCAGACCGAAATCGTTTTGGGAGAGGACGACAAGCACCTCGACTTCCGGATATCGATCCTATGTTCTGGAGAGGCAGAGCCAGAAGGCAGTCGCCAACTCGTTTTTTCAACCGTGGTCCAGTGCCACAACCGTCTAGGCCGGGCCTACATCTTCGTGATTGCGCCATTTCACCGCTTGGTTGTCAAAGCCAGCCTCCTGCGTGCAGCGCGCGTCGGTTGGCCTCTGGCTACCTGCCCCTGAGGTCTAACCCTTCCATCGAAAAGCTGTTCTGGCAGGCTTGGCCAAATCTCTCAGCCACTGGGTAGCCGATCGACGAGGAAATCCACTTAAGTCTTCACCCTTCGGATCGGCGTACCAACGGTAGTTACCTAAAGAAGCGACTTAATGTTGTGTTGGACCTCCAGCATCTTGAACGTTACTTTTCCGCCCTCGGTGGGATAGCCGGTGTTGTCCTGCACATAAACCCCCGCTTTGAAATACAGTGGTTTGGTCTTCCAGCTCGGGTCGATGGTGGTTCTCCAGTTGTTTCCTGCTGCGCTGATGCCCAGCGCGCCCTTCGGGCTGAGGTGGATCTGGTAGGTAAAGTTGCGGTCGAGCGGGACACCCGTCGCAATGGTAATGACCAGGGGCTCTTCATCGTCGGGGCGCATGCGCACCTTGACGACAATGTTTCCCGTCGAAGCCGACGTTTTGTATTGGTATTCCAGCTTCACCATGGGGTCGTTGCTGTCCTTGTTGTGAATCTGGCCAATCACGATCTTGCCGGTGCTGGGCACCTGATTGACGGTCAGACTCGCCCGCAGAATGTTATCCGCCGCTGAATACTGCCAGTTGCGCAGCTTTCCATCGCTATAGGTTTCCCGCAACTCGCTGCGCGGGTAAATAGCGTTGGCCGTCTTGGAACCGGTCACAGGTGCCCAGAAGGAGAGGGTCGCGGCTTCAGAACTGAAATACTGGTCCTTGAAGCCGTGCGCGAGTCGAGGCGTTTCTATGGTGGCCGGTGGGCTGCCTTCAGGGATGCTCAAGTTCCAGGTGGCGAGGTCGATCATGTCAATAATCCTGTATGCGGGGGAATGTTGCGGCCACAGTCGCGCTCGAACCGACGCTATAAAGCTGTGTCAATTGGGTCTGCTGATCAGGAAAACCGTATGGCGGTAGATTGACGTCAAATGTTCGTCCGGGTAGTTATTGCAGGCTTTGTGCCTGCGTGTATGACCGTTAGTCGGTTATTTTTGGAGTTGATGGAACTAATCCTGATTTGCGTCGTTGCGCGATGGCCTGGAACGTCAGCAGGCGTCATGACGGGTTGTGCGGGGGGGGGACGTTTGCCGATGGGGGATTTGAGGCGGCAACCAGTGACCGCTAATGGCCGGTTTCTGCCCCTCAAAGAGGGCCGCTATGGGTCGATAGCTACCGGCGAGTGTGGAAGTCCGGTTGAGCCATTCCCCGCCCGGCGTATTACCTATCCCGGGTTATGCGCCCTACGGTCCTAGCGATGGTTGCGATAGCGCTCGGTCAAGGACTGCACGAGGGTGACGTAGGATTGCGTCTCGGCGTAGGGAGGCACCCCGTTGTACTCGACCACGGACGCTTCGCCGGCGTTGTAACCTGCCAACGCCAGCATCTGGTTGCCGTTGAAGCGCTTGAGCAGCCAGGCCAGGTAGCGCACGCCGCCACGAATGTTCTGTCGTGCGTCGAATGGATCGTCCACGGCGAAGCGCTCGGCCGTGGCTGGCATCAACTGCATGAGCCCTTGGGCGCCGTCTTCGGAAATGGCGTTGGGGCGAAACGCCGATTCGGCATGTATTACTGCGCGGACCAGCGCCCTGTCGACACCGTAATGACCCGAAGCGGCTTCGATCTCCCGCCGATAGGATTGGGTGTCCAGGCGCAGTGAAGCGACCTTGAAATCCTTCGGCGCCCTGCACAGATAGCAGCCCTTGATGTAATAGAGCTCAAGGACATCGACCCGTGCGGAGATCCCGACAGGGCGCCGGCTCACATATTGACGAACTCCCTTGTGGATGAAGGTCCACACCCGAACCCGCACCGCGCCTGAATTGTCGTCCGGCACAAGCTGTGGCAGGGCCATGCCATTCAGGCGAGTGCAGTGAGCGCTGGCGATGGCTTGGCTGGTGTAGCTGATGGCTCCGTCCGTGGCTTGGCACTTGAACATGGCGCTGGCGCACAGAGGGGCGACCAGCAAGGCCAGCTCGATGCAGCCAAGAAGGCTCTTGCGAGCCCATCGCCATGCTCTGGAACTCATCACATCGCTCCGCGCCGCAGGCGCCGTTCAGGCCTTGGGGCGCCTGGCCCGGGCGCTCCTTTGGCGGGCCTATTCCGGGTGGCCCGCCTTTTGTTCTGATAGTTATACCCCTTGTAACCGGCCTTGGAACTTGCGTTGACGTACGGGCTGACGGCGTTCTATGAGGCGTGGGGAAGCGGCAGCCGCAAACGAGGCTGCCGCCCGACTGCTAGTTAGGTATTGGAATGTTCACACCTTCCTTCTGCAGGTCTTCGCGCACCGACTGGAATTTCTGGTACCTGGAAATTTCCACCGGGCCGTCGTAGGTCATGCTTTGCATTTTGCGTGGCGGGTACTTGGCGTAGGTTTTCATCAGGTTGTTGATCGCGATGCTGATGGGAACCATCGACCAGGTGCGTTCGGTGAAGTTGTTCATGAAAATGTCGTAGCGCTCCTGCGGATCCTGCAACAGGTCGAAGACCTGCGGAACGGTCGCCACGTACTTGCTCTCACCTTTCCAGCCCAGGTTGGAATCGACTGCCAGGCCACCGGTCTGGGCGCCGTTATCGCCGCGCAGGTTGAACACGGCCTTGAAGTTGCCGACACGGGCGGCGCCCGGCGACAGTTCGTTCTCCGTGAAGTAGAACCATTCCTTGCGTGGGGATGGGCCGGTGCCAAGCAACACCGGGGTCATGTCGTAGCTGTCGAACATGATCGGCTGACCTTCGCGGTCTTTCTCCGGCAGTTTGATGCCGGCCACCGCGGCAAACGTCGCCATCAGGTCCAGACCACCGATGATGTCGTGGTTTTTCACCGCTGGTTTGATTTTGCCCGGCCAGACCATGATCGCCGGTACCCGGTTGCCACCTTCACGTACCGTGCCTTTGGTGCCGCGGAAGGGCGTGTAGCCGGCGTCCGGGTAAACGTCCTGCCAGGCGCCGTTATCGGTGGTGTAAACCACCAGGGTGTTCTTATCCATTCCCAGCGCTTTCAACTTGTCCATGATGCGGCCAATACGGGTGTCGAGTTCTACCACCGAGTCGGCGTACTTGGATTTGGAAATTGATTTGTGCACGAACTCTGGTGCCGGCAAGTTCGGCTGGTGCACTTTCATGAAGTTGATGTTGATGAAGAACGGCTTGTCGGATTTGGCGGCCGTGTCAAGGAACTCCATTGCGGCTTTCTCGACATAACCGTCAAAGTAAGGAATCCCGACCACGCCGGGTTTTCCATCAATGACCGGCGTATCAACATACTCGCCATTGATCTTGAATTCCTCGACCGGTTTTTCACTGGCCTTGCCGGACAACGCGCCCTTGGTCACCTGGGCGAACATGGCGCGAGTCTCCGGGTCCATGTCCGGGAACCATTCGGGATCGGCGTAGGTGTAGGCATTGAGATGATAAAGGCCGACGTATTTCATGACGTCGTAACCCTGTGCGTTGGGCATTGCATAATCGGCTTCGCCCAGGTGCCACTTGCCGGTGAAGTAGGTGTCGTAGCCACCGGTTTTCAGCACGGAGGCCAGGGTCCATTCCGCTGCCGGCAAGCCGCCGCCCTGGCCCTGGAAGGCCACGGTGGTCATGCCGCTGCGGTTGGGAATGCGCCCGGTCTGCATGGCCGCCCGACCCGGCGTGCAACTGGGTTGGGCATAGAACGAGAAGAAGGTTGTGCCTTCGGCCGCCAGTTCGTCGATGCTCGGCGTCGGCATGCCGCGACCGACACCGCCGCCATAGGGGCCCAGGTCACCGTAGCCGGTATCGTCGGATACGATAAACAGGATGTTGGGTTTTTCTGTCTGCGCTGCCTGGGTAAGGTTAATTGCCATCAGGAGGGAACATGCCAGATACAATCTAGTGCGTTGCGAGAGCCGGTTCATATGGATTTCCTTTCTCAAGTTCCGATCCTTGTTGCAGCCGCTCAAACATCGAGAGCAATACAACAAGGAACTTCGTGAGTAATCCCCCCAACTTTTAGCCTGGACGGTTCAAGGAAACGGCGTAACGATTGGATCGAATCCCTTTTACCGTTCAACGCGCTCGTGAAGCCTAGTACGAAAAATTTCTGTCTGTCTTGTTTGGGTGGCGCAATTAGAGTCATTCGTCGACTTTTTCGGCCAGCAGGCCGCTGCGGTGCGAGCCCGTAAACCTCAGTAATGCACCCGAAGAACGCTGAAAGATGTTTCGCCTCCACTTGCCGCGATGGTGTCTGGGCTCAACGACCCTCTTCAATGTAGGGGCCCAAGGAGAAACCTTGCGTATCCCAGTTGATTCGATAAATCACTTCTTTCCCTGGCTTGATGTTGGCCGCGACAGTTTTGATCGCGACACCCGTACATAACCCAGACTCGGCGAGCCCGGTGCCGAGGTTCACTTCACCGGCAGGCAAAACGAAAGATGCCTTATGACCGGGACCTATCTTGGCTGCGCGCTGGCCATCAATGTAGAACACGGCGTCACATGCCGCACCGAAAAGCCCGTCATCACGGAGAACGGTCAGGCGACCCGGATCGTTCGTGCCCTGGCTTTTGATCGCGTACATATCATTGGCTGGCACTGGCCGCGCTTCATAAACCCGCATAGGTGATGTTGCGCACCCGCCCAAAGTCAGCAAGAGCGCTCCTGTTGCGATAATCCTTCGCATCATTTTACCCTCCTGAAAAAGGGCGACCGCTTCCGACCCCGAGCGCTCATCCCTGGCACGATTTTACAAACTGCCTTCTTTGAAGATAGATGACTGAAGAAACTCTGCTATCAGCGATGTAACCTGCTGTTGAATCAGCTCTCGCGGGCGAGCGCTGTCGCCATCCCGGCAAATGATGCCATCGCCGGGTGCGTCTTCTTCGAGCAATACCTGCGCACCAGGTTTGCACACCGACAAAAAGCTGGAGTGCGATGGTCGTCAGACAGGTCAATAACAGGGCGCCGAAAGCTATTTTCAATGTCGTTTCTTCCTTGATTAGACAAGTGTTATCGGTCCAGCAGAGGGGCGAGCAGTGCACACATGCCGCGCCAGTGCGAACCCTCCCAGTAAATCCGTTGGCAGGCGTCGCAGCGCACGAAGTGCGAATAGAGGATGCCAACGTGTGGCGGCACCTGCGACCGGGCCAGTTCCGGGCTGATCTCGTGCAGCGGCAGGTTGCAATGAAGGCACAGGCTGAATGGCCGCGCGCTACGCGCCAGGTCGAGACGCTCGTACAACTCGCGCAGCTGCAGCGACGGTTTCAGGGCATGCACGTAACAGCCGTGGCTGATGATCCGTCGCTTGAGCAGTTCGCGGTCACGGGTTAGCACGATGCGTCCTTGCTGCGCAGCGATCTCGGCGATCTCGCCATCCTCGAAGCCATTGTCGTAGAGGGTGTCGAAGCCGCTCATGCGCAGCAGGTTGGCCAGCCCGCCCAGGTGCGCATCAGCGACGAAGCGCAGCACCCGCAAAGGTTGCGCCCGAACCTTGAGCTGCGGGCTGATGTCCAGCGCTTCGAACTTGGGATACACCGCCAGCCGGTCACCGTCGAAAATCACCCGCTCGAAGCCCACCGACTCGCCGTTGAGCAGCACCAACTCGACCTCGGTGTGCGGTACCCCGAGCGCCTCGATCATGTGCTTGACCGTCGCCGCTCGCGCGCACTCACAAGTAAAGGACTGCCGCCGCCGTTCAGCCGGCAGGAAATCGTTGAGCTCTTCGTAGAAGCGGAAGGTTGCACTGGTCATGTTGAACAGTATGGCAGGGCTGTAAGGATGAGCGAGTCTAGGCCGGGCTAATCGCCGCGCAAACGACCTATACCGCATGCCAAGCACGAGATGCTTTCGACGCGCTGCGCCTTAACAAGTAACGCTGCTAGCACAGCGTCTTTTGGTAATAGAGTCGAGTATGTCCTGGTGGGTAATCTGCCAAGCGTCCGAACTCGGAGTACCCAAGTTTTCGATAAAACCCCGGCGCTTGAAAGCTGAAGGTCTCTAGCCATATGCCAATGCAGTTCTTCTTTTGCGCGATCTCTTCGGCCATGCGCATTAACCGCTCCCCGATACCCTGGCCCCGCATCTGTTCAGGAACGCTGACAAGATCGATGAGTAGCCATCGATAGGAGATCTTCCCGTACAGCCCGCCAATGACTTCGTCACTGTCGGGGGCTCGTAGCAGCAGAGCAAATGTTTCATGCGCGTCGTCTCCGCCGTTAGCCAGATTATGGGCCAGCAGTGGGGTCAGAATGGCGAGGCGTTCTGCTTCAGTTACATTTTCTGATAGTTGGATTTGTGCAGGCATGGTGCTCTCCCTGAGCGTTTTGCAACCGGGTCAAAAGAGTATCCCATTCGAGTCAATATTCATTGGCTCGGACGTCGCTCTCAATAAAACCCTGATTATAAGGTGGTCTTTGTAGGCTTATGGGGCATGATGGGCCGTAGTGCTTTCCCTGATGTACAACGCCGATGAGTGCCTATCTTTTGTCAGTGATTCCCCTACTGGTATGTGACGACTCCAACATGGCCCGTAAGCAGGTGCTACGGGCACTGCCGGCGGACTGGCCGGTTTCGGTCACCGAGGCCGGTAATGGTCGCGAGGCAATGGATGCCATACGCCGGGGGTTGGGGCAGGTGGTGTTGCTCGACCTGACCATGCCGGAGATGGATGGTTATCAGGTATTGAGCGCCTTGCGCGCCGAAGGATTGAAGGCGCAAGTCATCGTGATCTCCGGTGACATTCAGGAAGAAGCGGTGCGCCGCGTGCGTGAGCTGGGCGCGCTGGCGTTCCTGAAAAAGCCTTTCGACGAAAACGAGTTGCGTCAGACACTCAGTCAGCTGGGGCTACTGACGGAACCCGGCCAGGCTTCGCTGGGGAGTCGTCCGGCAGCGAACACGGTCATCAGTTTTCACGATGTGTTCCGCGAAACGGTCAACGTTGCCATCGGCCGGGCGGCCGCCCTGATAGCCAAAGTGTTGGGCGTCTTTGTGCAGTTGCCAGTACCTAACGTGAACATCCTCGAAGTCGGCGAGTTGCACATGGCGCTGACCGATGCCAGCAGTTGCAAGGAACTCACGGCCATCTGCCAGGGGTTTATCGGCAGTGGCATCGCTGGCGAAGCCCTGCTGATGTTTCACGACTCGGAAATCGCCGACATAGCGCAACTGATGCAGCGTCAGAACACCGATTATTCGGACCTGGAAATGCTGCTAGACCTCTCCAGCGTTCTGATCGGTGCTTGCCTGAGCAGCATTGCCGAACAGATCGATGTGGTGTTTTCTCAAGGCCACCCGCAGATCCTCGGCCAGCACGCGACCATCGATGAGCTGATCCGGGACAACCACAAGCACTGGAAAAAGACCCTGGCAGTGGAAATCAGCTACAGCCTGGAAGGGCATGATATTCGTTTCGACCTGTTGTTGCTGTTCACGGAAGACTCAATCGAGCGATTGACCCACAAACTCGCCTACTTGATGAACTGAGCCATGAACGATCCTATCGATCTGAACGAATTTCACTGGTTGCTGGCGATTGTCCAGAACATCGACGTCGGTGTCGTAGTGCTCGACCGTGACTATTGTGTGCAAGTCTGGAACACCTTCATGGAGAACCGCTCCGGGGTGCAGCCCAAGGACGCCCAAAATCAGAATTTCTTAAATCTGTTTCCTGAAGTCGACCGTCAATGGTTCAGCCGCAAGGTGGAAAGCGTCGTTACCCTGGGCACGCCAGCGTTCACTATCTGGGAGCAACGTCCGTATCTGGTGCGGTTCAAGAACTACCAGCCGATCACCGGCCAGGAAGAGTTCATGTACCAGAACACCACGCTGTTACCGCTGCGCTCCACCGACGGCAAAATCAACCATATTTGCCTGGTGATCTATGACGTCACCGACGTCGCCACCAACCGTCATCAGCTCCAGGCCGCCAATGCGCAATTGCAGCAACTCTCCAGAACCGATCGGCTGACAGGCCTGTACAACCGCGGTCATTGGGAAGAAAGCCTGAAAGTCGCCTATGCCCGGCACCAGCGTTATGGCAATGCCACCAGCCTGGTGATGCTGGATATCGACCACTTCAAGCGGGTCAACGACACCTATGGTCACCCGGCGGGCGACAAGGTCATCGAGGAAGTCGCCAGGCTGATCCACGAGCATGTGCGCGAAACCGATGTGGCGGGGCGTTATGGCGGTGAAGAGTTCGGCGTGGTGCTTTCGGACACCGACAAGGCCGGTGGACGGGTTTTCGCCGAGCGTCTGCGTAAGGCAGTCGAAGGGCTGGAAGTGCTGTACAACGGCCAGAGCATCCGTTTCACCATCAGTCTGGGGGTGGCCGACCTGAGCCAGCCCTCGATCAACCACGCCGACCTGATCGCCTGGGCGGACCATGCGCTGTTTGTGTCGAAGAAGGCCGGGCGCAATCGGGTGACGGTGTATGAGTAGATAGATCGTAGTGCCTGGTTTTACGACTGCTGCGCAGCCGAACGCATCAATGGAATGTAGCGTAAGTCCTGAGTTTCAAAGCCCTCCGCCGAAACGATACTGCCAGACGATGCCAATCGCATCGTATTCGCTGCCGGTACGGGTATGCGCACTTTCACTCGCAAACAGCTTTAGCGAGTTATTTCGATTCAACGGCAGCGAGAGCGTCCCCCCATAGCGTGTATTTTCCTGAAAGTCGTGGTTCCCGACCCCATCGACTGAGGTACTCCCGCCAGCGGAGTAGGTCCCATCCAGCGAGGCCCAGACACCGTTGCTAAAGGCATAGATAAGATGCACCTGTGTCTGGTAAGTCGGGTTCTGGGAAAATGTACGGTCGCCAAGGTACTGGTCATTGTCGGTGTAAAAAGTTGCCGCACCGGATAATTCCAGGGTCACGGCTCCCAGGCGCTTGGAAATCCCAAGTTCAGGCTTGAATGACCAGCGGTTGTTGCCGAGATTTACCAGCTTATTGGAGTCGTATTGGCCAAGTGGCGCCGTAATTGCCAGGCTGGCGCCGATAATCACATCCTGTTGATAGCTGGGGAACTCAGCCAGGGACATCGCCGGGGCGCCATATAAGTTGACCGAGAACCGGAATCTTGGATCTATCAACCCAGTAACATTTCGCTCCCTGGGTTCACCCGCGAACAGCGCTGAGCCCGTCAATCTGGCTTCAGGCACGACGATATCGAACTTCCCGGAGCGGCCCCAGACGTCCAAAGACCTTGCAAAGGCAAACACGACAGTCTTGATGTTGAGCTTGGCATCCTGGAGTGGGACTGAGGGGTTGGCGGTCACGCTACCCTGGAGATCGCTGTAGCCCATGAGCAGGAAATTGATACCGACCGGCGTATTGGCGTAGGACCTGGGTTCGAGATCCTCTGCGACTGCACAGGGGGCTACTATGATCAGCGAAGCGGATGCGAACCGGGCCAGCCTGACGACGCAGAGTGTGTGTTTCATCCGCATTCGCTCGCTTCCTGTCGTGCAGGGCCGCAATCAACTGTGGATTCAACCGACCGATGTAACAGATTGGCTAGCCACTTTCTTGGCAAATCGCTTACCAAAAGCAATCCACCATTTTTCATAATAGAAGGTGGAGATATGCGCGGTGATAAAAATGGCGGCGAACAACAAAGGGCGTTTCAAATATTTTATGACGGTATCTCCGCTACCCAGCCAAGTGTGTATCAGCATCGGATGAACAACGTAGAGAGCGTACGAAATGGTGGCGATATAAAATAGAATTCGATTATTCAGAAGCACGGCAACTCGTGTCCGGCTATTGAGTAATGTGCTTCCCACCATGGCTGCGGCAAGATAGGGGCGGAAGTAGTTCATGAAGCCCGCATCGGGATGGCAGGACAAGACAAACAGGAGAAATAAAAATATTTGTGTGATCGCCGTTTGTGTCGGAAGTTTGGCAAGGATGTTGCCCAGTCTATTGTTGTAGATCAGTGCAAGTATGCAGCCGGAAAGTATTTCATCAATGCGGTAATAAGTGTTGATTGCGACATGGACATCATTCATGACTCGGTACATCGTGACGGCGATGCAGAGACAAGGGATTAGCATTACCCACTTGTTTCTCATCAGAACGACCAGTAAAGCGATGGCGAAATAAAACTGGACCTCCATGCACAAACTCCACAGGTGGCCATTGACACTGCCAAGCCACATAGGCGGCCAGTTGGCAACGAACAGGAAGTTTGTGATGTAGAAATCCGGAGTGCTGTTCATGACAGGCAAAGCAATGAGCATGTACAACCAGGCGAGCGGCACAACCCGAAAGATTCGGCGGATTAAAAAATCAACGACGCTGCTGTTGTTGAGCAGAAAGTTTGTTATCAGGAAACCCGATAGCGTAAAAAATATAGCCATTCCCATAACGCCTGCGGCGGCATTAAATTGCCAAGGCTTTGGGCCAAGTGGTAGCAGGTGGCACGCCAAGACAAGCAAGATGCTTATGCCGCGCCATCCATCAAGTACGTTGAATCGAGAGCCCTCTCCGGAAACACTATTCATATTGGCATCCCGCTCTTAGGTCGATAGAGGGCATTCTATAAAGGCAGCGCTGCGACTGAAGACTGTCTGAATTCATATAAAAACCCAGTAGTTACAGCGGTGAACAATTCATGAAATCAGACCATTTAAGCCTGAAGTCTAGGACACCTTTTGCGCTTTACACTTCACGCCATGAAAAAATTCCAGGCGCGAGGAATTCGCTAAATGACCGGGTTTTTGACGTTGCTTGTTTGACGTTGCTTGATGGCATGGCGCTAAGTGAATCGCCCACTTTTTGGTAGATACCCTACCGGCGGCTTTTGGCCGATTGTTGCCTATCGTGAAGGATGAACCGTTTGTCAGGCGTACAAGCCATACCCTGCCGCGATGATCAGCGGAGAAATCAGCAGCGTTGCCCAGAACCCCGATTTTGGAACAGCAATGACGCAAATGATCGAGATCATAAGCACATAGATGCCAACCATTTTAAGTAGCGCGAGATCGCCAACGGCTACGGCGTGAATCGCTGTCTGCCCTGCGAGCATAAAAAGCGGCCCCAGCATGGTAAACCAGAGGGCAGTACGCCGATCTTCGTGCGCTTTGAATTGGTCAACGAAGCCAGAGTCTACAGCGGCGGCGAATGCTGTTTTGAACTTGATAATACCGAACGGAATATGGAGGACACCCAGGGCGAACAGGGTCCATGCGACGATGTTGGACATGTCTTATATGCTCCGTAACGGCGAGGTTGGCTTAGAAGTGGTCACGGCAAATGCGACATTGCTCAGGGAGAAACGCAACATGGGTGACGGCAAGGGCTGCTGCCCGCGAATGAAGCTACCCATTTGCCATCACCGTGTCCACCGTCGACTTTTTGACCGTTCTCTACCAGTCATCACCGGCATCAATCGACTGTGGATTCAACCGATCGACGCAGATTGGCTAAATCGATCAGCCCCTTTTAACCATTGCAATAGGTGGGCGGCACAGTAGAGGCAGCCATGTCCCACGTCAGCATTATCTGGGTGATGGCCGCATCAATGACCCCATGCTGCGTGTTATCCCGAGCAAGGATGGAAACACCCTGCAAGAAACTGTCGAACACCGTAGCCATCGCGGGCGCGTAAATATTGCCCGGCAACTGACCGGCACTGACACCCCGCTCAACACACGCCAAAATCCCCGCGCGAGTGCGGGCGCGAGATTGGGTCAGGGCATCGACCACCCGCGCATTCTCTGGGCTGGGCGCGCTCATCATGCCGAGGGTCACCATGCAGCCCTTGGGATGGCCTTCTTCACACTGCATGCGCGCCGACTGGCGCAGCGCTGTCTCGATGGCCTGGCGTGGCGGCAGGCTCTCGTCCCACAGGCATTCGGTGACCTGGGCGAAGGTCGCCAGGTAACGCTGCACACACTCATCAAACAACGCTTCCTTGGAACCGAACGCCGCGTAAAAACTCGGCGCGGAGATCCCGCCACCGAGTCCGGCTTTCAACTGAGCGAGGGAGGTTGCGTCGTAGCCTTGTTGCCAAAACAGGTGCAAGGCCTGTTCCACGGCGTGGTCGCGGTCGAAGGTGCGGGGGCGGCCCATTTGCGCCATTTAAAGGCTCCTCTGAATAACGAGATAAATACTAGTCGATACATAAGTCGTTGACAACAAGCGCTGGCTGCCCTCAACATTTGTATCGATCAGTATTTAAATCTGAAGTCCTCGCTCAAGGAGTCTCCCGTGACACCCTCAATCACCTTATCGGCAGCACCCGACCGCCTGCCCATCGGCGCGTTGCTTGCTCTGGCCATGACCGGCTTCATCTGCATCGTCACCGAAACCCTGCCCGCTGGCCTGTTACCGCTGATCAGCGAAGGCCTGGCGATTTCCCCCTCCATGGCCGGCCAGATGGTCACCGCTTACGCTCTGGGTTCGGTGCTGGCGGTCATCCCCATGACCATCGCCACCCGCGACTGGCGCCGCCGTAACGTGCTGCTGCTGACCATCGTCGGTTTCTTGCTGTTCAATTCCATCACTGCGCTGTCATCCCATTACGGCGTGACTCTGGTGGCGCGCTTCTTCGCCGGTGTCGCGGCGGGGTTGGCCTGGAGCCTGCTGGCCGGCTACGCACGCCGCATGGTTGCGCCCCATCAACAGGGCAAGGCGCTGGCGCTGGCCATGGTCGGCACACCG
Source organism: Pseudomonas silensiensis (assembly GCF_050434865.1). Lineage (NCBI taxonomy): Bacteria > Pseudomonadati > Pseudomonadota > Gammaproteobacteria > Pseudomonadales > Pseudomonadaceae > Pseudomonas > Pseudomonas silensiensis. The sequence continues at coordinate 252,312 of NZ_JBNDJH010000005.1, forward strand.
ATTGCTCTGTCCCTGGGCGTGCCCCTCGGCACCTGGCTCGGCGGCCTCGTGGGTTGGCGCACCACCTTCGGCATCATGTCGGCCCTGACTCTGGTACTGATCGCCTGGGTACTGGTGAAAGTCCCTGACTACCCACCCCAAGCTGCGCACCAGCGCATGTCGCTGCGCGCCGTGTTGACCACGCCGGGCGTACAACCTGTGCTAGCGGTGGTGATCAGCTGGATGCTGGCACACAACATTCTCTACACCTACATCGCACCGTTTGTGGCGTCGGCGGGGCTGGGGGATCAAGTGGATTTGGTGTTGTTGGTGTTTGGTATTGCGGCGTTGGTGGGGATTTGGGTGACTGCCAAATTGGTTGAGCCATTGTTGCGCAAGACTGTGTTGGTGAGCTTGGCAGCGTTTGCGGCGGTTTGCGTGATGTTAGGTTTTTTGGGTAGCGTGCCTGAGGTGATCTACATCGGCGTAGCGGTTTGGGGGTTGAGCTTCGGTGGGGCGGCGACGTTGCTGCAAACGGCACTGGCGGACGCGGCCGGGGAGGGGGCGGATGTGGCGTTGTCGTTGAATGTGGTGGCCTGGAATAGTGCGATTGCGGGGAGTGGTGTGGTGGGTGGGGTGTTGCTGGATAGGTGGGGCGTCGCCTCTTTTCCATGGGCAATGGTGGTGTTGGTGGGCGTGGGGTTTGCAATTGTCTGGAGCGCTCGGGTTCACGGCTTCAAATCGGGCCCGCGTGCGGCTGGCAGGCCTGGGGTTGCGGGGCACTGAACCCCATGAAAAAACGGCTATCTGAGGGGGCGGCCTTAAATCGATGGTAGGTTTTCATCTGGTAAAGCTCCCTTGTAAAACCCAGTCACTTAAGCGATGCGATCTTAGTCTCAGGGTACCGCTTTCTGTTGGTTACGTATGTCCGCCTCTGGCCGATAACGGCCTGTTGCGAAAGGCGACAATCAACCCTTTGTCGCCTCCCCACTGATCACACCTTTTATCGTCTCTACTTCTAGTCAGGCTCGTACATACAGAGGGGAGCGCGCGATGAGCACCGAACAGGCGGCACCTGAGACGAAAGGCGTTACGGTGACGTTACTGGCAGCCATTGACCTGGGGCCTGAGATCGAGGGTATGGCAGGGCGCCAACTTAGAATGCGCAGGGTGACCATCGAGCCTGGAGGCGTCTTCGGGCCGATTCACAACCATATAGACAGACCCGGCACCGTCTACATTCTGCAAGGCACGATCACTGACCATCGAAATGGCGTCGCCACGGATTATGGGCCGGGAGTGGGCTGGCCCGAGGACAGGAACACCACACACTGGCTTGAGAACAGAGGCACGATTGCGGCGGTGGAGATCTCGGTCGATATTGTCAGTATCCAGTCCTGACTTCACTTGAACTGAGCAACCAGCCAATCCTTCAAACGCCCACACGCCGGATCCTCTGCCTTCGTCTCATTGATCATCAGATACTGAACCGATTCCCTGAGCGTCAGTTCTTCCGTCACCGGCCGAACCAGGCGCCCCTGCTGCACCAGATGCCTCACCAAATGATCCCAGCCCAAGGCGATGCCTTGATCATCCAGCGCCATTTGCACGAGCAGGCTGTAGTCATTGCTGCTGAAGTAGTGCGGGTTTTCCGAGGCCGGGATCTGTAGATCGTGGGACTGGAAAGCGAACCACACATTCCAGTCGACCTGTTCTGACAGTTGGGAACGTCCATAAGGGTTCAAATCCAGCAGTACGCTGTTGCGCATGCCCTCCAGGGTTTTCAGTTCTGGATGCGCCTCCAGATAACGAGGCGTGCACACGGGATAGACGACTTCATGGAACAAGGGTATCCGCAGATAGCCGGGGCGCAGATCACTGTTCTTGGTGATGAATATATCCGGATTTATCCCAGGCTCCATCACCAGAAAATGCTGGGTGGTGATGATATTCAGGTCGACATCGGGATGGGCGCTGAAGAAGTCTTTCAGTCGGTGGGATAGCCAAAGCGCCGACAAGGCGGGTGAGCAGCAAAGGGTCAGCGTGCGCTTATCGCTTTTTTCCCGGCGGATTCTTTCAGTCGCTTGAAAGATGTTGAGCAGAGACAGCTGTGCAGCATCGAAGAGTGTGGTGCCCGATGCCGTTAGCCTGACTTCCCTCCCGGTACGGGTGAACAACTCGGTCCCCAAGTAGAGCTCAAGCTCGCGAATCTGACGGCTGATCGCCGCCTGCGTGACGCACAACGCCTCGGCGGCCCTGGTGAAGTTCCGATACTTGGCGGCGGCCACGAAGGATCTCATGGCCTTGAAGGACGGCATTGAGAGCAGGGCCTGATCAGGCTGGGAGCTTTTAGCCATAACAAAAACTACCTGTATTCTCGAAAAAAAAGTCGGTTCTGCCCATTGGGCTCCGGGTCCACACTCTACCGCACGATGGGCTGCGGACCACGGCCAATCGAACCCGCGCCGCGCACACAAAAACAAGGAGACGACATGCCGTACCAATCAGGAAGGGAAGCGTTCATGCAAGGTGTCCGGGCGCTCATTCCATTGAGTCCCGGTGTCGTTCCTTTCGGTTTGCTGACGGGGGTCATGGCGATCAACATGGGCATGTCGCCCGGCACGACCATGGGCATGACGCTGCTGTTCTACTCCGGGTCCGCCCAGATGGTTGCACTGCAACTGCTCCATACGGGCGTTGTGCCGCTGGCGATTGTGGTGACGGCCCTGGTCATCAACTTGCGCTTCATCATGTACAGCGCCTCATTGGCACCCCATCTGCACCACTTGCCCCGGCGCTGGACGTGGCCGCTGTCCTACATGCTTTCTGACCAGTCCTACGCACTGTGCAGTCTCAAACTTTCCTCTGGCGAGCTGGGTCAATTCGCACACCACTACTATGCCGGCACTGCCTCTGCCATGTGGCTGTCGTGGCAATTGTCGGTATTGGCGGGCATCTACCTGGGCGCAAGCATCCCTGAGACCTGGTCATTGAGCTTCGCCATACCGCTTTCGTTTCTGGCGCTTCTGGTTCCCGGCATCCGTAGCGCGGCTAGCCTGGCCGCTGCCTCGGCCGGCGGGCTGATCGCCGTGTTGGCGGTCAATATGCCCTATAACCTCGGGCTGATAACCGCTTCCATCGGCGGTGTCATGGCGGGTCTGTTGATCGAGAGTGTTCGCAAGCGCCCATTGAGCGATGCGCTGACCCATGACGTCGAGAGGGAGACACCATGAGTGATCTAGCCTTGTGGGGGGTGTTCCTGGCGGCTGGTTTGGGAACGTTCGCGATGCGCCTTTCTTTTGTCGAACTGTACGGCCGGTTGCGCATCCCGTCAGTGCTGAGCCGGGCCTTGCTTTACGTACCGGCGAGTGTGCTGGCGGCCCTTGTACTGCCCGCCGTGGTGTACCCCAACGGGCAGGGTGAATTCGTGTTGAACAACCCCCAGATACCCGCCGCCATAATTGCAGCCTGGGTCGCCTGGCAGACTCGCAATACGGTCCTGACGCTGGCGGTCGGTATGGGAGGGTTGTGGCTATTCAGGTTTTTCGGTGTGTAATGAGTCGATGAGCAGCCGGGACGGCCTCAACAGCAGGGGGCCGTCAGCGACAAATTGTCTGCCAGGCACCTGGCCTGCCGAGTTGCGTCCTCACGTGCGCGCAGATCAACGTCTTCCCCCAGGATGGTTTTCTCCACAATCACCGAATGCACATCCGTGATGCCGATAAATTTCAGCCAGGCCTCCACGTAGGGCTTCTGGAAGTCGAAGCGCGCCGCCGATGTGCTCGACTGCGCCGAAAAATCCAGACCACGGGCGTACATCACCACGGCGAGTTTATTGTGCAACATGCCTTCCAGACCGCGTTCCGGGTCAACGCTGAACAGAATGTCTTTCTGCGATACCAGGTCGATGAAGTGCTTGAGTTTGTACGGGATGCTGAAATTCCACAGCGGTACGGACATCACCAGTACATCCGCGCGGTGCAGGTGACTGGCCAACTCTTTCAGCGTGTTCCAGGCGTCTTGTTGTGCGGTCGTCAACGGCGTGCCATTGAGCCCGGCGTATTTGGCCTCCATGGCCAGATCATCGAATTCCGGCAGCGCCATGTTCCAGAGGTCGAGGGTGATGATTTCGGTGTCTGGGGTGTTTGCTTGATAACGTGCAATGAAGCTGCGGGCGACTTCAAGGGAAGCCGAACGCTGCTTGCGTGGAGAACATTGAATATGGAGAAGAGTCGTCATGGCACACCTTGAATGATGGGGGAGCAGGGCAGGTGTGAGCATTGCAACATAGCTGTATTTGAAATATAAATCGTAAAATCCTACTTGATTAATCACGTATAAAACTATGTTCGATGCTCTGCTGCTCAAGACATTTGTCACCGTCGTCGATGAAGACGGCTTCAGCCGTGCCGCCCAGAAGCTGCACCTGACTCAGTCGGCGGTCAGTGGCCATGTGCGGCGACTGGAAGAACAGATTGGTAAACCCCTGCTGACGCGCACCACCCGTTCCCAGCAACTGACGGCCGATGGCGAGCGCCTGGTCTCCTATGCGCGCACGATCCTCGCGCTCAACCGTGATGCCTGGGCAGACCTGACACGCACGCCGTTTCACGGGCGACTGCGGATCGGCGTGTCCGAAGATTTTGTCGAGTCTCGATTACTGCGCACCGTTCAGGATTTCGCAGCGCAGTACCCTGGGATGGAGATCGAGGTGCAGGTGAACATTCCCGGTACGTTGCTGGCGCTGATGAAGCAAGGGCACCTGGAAGTGGTCATCGGTTCGCTGTGCGAAACCAGCGAAGCGGGGCTGTTGCTATGGCAAGAACCGCTGGTGTGGGCCTGGTCCGCGCAACCCGTCGCCCGGTTACCCACGCCGTTGCCGCTGGCCCTATTCCCCGAGCCGTGCCCTTATCGCGAGGCCGCGCTGACAAGGCTGGCCCAGGCGGGGATCGCCCAACGCACGGCGATGTTATGCAGCAGCACCGCCGGGTTACGGGCGGCGGCGCTGGCAGGCTTCGCGGTAGCGCCCATGCCACTCAGTCAGTTGGGGCAAGGATTGGCGGTTGTTGGGGTAGAGCATGGGTTGCCGGATTTGCCGGATGCGCAATGTCGGCTGTTTACATCGCCTGACGCGGATCGGGGGATTGTGGCTGCGGTTATTCAGGTTATTTTGGAGTATTGCTCTACGCGGAGGGCTTGATTGTCATTTCAAGGGCTTGCTTGAGCGTCTCGGGTAGCGGTTATTATTGCGCTCCGTTAAACAGGATTGCTCAGGCACGAGCATTCCGTTCGCTAAATCAAGGACGTGATTCCAGTGGGCAAAGAAATTATCTTAATGCGTCATGGTCAGCCGAATCTGGCTACGCTCGACAAGGTTTCAGCACTTGGTATGAAGCGCTGGATTGAGCAATACGACTTATCCGAAATTGCGAACCAGCCTGCCCCTAAAGCGAGTTTGGAACTGGCCGCTACCGCCAAAGTAATTGTCTCAAGCAGCGCGCCCCGTGCGCTCACATCTGTCCGGGCCTTGGGCCTTCAACCCACCACCGTGGATGAGATTTTTTGCGAGGCACAGTTACCCTATGGACGATGGGCACTGCCACGACTTTCACCATTCACGTGGGCATTTATTCTTCGTATTTTATGGTTATGCGGTTTCTCCGGGAATGTTGAGTCTGCCCGCAAGGCGAGGGTGCGGGCCATTGAGGCAGCACAACGACTTCAGTCCCTTAGCTGTGAAGGTTCAGTTCTTCTGCTCGGTCATGGATTCATGAACCGAATGATCGCAAAGCAGCTGGAAGCTGCTGGGTGGACTCGCCATACAAGTACCGGCAATCGATACTGGAGCGCTGCGACCTACCGAACGAGTCATGGTTGAGGCATATATTTTGATTAACCAAATGACGGATATTGCCTGGCGCGTATTCGCCAGACGCTGACAGTTCGGTGGATGCTGGCGCAGCTCTTTGTTTGCGGACACAAAAAACGGGCGCCTTGATGGCGCCCGTTTTCATTTCATCCATTGCCCTAACCATGGCCGACCGCACATAGCGGCTTTGCCGTATGAAAGGCTTCACATTTTATTTCACATACTGACTTGATGAAGAGGCGCTAATTTACTGGCCTCCAGAGATTTTGTAGGCTCTTAAAACAAAATTATCTTCACATTTTATTTCACATATTTTTTGTGAAATGACTTCGGTCAATGGGCTCACGAAAGGCTCTGTCAGCAGCGTTTATGCACAGATCGCAATTGCAGAAAACGGGCGCCCATTGAGGCGCCCGTTTTTACTTACTCCTTCACCTGCGCTCGTAAGCGTCGACCGATCACGTCCATCAAGTCACAGCCGTCACGTAACGGAATGACTAACAGCTGAGAAAAGTCTTTCAACACCACCGTGTCGCAACCGAGTTCGGCGCGGTAGGCGATGTTTTCCAGCACCTGCGTGACTGTGCGAATGCGGTAATCGGCCATGGCTTGCAGGACGTCGAGTGGGGCTTGGGTGTCGATGAGCAGGGAGGCCGGGCTCAGGTCGATTCCGGTGAGGGGCATGTATCTTTCCATAGGTGAAACTCCGAATCAGATTTATGAGGACTGACTCGATCAGCAGGTCGCCAAACCTGGTCGCTGGTGAGCGACGGGGGACTATAAATCCTGTTGCTGTGGCTATCTAGGTCGCGATTGCTGATATTCGTGTAAGACATGTAAGTGGATGTAAATTGGAGAAGCATTCGATGACCTTTAGCGAAGGTAACGCCCTAGCCAAGGAAATTTTGATGGCCTCAGATACTTTTTTTGGAAGCTATCACTCCTCAGATCGAGCTCCACGCGCATAGGCTTCGAAGGGGAGAGAAGCTATACTCCTTCGCCATGCACAATCCAGAACATATCCGCGAATTACTCAAGACATGGGTCGCCAAGACCATGCCTCATGCCGAAGACGATGTTTTCATCGGAGAGCTTTGCTTCGTTAATAAATCAAGGCGTGCAGACCTCGTACACGCGAACGGTCAGCTAACGGCATTTGAAATTAAATCTGCCGCAGATAGCCTGTCCAGATGGGAAGGCCAGCAAGATGCCTACCTCAGTTGCTTTGATCAGGTTTGGCTCTGCTGTCATTCCAAACATATAGAGAAAGCATTCGGCATCACTCACAGAAGTGTCGGAATTCTCGTAATTGACGACCTTGGATCTATCGCTGTTGTTAGGAAGGCTGCACCCAATAAATTTGGCGATAAATTTACCCTTACTGGGCTTTTGTGGCGAACGGAATTAGATGAAATCTGTAAGGAGTTTCAGCTTAAAACGAAAAGTACTATGAGGATAAAGGAAGTGCGCCTCGAAGTGGCCGAGGCGCTAGAGTGGGAGCTTATTCGAGATAAGGTTTTAAGTAGACTTAAGGTTCGATACTCTGAGTGTCAGAATATGTCGTCGATGGAGATGCTGTCGCCATTATCTTCATGCTGAAGAAACTGAAGCGTTGCACAAATATGTTGGTTCGCTCTTAGACCGTTCCATACTCCATTATTTCCATACTTTTCATTTGTTTGATTGATCCGTCCGTATTCTCTGTTTGCCCAGCAAAAATCATCGCCGTGGTAGTCGGGTAACTGGCGAATGTCTCTTGCTAGCTGAACGTAGTTTTCAAATTCTTTATCTCTTCCTAGTCTCTTCAGCCACCATTCATTAGGTGCGTAATAACTGGCGAAAGGTATGACAGCCATGCCTGGAATATATTCTATAGCGGCGCCAGGATTTGTGCCTGCATAGTCGCCGTAGATTAAATTTATAGAGGTGTTCAGTTGTTTTGCTTCAGTTTGCCAAACTATGTCGTGACAAGTTGCTGTGCTGGAACTTCCTGATTGAGGCTTCTGACTCGGGAAGGATGAGCTAATTAGAGACGCGCTGTGAACCCCGTAGAGATCCAAGGTAGATAAGATATGGTCAAGTGTGCCGCCGTTAATGGTGGATACCGGAGATTTGTCCCCAAAGTCCAGTATTACAATTATTTTTTCTGGGGTGGCTATGGCGTCAAGAATACTTATTGCTCTGTCCCAGCTGGCGCCTGTTATTTCTGCAGAGCAAATAACTCTGATGGCTATGGTTTCAAAGTCTATTAGTAGTAGTCTGGCTTGTTGTATTACGTCTCGCGAGTTGTCCGTGTCGAGCCAGGACACAACTGGTATTAGTGAGTTATTTTTAGCTTTTAATTCGGCGAGCCAGACGCGTTTTTTTTCGAAGTGATTGGTAGGGTTGTGTAGATCCCTTTCTGCTATGACTTCCTCTGCGATATCTTGTGGCGATCTGGACACGTCCATCAAATATGGATGATCGCCCCAGCTCACAAGAAAGTCGTTAAGATTGCGTTCTTTACCTCTCATGTTGAGAAGTGGTGACACTAATTTCTTACGATCCTCTTCCAGATTTATCAGTGCCTTTACATCGTTTTGACCTACCTTCATACACGGTATGTAAAGCATGCGTACCTTCCTTTGGTGGTGGAGCGAAGCTCGACTAGAGCTGGGTTGAGCGTAGATGCCTTTCTCGAAACCGTTGACTAAGTGATGTATCTTCGTATTTCTTGATTCTCTACACGCATTCCCAAATACAATTTCAAATCATTAGTTTTATTCATTTATGCTTGCGTAAATCCATTTAAAATCCCCCGTTTGCGTAGCGACCTACCCTCATCCGAGATTTTTCTACTCATGCAAGCCTCCACCCAATCCCACCCCCTCTGGAAAACCTACCTCCTTTTCCTGGCCCCCATGGTCCTCTCCAATTTCCTCCAATCCATGTCGGGCACCATCAACAGCATCTACATCGGCCAAATGCTCGGCACCCAAGCCCTGGCTGCCGTCTCCGGCATGTTCCCCATCGTCTTCTTCTTCATCGCCCTGGTCATCGGCCTCGGCGCGGGTGCTGGCGTGCTCATCGGCCAGGCCTGGGGCGCGCGTGAGCCGCATCTGGTGAAAACCATCGCCGGCACAACCTTGCTGTTAGGCGCAATGATCGGCCTGACAGCAGCCGTACTGGGCAGCGTGTTCGCAAGGCCAGCCCTGGAAGGCTTGGGCACGCCGGCCGACGTTATCGACGACGCCGTGTCCTACGCCCACGTGATGATGTGGATCATGCCGTCGCTGCTGGTCTACGTGCTCTTCACCCAACTGCTGCGCGGGGTGAGCGATACGGTGTCGCCGTTGATTGCGTTGGTGGTGTCGACGTGTATCGGGTTGGCGCTGACGCCGGCGTTGATTCGGGGTTGGTTCGGGTTGCCGATGATGGGGATTCAGAGTGCGGCGTATGCGGGGTTGGCGGGTAATTTGTCGGCGATGGGGTGGCTGGCGTGGCGGTTGATTCGCAAGGGGCATCCGTTGGCGCCGGATCGGGAGATGTTTGCGGCGATGCGGCTGGACCTGGTGATTCTCGGCAAGGTGCTGCGCATCGGGTTGCCGACCGGGTTGCAGATGGTGGTGTTGTCGGTGTCGGAGCTGGTGATTCTGGCGCTGGTGAATCAGCACGGTTCGCAGGCGACGGCGGCGTATGGCGCGGTGACGCAGATCGTCAATTACGTGCAGTTCCCGGCGCTGTCGATTGCGATCACGGCGTCGATCCTCGGCGCTCAGGCGATTGGGGCAGGGCGCCTTGAGCGCATGGGGCCGATTCTGCGCACGGGGTTGTTGATCAACGTGTGCCTGACCGGTGGGTTGGTGGTGTTGGGTTATCTGTTGTCGCACTGGTTGTTGGGGTTGTTCCTCACGGATGATTCCACCCGGGCGAAGGCGGAGCATCTGTTGCACATCATGCTGTGGAGTCTGTTGGTGTTTGGCTTCCAGGCGATTGTCGGCGGCATCATGCGCGCCAGTGGCTCGGTGCTGGTGCCGATGGCGATTTCGATTGTGTGTGTGGTCGGGGTGCAGTTGCCGGTGGCGTATGTGCTGGACGGGCACTTCGGGTTGCAGGGTGTGTGGATGGCGTTTCCGGTGGCGTATCTGGGGATGCTGGTGTTGCAGACGGCGTATTACAAAATGGTCTGGCAGCATCAGAAGATCGAGCGGTTGGTGTAGGCGGGCAGGATGCGTGCTGAACCTGCCGTTGATTAGGTCGGCGATGGCCTTTGCTTCAGCAGGTCGGCCAGCAGTTCGCAAACCGGTACCGATATTTTGACTCGCGGGCGCCCGTTGTTTTTGGAGGACGCACCCGCTAGACCACTGCGCCAAACAAATGCCCCACCAGCGCCGTAATACCCATGGCCAGAGCTCCCCAGAATGTCACCCGCCAGGCGCCGGTTATGACATTGGCTCCGCCTGTCTTGGCAGCAATGGCGCCCAAAGACCCCAAAAACACCAGCGACATGACCGATATCCAGGTCCCGACGCTGTGCTGCGGCGCGAAAAAAGTCACGGCCAGAGGCAACGCGGCACCCACCACGAAGCTGGCGGCGGAGGCCAGGGCGGCCTGCAAGGGCTTGGCGGTGAGGATGGCGCTGATGCCCAGCTCGTCCCGGGCGTGAGAGCCCAATGCGTCGTGGGCCATCAATTGATCGGCCACTTGATGCGCCAGTTCCGGTGATACGCCGCGATGCATGTAGATGTTGGCGAGCTCGATGTGTTCGGCTTTCGGGTCGCTCGCCAGTTCTGCCCGTTCGCGGGACAGATCGGCCCGCTCGGTATCGGCCTGGGAGTGCACGGAAATGTACTCGCCTGCGGCCATGGACATGGCGCCGGCCATCAGCCCCGCCATTCCGGTGACCAGCAACGTAGCGTGGCTGGCGTTGGCGGCCGCGACGCCGATCAGCAGACTGGCGGTAGAGACAATCCCATCGTTGGCGCCCAGGACGGCGGCGCGCAGCCAGCCGATACGATCGCTTCGGTGTGCCTCGGTGTGCCTGTGCATGAATTTCATTGTTTAACGGGACTCACTGTCATTAGGCGGTTCAAGTCGGACGGGCTCCGAGTGGTCCGGCAATCGGCGTCAACGGGTTTCAATCTGCGCCTGCAACTGGCCGCCGACAATGGATATTTCTTTGAACTGTTCACCCTCGCGCAGCACGAACAACGCGTCCATCCCGCGTTCCTGAGCCAGGCGTGGGCCCTCGGTTTCGCCCAGAACCATCAGCGCCGTGGCCCAGGCATCGGCGAGCATGCACGAGGCCGCCACCACGGTGACGGCGGCGAGCGGGTTGCACAGCGGTGCGCCGGTGGCCGGGTTCATGGTATGAGCATAGGATTGACCGGCCACGTCAACCCAGTGTCGATAGTCCCCGGAGGTTGCGATTGCGGCATCGCTAAGTTCCATCACTCCCATGACTTCACGCACGCCCCGGTTGGGCTTTTCCAGGGCCACGGCCCAGCACTGGCCGTCAGGTTTGACGCCCCGGGCGCGCATCTCGCCATCGATGCCGACCAGGTAGCAAGTAATGCCCAAACCCTCCAGGCAACGAGCCAGTTCATCAACGCCAAAACCTTTGGCGATGCCACTCAAATCAAGGTTCAGCGGCACGCGCTTGCGCACCTGATTGCGTTGCGGCTCAACCACCAACGCGGCGCTGGCTAACAGCCGGACGTGCGGCGGCATCGTGCCAATCGCCTGCTCTGTGATCGTCTGCTCCCCGGGACCGAAGCCCCAGGCGTTAACCAGGTCACCGACAGCGATGTCGAAAGCGCCGCCGGATTGCTGACTGACGCGCAATGCAGCAGACAGCACCGTCGCCAGTTCCTTGGGCACGGACACCCATTCGTGCTCGGGGGCGGCGTTGAGGCGGTTGAGGTCCGAGTCGGGTTTCCAGGTGGACATTTGCTGGTCCACCCGGGCCACAGCGCGCGCCAGGTGATGACTAACTTCGTCGGTATCGATCCCGGCCCCGGCATAAAACAGGGCGGTGTAGCGGGTGCCCATGGTTTCGCCGTTCAGGCTATAACGCTGCAACTCAGTAGACGTCTTCACGGTAGCGTCCTTGTGCCTTGAGGGTCAGCACACTCAGGTTGAGAGGCGCCAACACTTCATCGAGGGCTTGCATCACGCCTTTGGCCATTTCGCGGCTGCCACACACCAGCACCTGGGCACCTTTTTCAATCAGTCGGCGCAAGGCCAGGGCATCGCTGATCAGCCGGTCTTGCACGTAGCTGCGGTCCTGTACCTGAGAGAAGGCGGCGCGCAGTGCCGTGAGGCGTCGGTCCGACAAGTATTGGTTGAGCTCCGGTTCATAGAGGAAATCCGAGGCCGGGTTGCGCCCGCCCCAATACAAGTGCATCGGGTGTCGAGCCTTGTTGTTGCGGATAAAACCAGCCAGAGGACCGATACCGGTACCGGCGCCGATCAGGATCACCGGGTGCGTGCCCGATGCCGGACGAAATTGCGGGTTGGGCTGGATAAAAGCTTCGATTTGCGCGCCGATGTTCAGGCCATGAAGGAGTTCCGAGCACATGCCACCGCTGTGTTTACGCACACAGATCTCCAGCTCGCCGTCCTGCGAACCGCTGGCCAGCGAGTAGAAACGTGGGATCGGGCTGCCCGGGGGCAGAATCCCGACCAGGTCACCGGCCAGAAAGCCCGGCAGCTCGTTGGGTGCTTTGAAGCGCAGCACATGGGTCGGCGCATTCACCTGTTCGCCATAGGTAATGCGCTCTGTCAGCTGCAATTGATGCGTACGCGGCTGCTGCGGGGTGTGAACCAACGTCAGGTCCTGCCCCAACACTTCGCCCAACGCGAGGCCCCAGCGCGCAAACTCCTGAGAGGATTGGCGGTTGACGGTTTCCAGCTCCAGCAATGGCGAGCCACCGGCCTGCAACATCGCGTCCTGCACCTGATGGGCGTACTGACAGAATTGCGCAAACTGGCGGTCGCCCAGGCCCAGCACAGCAAAGGGCAGGCCGGGTTTGAGGCCGGTGTTGGCCAGCCGCGCCAGGAACTGCGAAGCCGAGACCGGTGCATCGCCGTCACCGTGGGTCGCGGTGAGGATGAACACCCGTTGGGCATTGCGGTAATCGCCGACCCATTCATTCATCGCCGCGCTATGCACCTGATGGCCACTCTGGTGCAAGGCGTCGTGCAAGGTTTTGGCAAAGCCCCAGGTGCTGTTGTTTTCACTGCCCACCAGAATCACGCTGTCGGCGGAGTGGGCAGGGCTGTTGTGGCGGATGTTCGGGCCAGCCTTGCGGCGGCGCCACCACAACAGGATGCCGGTCACGCTCATCAGCGGCACGCAGAGGGCGCAGAGCCCAAGCGGCAGGCCCAGCCACCAGAGGCCTTCGCCGGTGTGCAGCTGATAGGTCCATTCGTAGAGGTTGTGCATCGAGTCGTGGGCTTGATAGGACAACAAGGCGCCGCTGGCCTGATCCACGTAGCCGTCGCCCTGGGCCGTGCGCAGGGAAAACACATCGCGCGGGTTGCCGGGGCTTGGGTAGACCAGTTCGCGCAAGTCGTTCAGGTCGGTGGCCTGCAAGGCTTGCAGGTTCGCCACCGGCAAGGCCGGGCCGACGCTGATGTGGGCGGGGAAGGCGGGTTCACGTTGACTGCCGTCGGCGATAAAACCAAAGGTGGTGGCGGACATGTAGAGCCCGCTCAATGCCGACAGCAGCAGCCCGAGCAATGCCAGTCGCCCGACTTCAGCATGCCAGCGCTGGCTGAAGGTGCCCCGCAGTGGCCGCAGCAGGTTGCGCCAGCCACCCAGGCGCCGGGCCAGCAATAGCGCACCGGACACCGACAGCATCAGCATGAACAGCGCGCCGACACCCGAAACTCCATGGCCCGGCGTGCCAAGGAACAGCGATCGGTGCAGGTCTTTCACCCAGCGGGAGAACGCGGATGGCTCGTAAGGGGCGAGGCCTTGGCCGGTCAATGGGTCGACCTTTTCCGCCCCGGCCTGGCCGTTCTGGTTGTAGTAGACGATCACCGTGCCGGACGCTGAGCGCTGGATCTGCTCCACGCCCGGAAAGTGGCTGGTAACGCGCCCGGCCAGTTGGCCGACGTTGAGTTGTCCGGCAGGAGTGGACGTGCTGTGCAGGTGTTCCAGCGCCGGGTCGACAGACAGGATCGCGCCGCTGATGGCCAACAACATGACCAACAGGGCGGCGATCAGGCCAGGAAGGGAATGGAACTGACGAAGCATGTTCAGCCTCCAGAGATGGCGGGTGCTACAGATCGTAAGTAAAGGAGTCGACGTAGGCACTGCCGGTCGCCGGCTTGCCTGCGCCCTTGGACGTCAGGGGCACGCTGACATCGCCGCGGGCGTCACGTTTGTCCTCGACGGCGCTGTCGATGCGGATCTGATACCCGGCATCAATCAGGGTGTCTGCCAGTTCGACGCTGACTTTGAGCGTGCGCCCACTGCCGACACTGGCGCCGCTAACCCCATCGAATTCGCTCGGGTTTATCCCGCTGCCACGGGCCCAGTCGCCCAGGTGCTTGTAATATTTGGCCTTCTTGCCGGCCACCCAGAGGGTTTTCTGGTATTGGCCATTTGCGTCGGTGACGTAGATCGCCAGGTAGGCATCATTGCCGCTGTAGTCCTTGAGCTGTGTGGTCAAGGTCACTTCACGGGCCTGGGCCAGCCCCGGCAGGGTAATGGCGCCGACGAGGCAGGTTGCTGCGATGATCTTTTTCATGGCGGTGTCCTTTTGATCGTTAGGTCGAGAGCCTGGACCTGCTTGCTGACAGCAACCTGAAACGCAGGAAAAACTCATCGACAGGTGAGGCGTCATTCGGTGAGCGGGCTGCCGAGGTAGTCCCTGGCATCGCCGTCATCCCGGAAATGGATCTCGAGTGTGTGCAGGCGCAGCGATGCCGGTGAATAGCTGGCTTCGATGGCATTGCCTTTGCGGTCCAACCCCTTGAGCTCGTAACAACCGTCGTCGACCTTGATGCGCTGCACGCTCCAGCCGTACTGCCGCTCGACCTGCTGACGCAAGGTTTCGCGCGGTTGCCAGTCGCTCACCGGGTCGCTGCAGTCGTCATCGGCCAGGGCGTAACCGCTGAGCAGCAGGCTCAACAGCGCGGCATTGGCAATAAAACCTGATTTCATGATCTGTCTCCTGCCGAGGTCGGCGTCTGTGGCATACCCTAAGGTGCATTCCTGACAACCAGCTGAATCTTCAGATTCACGTCAGGTAAGGCGTTTAAGGTGCTGCACGACAACCATCGCAGGAGGTGCCAGATGCGGGTTTTATTGGTCGAGGACGCACCAGGTTTGGGGGAGGCGGTGCGCGAGCAGATCGCCGATGACGGTCACGCAGTCGATTGGGTGCAGCGCCTGGACCATGCGCGCAACAGCGTGCGCACCACGCCTTACGACCTGATCCTGCTGGACCTGATGCTCCCGGACGGTCGCGGGCTGGATTTTTTGCGTCAGCAACGCTCGGCAGGGGACGTGACCCCGGTGATTATCCTGACCGCCCAGGATCAGATTTCCGATCGTATCGCTGGCCTCAACGCGGGCGCCGACGACTACCTGGTCAAACCGTTCGACCTGTTTGAGCTCTCGGCCCGTGTGGCGGCGGTGGCCCGGCGTTATAGCGGCAACCCCAATCCGCAGATCAAACTCGGTGATTTGCAGGTCGACATGAGTGCCCGTACGGTGCAGCGGGGCGGTGCGACGGTAGACCTCACGGCGCGGGAATGGGCGCTGTTCGAGGCGTTTGTGCAGCGCCCCAGCGCGCTGCTGTCCAAGTCGCAGCTAGAAGAACGGCTGTATGCCTTCGGCGCCGAAATCGAGAGCAATACCATCGAGGTCTATATCAGCCGTCTGCGTAAAAAGCTCGGGCGCGACCTGATTGAAACCGTGCGGGGCATGGGCTATCGGTTGATGTCCGCATGAAGCCGTCATCAAGCCTGCAAAAACGTCTCGGCCTGGGATTGACGTTGGGCACGACCTTACTTTGGCTGGCGGCGACCGTCGGCGCTTGGCTGGTGGTGCAACATGAATTGAACGAGGCGTTCGACAGCGCGCTGGAAGAGACCGCGCAGCGCATCCTGCCCCTGGCCGTGCTGGAAATCAGCAACCGGGAAAACCCCAGTGAGGCACAACATGTCGCCACCCTGAAAATGCACAAGGAATACCTGACGTATCTGGTGCGCGATGCCAAGGGCGAGATCCTGATGCAGTCCCACGACGCCAACCCGAAGATCTTCAATCAACAACCGGCCGAAGGCTTTTCAACCACTCAAAAATACCGTCTGTATGGCGCCAGTGCGCTGCGCGAGACGGTATTCATCGAAATCGCCGAACCTCTGGAACATCGCCGTGAAGCCGCGCGGGAAGCGTTGCTTGCCTTGTTGTTGCCGTTATTGGCGCTGATTCCCATCAGCCTGTTTGGCACCTGGATGTTTGTGCGCATCAGCCTGCGCAGTGTATTGGCGTATCGTCGTGCTGTGGAAGCTCGCGGCGTGGGTGATCTGTCGCCGATCCACGTGGCGCGACTGCCGGCGGAAATCGCCCCGTTGGCCGAGGCGGTCAATCATCTGCTGGAGCGCTTGCGCAAGGCCTTGGAGACCGAGCGCAGCTTTACTGCCAACAGCGCCCATGAACTGCGCACGCCGCTGGCCGCGACCCTGGCGCAGATCCAGCGTTTGCATCACGAAGCGCCTGAAGGCCCGTTGCGGTTACGCGCGGCTAAAATCGAAACCTCGTTGCGCGAACTGACGCGGCTCTCGGAAAAACTCATGCAGCTGGCCAAGGCCGAGGGGGGTGGGCTGTTGTCCGAAACGCCCCAGGACCTCATTCCGTTGCTGGCTCATGTGGTCGATGAGTGGAACCACAGCAGTGGGCACCGGATCGAGTTGCACCTGCCAACCCAGACGAGCGTGTACTCGACGATTGATCCGGACGCCTTCGCCATCCTGTTGCGCAACCTGATCGAGAACGCGCTCAAGTATGGCGCCGCGGATCAACCGGTCGAAGTCAGTCTTACCGACCAGGCGCTGCTGCGTGTGGTCAATGGTGGCCCGCCGGTGCCCGAGCCGGTGTTGCAGCGGCTCACCGAGCGCTTTGTGCGGGGCAACAGTGAAACCAGTGGTTCAGGGTTGGGGTTGGCGATTGCCCAAACCATTGTGCAGGGCGTCAACGCGAAAATACGGTTGGTATCGCCGGCGACAGGTCGGACGGATGGATTCGAAGTCTGCGTCTGGTTTGCGCTCGCGTCGACGGTCGAAGACTGAGGGCGGTGCCGGACAGTGACATTAACGTGCTGTCCGGACCCTCGATAAAGTCAGTGGGCTTTTTATGCGAAAGGTATGACTATTAGTTGGCGTGTCAGTCATGAATGAGAGTGGATCGCTATTGCACTTGTTGTGAGCATCGTCACAACTCATGGATCCAATAAGCACTGTTTTATGCTTATGTTATTCACCAGGCTAGTTACCATGGGCGTTTCGGAGAAGTGCACGAGTTACTGTGGTGCGAAGGTCTTTCACATAACCACCGTTTGTCGGTAGTTTGCTCAAAAAATGAACATTCCAGGATCCCCGGCCTCTGATCCTGCAGCACGTCACCCAAGACCTGCTCCTGCAGCCGCAGAAAAGAAGTGGACAATTAACCTCATGTGCATTGAATGCTAATGGGGATTTTTTTACCCGAAATTCAGGAGGCAATACATAAGCCGGTCATTGATTTGCCGGGCAAATCAATGGGCTAAGCAGTGCCAGGTCTATGAGTTGGCATATCTTATAAAAGTAAGATCGCGCAGGGTTTTGAAGAGTTGAATGCCCTGTTGAATATTGATCTGTACTATCGAATAAGGTGGAGAAAGTACCGTGGCGATAAATACAATTATGAGCCTGCTCGAAAATAAAGAGTGCATGGAATTTTTGCGATTGGGCGTTATTTACGTTCATTTAGTATCGTGTTGTGTGGCCATTGGTTTGGTATTGACCAGTGATATTGCGATGGTTAGGGACTTGTTGAAACGGAAAACATTCACTGAGCATGATAATGCTCATATGGAAAGTCTTCAGAAGTCTGTCATCGCTGCATTGATAGCGTTGTGGGTGACGGGTGCCGCTGTCATCGGTATCGATTACCTGGAAAAAGGTATGAGTTACTTTATGAATCCAAAGCTGCACGCCAAAGTGATTATTGTCGTGTTGCTGAGTTACAACGGCATCTTGTTGCATCGCCTGGTATTGCCTGCGCTGCAAAAGGCCGGCTCGTTGCTCAATCTTGGCTTCAGCGCACGGATGCTGGCGCTGTTCTGCGGCTCGCTGTCGGCCGTGTCCTGGATGTATGCGGCCATGCTGGGTGTCGGGCGGCCGTTGGCCTGGAAATACTCCCTTTCCGAACTGTTGATGGCGTATCCGGTACTGATTGCACTGGGTTTCCTGACGATGCTGGTGTTGACTCAGCGTTTGAAAACACAGGACTCCGTCGTTATTTCTCCACGGACAGTAGCGAGCGCATGTTAGGCCTTGCCTAGTCCTGAAACAGGTTTACACCTGTTTCACCCTAACGCCCGATGCACTGCATCGGGCGTTTTGTATTTTAAGGACAGGCGCGTGCATCATGGCTGAGCTTGATGTCAGCCACCGTCAGACCGACAATTCTGAGTGACCGTGTGATGCGAACCGACAGGCGTGATCGCCTGAGGAGGTTTTCAAATGAGTCCCTCATCGCCCACCCTCCTGCAGGACCGGGCCGCTGCCGGTCGACGGCTGGTGGAGCCGTTACTCCAATACGCGCATCGACCCGATGTCATCATCCTCGCCTTGCCCCGTGGCGGTGTGCCGGTGGCCTATGAAGTGGCCGCGGCACTGGACGTTCGTCTGGACCTGATGCTGGTGCGCAAGCTGGGCGTTCCGTCTCATCAAGAATTTGCCATGGGCGCCATCGCCAGCGGCGGCATCCAAATCCTCAATGAACAGGCGCTGCGGGTTCACCCGATTGCCCCGGCCACGTTCGATGACGTGGTCGCACGGGAAACCCGGGAGCTGCTACGCCGCGAGCAGGTTTACCGGGGAGCGCGTGCGCCTGTGCAACTCAAGGACCAGGTGGTGATCCTGATCGACGACGGCCTGGCGACAGGCGCCTCGATGATGGCAGCGATCCAAGCAGTGCGTGTGCACGCGCCGTCTCGCATCGTCGTCGCCGTGCCCGTGGCACCGATTGAAACGGCGGAGGCGCTGCGCCGTGAGGTGGATGAGCTGATATGCCCGATCCTTCCCGACTGGATGATGTCGATCAGTCGTTGGTACATGGACTTTACCCAGACCTCGGATGCCGAGGTCATCAAGCTGTTGCAGCGGGCGTGGCAGCGAGAGTCCAGTTCCGCGCAGCAACGCTCCGGCGGATCAGGCCACGATCTTTGATCTCAAGCGTTGCCGACCCAGACCTCAGGTCTGCGTTGATTCCACGGCAGCGCCTGCTCCAATTGCCCCGCCAATCGCAACAACACCTCTTCCGCCCCGAATCGCGCGGCGAATTGCAGGCCAATGGGCAGTCCTTGCGCGTGGGACATGCCCAACGGCAACGATATCGCCGGCGTCCCCGCCACGTTGAACACTGGCGTGAACGGCGAGTGCTCGAACACCCGGGCGGTCCATTGCAGACCGTCCATGGCTGCTGCGCCGACGCTGTAGGTGCCGAGGGCCTGGGGCAGGCGCGGCAGCGTCGGGGTCAGCAGCACGTCGAAGTCGTCAAACCAACCCGCCACACTGCGAGCAATGAGGTTGCGCACTTCCAGCGCTCCGGCGAACGCCGTCGCGCGGGCGTGTTGGCCGTAGGCGTAGCAGGCGAGGGTGGCGGGTTCCAGGGTGCTCAGGTCGATGGGCCGTTGGGTGGCTGCAGACAAACCATCGATCCAGCGCACGAGCGTTGCACACCAAATGTGAGCATTGGCTTCGACAAACGATTCCCACGAGGTGCCCAGTGGTGCTTTGACGCGTTCAACGTGATGGCCGAGGGTTTCCAGTTCACGGGCGACAGTCTGTGTCGCCTCGGCGATCTCGCTGTCGAGCGCGGCGCCATTCCACGGTGTGTCGAGCAACCCGATGCGCAACCGTCCCGGATCACGGCCCACCTGTGCCAGAAAACCCTCGGCGGGTGCGGCGGTGTAGTAAGGATCGCCCGGCGCATAGCCCTGGACGACGTCCATCAGCGCCGCACTGTCGCGCACGGTTCTCGACAGCCCGAGTTGCACGCCGAATCCGGCAAACACTTCATCCAGCGCCGGACCGTTCGAGGTGCGCCCACGGGTGGGCTTGAGCCCGACCAGACCATTGAAGGCGGCCGGCACGCGGATCGAACCCGCAGCGTCGGTGGCGTGGGCAATCGGCACGATGCCGGCAGCGACCGCTGCACCGGAACCACCGCTTGATCCACCGGCCGAGCGTCGCGTGTCCCACGGGTTGCGGGTCGGGCCTTGAAGAGCGGATTCGGTCTCGGTGCTGAAGGCCATTTCCGGCGTCGTTGTGCGTCCGAGGGTGGCGAGGCCGGCCGCATTGAAGCGCTGCATCAGGAACGAGTCCGACTCCGCCACCAGACCTTGCGCGAGACGGCTGCCCAGTTCGACGCGACGTCCGGCCGAGGTGATCGCCAGGTCTTTGATCAGAAACGGCACGCCGGCCAGCGGGCCAATGCCCTCCGTCACGGTGGGCGTCCAGTGTTCGATGACCGCGTTGATCTGCGGGTTGACCCGTTGCACGGCTTTGATCGCGAGGTCGGCCAGTTCCGCAGCAGTGACTTCACTGTTCGCTACCAGTCGGGCCAGGCCGATGGCGTCGTAGGAAGCGTATTCATTCAAGTTCATGGGGGGACTCCTGTTGAGAGACCCGATCATAGGTGTGTGCAGTCGCCACGATTAGCCCATAAAAGCGGTTTGGAATGTACCGTTGGTGGCACAATCGCGCTATCTCCCCTTTACCTCGCAGGCGGCCCGATGATCAGGGACTTGAATGACACGTTGGTGTTTGTGCGGGTGGTACGCCTGGGCAGTTTTACCGCCGCGGCCCATGCCTTGCAGATTCCCAAGACCACCGTTAGCCGGCGGGTGCGCGAACTGGAGCAGGCCATCGGCGTGCAACTGCTGCGCCGCACCACCCGCCAGTTGAGCCTCACCGAGGCGGGGGCGGTTTACTTTGATCAATGCAAGGACATCGCCACCACGCTGGAGCACGCCGAACTGGCGGTGCATCAACTGCGCGACGGTCCGCGCGGCTGGTTGCGGGTGACGGTGCCGTACTCGTTCGGGGTCAGTTGGTTTTCACCGCTGGTGGCCGGTTTCTGCCAGGCGTATCCGGAAATCAAACTGGAGATTCTGGCGTCCCATGTGCCGCTGGATCTGGTCGGGGAGGAGATCGACGTGGCGTTGCGTTTGGGGGCTTTGCCGGACTCAAGCCTGGTGGCTCGCCGATTGGCCAGTTACGCGACAGGCATCTACGCAGCGCCTGAATACATCGAGCGTCACGGCCAACCGACCACACCTGACGAGCTGATCCAGCACCGTGCGTTGGTGTTGCACCAGGCCAGGCGGGACGTCGGCTATGTCTGGCCGATGCGCAAGGCCGGCGCCAAGCTGCGGCAATATCGGGTCGAGCCGTCGATCATCGCCAACGACCCGGCGTTGTTGAAAGAGGCGTTGTGCGCCGGGGAAGGGCTGAGCCTGGGGATGGATCAAAGCATGCAGGCGGACGTGGAAGCAGGGCGGTTGTGCCGGGTGTTGCCGGAGTGGATCGGCCCGCCCCAGGACCTCAACGCCGTGACGGCGCGCGAGCATTTGCCCTCGCCCAAGGTCACCGCGTTTATCGGGTATCTGAAGGCGCGAATACCCGCGTTGGGGCCGTGAGCTAAGCTTCCAGTCAGCTCAGTCCAGAGGTCTCTTGCCATGGGCAGCACCTTGGAAAACGTCTTTATTTCATTCGGCAGCGCGGCCTTTGGTGTTGTGCTGACGCTATTGCTTCCTATGCTTTTGAGCCACTGGCAATACTCGCGCCGGGACGATCTGCTCGGCTTCTGGGAATCTACCTGGCAGGATGCCGACGACCCCAATCAATGGGTCATTGAGACGGTCGATGTCGATATCGACAGTGGACGACTTCGACTGCGCAACGCCAACAATATTGGCGGTTACCTGTGGCAGGGCTCTTGTGAACTGTATGACGGTCACTATCTTTACGGCACATGGAAGTCCATCAAGAAAGGCGCGACCTCTACGGGGGTGTTCAGCTTCCTGATTCTTCCTCAAGCCGAAGTGTTGGTGGGTCAGGCCCTGGGCCAGGACAAGCATGGCGTCCCTCGGACGTCGGACTGGATCCTGGCCAGGCGCAAAGAGGATATCGAGCTCGGGAAGCAGTGGCTGGCCAAACACGCCACTTACTACCGCGGTGACGTTAAGCCAGGCGCTTGATTTCAGCGATCAAATGATCGACCCCCGCCAGCATGAACTCGATCGTTGTTTCGTCGACGAAGTGGCCGTTCTGGATCTTTTGATTCACGCCGGGAATGACGATCTGAGGGCCGCAAATGACCCTGGACAGCGTGGCCGACAGCGTTTCCCGCAGTTGAGACTGGGCACGCACTCCGCCAAGCACGCCGGGTGAAGAGGTCATGATCAGCACGGGTTTGTTTTTCAGCGGTGAATTGAAGCCCGGGCGGGAGGCCCAATCCAGCGCATTTTTCAGCACGCCGGAGGTGCCGTAGTTGTATTCAGGCGAGCAGATGATCAAACCGTCGGCTTGTGCGATGGCCTCTTTCAATGCCGCCACGGATGCCGGAAGCGCTTGCGTTTCGATATCTGCGTTGTACAGGGGGATGTCATTCAGCGCGAAGAGACTCATTTCTGCCTGATCGCCCAATCGAGCGCCAAGGGACTTGAGTACCGCTGTGTTCGTGGACTGTGAACGCAGGCTGCCTGAAATACCGAGCAGACGATGAGTGGCCATAAAAATCCTTCAATCCGAGAGATGAGTAATCAAACAACTACACAGCCTGTTTCTCTGCGGGTGACACTCCGATCATCACAAACAGTGCCCGGGCAATCCGCTCACTTTTGTTGCGCCACGCGTGTCGCGTGCCATTTTGAATAACGATGTCGCCGGCCTTTACCAGACGGCTCTGACCGTTATCCAGCTCCAGCCACATTTCACCTTCCAGAATGATTCCGTAATCAATGGTGGCAGTGGTGTGCATGCCCGGATGGCCCGGCTCGAAGCTTTCGATCAAGCCCGGCAGTGCAGCGCTCAACTCGCTAAAGGCCTGGACGCCATCGGCGAGGTTCTGCATGACGGTGTCGGGTGGGAAATCGAACATGGCGATGCTGGTGCCGCCCTGAGGAGGAATCAGCGAGGCGTGATCAAGCGTCGGGTCGCGTTCTTTTTCGAGGAGTGTCGGCTGGGCAGGCGTCGTCCACAGCTGTGCCATCGCGTGCCCCGGGATTGAGGCAAAGGACTGGGCTCTTGGGGCAAAGTCATCTGAAACGAACACGGAATTGCCCTGTTCGTCGTGGCCGGTGACGATTCTTCTTATCTTCATAGGGGTTACTCAACGGGCAGTCAAAGAGTCAGCGAGGGGCGGTTGAACCGCTCCACTCGCTGAGTTTAGTCAAGGACAGATGACGTAGTTGCTGAAGCCGCCATGGCGGTTTTCGATACCGGTAATCGCGCTGTTGACGTCCTCCAGACTGAAGGCCGTGTTTTCGAAGAACGAGAGGTCAAGCACCCCGGACTCAACCATGTCCGCCATGGCTTGGCCTTGTCCGGTGGTGAACCAGGCCGATCCGCTGATCTGGATGTCGTTGTCCATGATCCAGTGCAGATCAATCGGCACTTCGCCGGCGATGGCGCCGACGTTCACCAGATGCCCACCGCGATGGAGGGATTTAAGCGCCTGGGTCAGGCTCTCGTGGGGGGCGCCCGGGCCTAGGGCATCAATGACGACATCGACCCCTTCGCCATGGGTCACTTGATAGGCCCATTCGTGGGTGGGAATCGTGCCGAGGGTGTGAATTTCAATCCGGCCCGGGGCCGCCAGGTCTTTCACCTTCTGGAACAAGTCCTGGTTTCGGGCGGTGCCGAGGATTTTACGAACGCCCATGGCCAGCGCCAGTGCTACGGCGCCCAGGCCGAGTGTGCCGCTGATTCCGTTGATCAACACCGTGCTGCCAGGACCTGCGTTGGCCTTGAGCAATGCTTTGTAGGCGGTGCCCAGATAACCCAAGCGTGCAGCGGTTTCGAAACTGATGTTGTCCGGCAGTTTGACCAGGCTGTATTGCGGGGCAGGGATGTACTCGCAAAGGCCACCGTAGGGGTAGTCTTCGAACATGCGTGGGCTTTTCGGAGTGAAGCCGAAGTAACCGTTGAACGTATAGGCGGTGCACGCGATGGTGTTGCCCGCGCGGCAGGCCCGGCATGAACCGCAGTGCCTTCCCGGATTGACGTAAACCCGGTCACCGACCTTGAAGTCGTAGACCTGGGCGCCGACAGCTTCGACGACACCTGAAGGGTCCAGTCCGAAAATGGCAGGGAGTTTCGGCAGGGGGTTATGCGGGAACCATTTGACCCAGTTGGTGAGGATGTTGTGCAGGTTCGGGACGATCCCGCAGGCCTTGATCTTCACCAGTACTTCGGTCGGACGAATCTCGGGGACGGACACTTGCTCGATGACCATGGGTTTACCGCCTTCATACAGACGTGCGGCGCGCATAGTTTTTGCAGTCATGATGTTCTCCAACACACATATTGTTTTTGTAGTGGTATGTAACCCTGCAGCACGCTTCAAATCTTCGGCACTAACGCAGCCCGTCTTCGCCCTTCACCTCGCTGGCAGCCAGACCACCGAGTCGCGCATGAATCCGTCCGCCCGTGGCCATGGCCAGGCCAAAAGCGATTTCGCCGCGACGAGGGCCGTCCCATACGGTCATTTCAGCCACGCCGAAGTGGCTGCGCACATAGGCCGCCTGGATGTGCCCGAGCGGGATCATCACCCGGCAACCGGGGCCACCGATGGTCTTCGCCGCCGGCACGATCGCCTTCGGATTGCCGAGGGCTTCGCGCATGGCCCAACCACCGGCTTCGTGCCAGACCGCACCGTGTTCCAACTCGCCGTCTTCGCCGACGATTGCACCCTTGCCATAGGCTTGTACATGCCTGGCGCCGCCCAGTGCATGGATCAGTTGCTCGGACAGTTGCGCGCCTAACCCTCTCAGTTCCTGCATGAACGGCAGCAGGTCCTCTACATATTGACCTGCGTAGGGATTGGCGACCACGGCGGTGGCGACCGCAATCCTGAGCGGGACCGACGAGCGAGGCCCGCCTTCGTGGAACACTTCTTCGATGTCCAGTTTTACCTTGCGAACCATCACTAGCGACATGCCTAACCTCCAGAACCGAGAGCCTCAAGCGGCTCGTCATTTTTTTAAAACCGGCCTTTTGCATTATGCATTTTATGATGTATGGTGCAAGAAATTAGTTTTTGTGCATAAAAAACAGGAGAAGAACATGAAGCTGATTTCGTACCGCAAAGAGGGGAAGGCCCATTTCGGCGCCGTGTCCGGTGACGGGGTGGTCGAGCTGACCCGCCGTTTTACCCAGGTTCCGGACCTTGCATCGTTCCTGGCCGACCCGGCCTTGATGCAGGAGGCTCGCCAGATCGTAGAGGCCGCGCAACCCGACTACCCGTTTTCAAGCGTTGAACTGGAAGCCGTCATCCCCAATCCCGGGAAGGTGATTTGCGTCGGCATTAACTATGTGGCGCATGCCGAAGAAGCCGGCAGAAAGGTCGGTGAATTCCCGGTGATTTTTCAGCGTTTCGCCGAAACGCTGCTGCCTCACGGAGAACTGCTGGTAAGGCCTCAGGTATCAGAGCAATTTGATTTCGAAGCTGAACTGGCCGTGGTGATCGGCAAAGGAGGGGCGCATATCGATCCGGCCGATGCGATGGATCACGTCGCGGGTTACACCTGCTTCAACGACGCCAGCGTTCGCGACTGGCAGTTCCATACGCACCAGTACGGCATGGGCAAGACCTTCAGAAAAACCGGTGCGCTGGGCCCATGGCTCATTCCCGCTTCGGAAATTTCCGATTACCGTAAGCTGGTGGTACGCGGGGTACTTAATGGTGAGCAGTTGCAGGAAGGCAGTCTTTCAGAGTTGGCCTTCGACATTCCGCATTTGATTTCGTACGTGTCGAAGGCATTGGCATGGAACCCGGGCGACATTCTGGCCACCGGTACGCCGAGCGGGATCGGCTTCAAGAGGAATCCACCGATTTTCCTTAAACCCGGTGATATTTTCGAAGTAGTGATCACGGAGATCGGGACGCTATCGAACGGCGTTATTGACGAAGCCTAAGCGTTGTCCTCTACACAATCATAAAAACTGGAGGTTCCACATGCCCGCCTTACCGACTATCAATTTCACCCACTCCGGCGTGTTTTGCGCAGACCTCGATCGCATGGTCGATTTCTACTGCCGTACCTTAGGCTTCATCGTCAGTGACAAAGGTGTCGCCTCAACGGGTCATCGGCTGTTTTTCATGACCCAGAACCCGGAGTTGCATCACCAGGTCGTGCTCTTTGATGGCAAGCCTGTCGACCTGCCGTTCAACCCGATCAATCAGTTGTCGTTCCTGCTGAACACGCTGGATGACTTGAAGACTTACTACCAGTTCGCCAAAAGCAGCGGCATTGAAGGGATCGCTCAGGTGGACCATGGCAACGCCTGGTCGATGTACTTCAAAGACCCAGAAGGCAACCCCATCGAAATGTACGTCGATGCGCCGTTCTACACCGCACAACCCTGCAAGGAACCCCTCGATCTGGAGCTGCCGAGCGAGGTCATCCTGGCCCAGACCGAAGCCATGTGTAAGCGCCGTCCTGGCTTCCAGACGCGAGAAGAGTGGAAGAACTCTATCCGCGCGAAGATCGAAGAACAGCGGGTTCGAATCGGCTTATAACTTGCCGATTTGTGGATGTTGAAGCCTGGTTGATGGGCACGCACACGCCTGTTCATCAACCAGACGTCGCACTGGATAAAAACAAAAAGCGGAGTAGACGATGGACTACGATGTCATCATTGTTGGAATGGGTCCGGTGGGTGCTCTGTGCGCAAATCTGGCCGGCATGTGGGGGCTGAAGGCCCTCGTCGTGGACAAGTCCGAAACGGTGTACACCAACCCCAGGGCGATGGGGTTTGACCACGAAGTGATGCGTGTTTTCGGCAACATCGGCCTGGCCAATGAGATCGCCGAACATGTCATGCCATATCGCCCCTCGGAGTACCGAACCACCGGCTCTGCGCTGATCAAGCGCATTGATGCCGCCAAGCCTCCTTTTCCGCTGGGTTGGGCACCGAATTATGTGTTCTCGCAGCCGCCCGTCGAGCGTGCACTGCGCGGCAAAATTGCCGATTTGAAATCAGTCACTGTAGAGCTCGGTTCAGAGGTTCTGTCGGTCGATTCCACAGGCTCGCAAGCGGATGTGCGGATTCGGGCCAAAGACGGCACCGAGCGCACGGTCACGGCGGACTATGTGCTGGCGTGTGATGGCGGCACCAGCCCGATCCGCACCCGACTGGGCCTGAAGATGGAGGACCTGGCGTTCGATGAACCGTGGCTGGTGGTCGATGTGATTCTCAATGAAGGGGCGGGCGAGCATCTGCCGAAGACCAACGTGCAGTTTTGCGAACTGGCCCGGCCTTGTACTTTTGTCGTCGGACCGGGTCAGCATCGGCGCTGGGAGTTCATGATCAATCCTGACGAACAACCGACGGAAATCTCACAACCCGAAGCGATCAAGAAGCTGATCTCCCGCTGGTTGCCGGAGGGTGACTATCAGCTATGGCGGGCGTCGGCTTATCGATTCCACGCACTGATCCTTGAGCAGTGGCAGTCCGACCGGGTGTTCTTCCTCGGGGATGCGGCGCACATGACGCCGCCCTTCCTGGCGCAAGGCATGTGCCAGGGGATTCGCGATGCATTGAACCTGGTCTGGAAGCTTGCGCTGGTGAAAGAAGGGCTGGCCGCCCCGGCGTTCCTGAATACCTACCAGACTGAACGCGTGCCTCATGTTCGCCAAACGACGATGGCGGCCAAGGAGTTCGGTGGCGTGATTTGCGAACGCGACAGCGAGAAAGCCGCAATCCGCGATGCGCGGTTGATCCGCCAGATGACAGAGAACCCGGCAGGGACCATCAGGCAATCGCTGATTCCGGGGTTGTCTCAAGGATTTGTCGCGCAGATCGCGCCTGCCGGTGAGCTGTTTCCGCAACCGATGGTCATCAACCATGCCGGCAAGACCGCGCTGCTGGATGAGTTTACCGGCCAGTCCTTCCGAGTGGTCATTGCCCCCGGGTTTGATGCCAGCGCTTTGTTGAGATGCCTGCGCAGCAGTCAATCGCTCAAAGGTCTGCCCATCCATGTCGTGCGATTGGTCGACCCTCAACAGTCAGGCCCACGCACCGTGGATGATTATCAGGAAGTCGATGGGGTGTTGGCGCAATGGCTGGAGAGCCGAGGCTGCAATGTCGTCATCGTGCGGCCGGATCACTACGTGTACGGCGGGGCGGTTACGGTTGCCTGGGCGATGGAGTTGCTGGAGGGGATGGAGCTTGCGCTGTGGTGCAAGAAGCCTGAACCGAGTGATGGCGGCGCCATTGACCCGATGATCAAATTTGCCCAAGGGCTAAGTCAGTAGAAAACAGAAAGCCCTTCGCTTTGCACTGTCCACGAAAGCAGTTGCATGGCGAAGGGCTTTTTTTGCAATCCCGGTTGATCTATTGAAGCGTCGCCTGTTGGCGCTCGATCGCTTCAATGGTTCGCTCCAGGGTGTCCTGAATGTGGTTGCGCAACAGCGTCACCGCTTTTTCAGAGTCCCGTGCCAGCGCAGCATCCATCAAATCCTGGTGCTCATTGCCCTTGTGGCGTTGGCGGATTCTCTGCTTGGCAGAGAAGCGTCTGTAGCGCTCAGCCCGGTCAAACAGGGAGTCGATCATCTTCAGCATCAACGGCGATGGGCACGCCGCGAACAGCGCGAAGTGGAACGCCTTGTGCCGGGTCGACCAATCATCGTCGAGCACCAGCACGCCAGTCCCGAGTTTTTTCTCAACCAGATTCAAGCGATGAAACGCGCCCAGTACATCGGCTTCCCAGGCGTCATCGCCAAATTTGATGGCGTCGCCTAGCGCCTCGCATTCCAGCAAGCAGCGCATCCGCGTGATGTCGCGGAAATCCGTGGTGGAAATCGGGGCAACCCTGAACCCTTTGTTATCGCTGGCTTCGACAACGCCGTCCTGCGTCAGGCGATTGAGCGCCTCACGAATGGGCGAGCTGCTGAGCCCATAGGTCTTGGACAGTTCGGCGACTTTGAGTTTTTCGCCGGGGGCCAGCTCGCAACAAACAATCGCTTTTTTCATCTTGGTCAATGCGACTTCGATCAGCGGACTGTTGGGGGAGGAGGGGATCATGATGGGTCATCCTGAAATTTGCACTAAACGGATTTTATGCGCAAAAAGTTGTTTGGTGCAAAGGATGAATGTCGCATTGCGCATAAATTTTCCTTCGTCGCAAGGGGGAAATGGACGAGCCGTCTTTCGGACGCTCTAGACCGGCCCTTTGCCTCCAACCTCCTTCCCACCATCCATTTCAACACGCATGCCTCTGCTGTCCTCACGGACTTCTCGCCTGCCGTAATCCCCGCCCCCAGCTATCCGAATGACCTCCCGAATGTTCTTGACATTGAATTTGTGCAGGATTACGTTTTGTGCACAAAGTGATATTGAATGCAGCAAATCATGTTTTGCGCATAAGTGGTCGGGCTCGTAAATCTGACCAGAACGGACAGGGAAGAAACGCCGCCGCACCCGTGGTATTCGCAGCCAATGCTGCGAGTGGATGACCTTTTACAAAAACAAAAAAACAGGAACATCTTCATGAAAACAGCCAACCAGCGGCTCTGCCCGTTGCCGGTTTCCAGCATCGCCTGCGCGGTCAGCGCAACGGTGCTGCTGAGCCTCTCAACGCCCTCGCACGCCTTCCAGATCGACACGGGTAATCCCGATCTTTCGGCCACCTGGGACAACACGATCAAGTACAGCAACGCCTGGCGCGTGAACAAACTTGATCACAAGGTCGCGGTCGGCCCAGGCACGTCCAACAGCAATCCCAACCTGGACGATGGCGACCGAAATTTTGATCGTGGGCTCATCTCCAATCGCGTGGATGTCCTGTCCGAATTCGACATCAAGTACAAAGACGTCGGTGCTCGCCTGAGTGCCGCCTCCTGGTACGACAATGTCTACGCCCACGACAACGATAACGACTCTCCCGGCACCGCCAACTCGTTGAGTGTCGAGCACGACGAGTTCACCAGCGACACCCGCCGCATCCACGAACAGCACACCGAAATCCTTGATGCGTTTGTCTATGGCTCGAAGGAAATCGGCACGACCTCGCTGTCCGGGCGACTCGGCCAGTTCACGCAAATCTATGGTGAAAGCCTGTTCTTCGGGGCCAACGGCATCGCCAATGCTCAGTCCACCGTTGACCTGGTGAAGCTTCAGTCCGTCCCGAGTTCCCAATTCAAGGAAATTCTGATGCCGACCAAACAGGTGTCAGGCAACTGGCAGCTGAACGACACGGTCAGCGTCGGCGCCTACTACCAATTCGAGTGGAACAAGACGCGCCTTCCCGCAGCGGGTAGCTATTTCAGCGGCGCGGATTTTGTCGGCGAAGGCGGGGAGCGGGTGTTCTTTCCTACCGGCGAACTACGCCACGGCAAGGACATTGATGCCAAAGATTCCGGGCAGTTTGGTGCGCAACTGAAGTTTGCCGTCGAGGACTGGGAATTCGGTCTGTACGCCGCGAAATATCACGAAAAGACCCCGGTGTTTTACTTCCGTCCGGCCGCGCTGGTCCCCGGTGCTGATGACACGTTCGTCAACGTTTACCCCGAGGACGTCAAAGTATTCGGCGCAAGTTTCAGCACCCTGGTCGGCGAAGCCAACATCGCCGGTGAAACGTCGATTCGGCTCGACACGCCGTTGGCGGGTGTCGGCGGAACGATCATTACCGGTATGGATTCCGACAACGATTCGAACCCGGCGTACCCCATCGGCAAGTCGTGGCATGCCCAGGTGTCGATGGTCAACGTCTACGGTGGATCCGCGCTGTGGGACGGTGCTTCGTTCGTCGGTGAACTGGCGTTCAACCGTCGACTGAGCGTGAGCAAAAATGCCGATCAACTGGACCCCAACACCACTCGCGATGCCTTCGCGCTGCGCTTCACCTTCGAGCCGCAGTACTTCCAGGTCTTCCCCGGCATCGACGTTCAAGCCCCGATCACCATTGGTTATAACCCTTCCGGGCGCTCCTCGGTCACGCCTCAGGCGTTCGGCCCGGAACATGGCGGGGACCTGACGTTGGGCCTCAAGGCCGATTACAAGAAACAGTGGTACGCCTCGCTGTCCTACACCAACTTTTTCGGTGAGGCGGGACCTGTCATCAACTCCTCCAACTCGTTCACTTACCAGCAAAACATGAAAGACCGGGATTTTGTGGCGTTCTCGATCCAGCGAACCTTTTAAGCAAAGAACAGGCGGGCCCTGATAATGACAAAAATTAAACTGCTGTTGCTTTCCACCCTGTCGATCTCAATCTACGCCAGCACTGCATTCGCAGCGGTGAGCCCTGACGAGGCGGCGAAGCTCAAAACCACCTTGACCCCCATGGGCGCCGAAAAGGCCGGCAATGCCGACGGCTCCATTCCGGCCTGGACCGGCGGGTTGACCAAGGAAGTGGCCGGGGCAAAATCCGGCGACATGCCTGCCGATCCGTTCCCCGGTGAGAAGCCGCTGTTGCAGATCACTGCGAAGAACGCTGCGCAGTACGCGGACAAGTTGAACGAAGGGACGAAAGCCTTGCTGGCCAAATACCCCGACACCTTCCATCTCGATGTGTACCCGACTCATCGAACCGCTGCGGCCCCCGACAGCGTTTATCAAAACACCTTTACCAACGCGACCCAGTGCAAGACCACCAGCAATGGATTGTCGGTGGAGGGCTGTTACGGCGGCATTCCGTTCCCGATCCCTAAAACCGGCAACGAGGTGATCTGGAATTTCCTGCTGCGCGTCGAGGCCGAATCCATTCAGATGGGCTACGCCAACATCATCGGCAATGCTGACGGAACCCGAACACTGGCCAGTCGTGGCGTCGAGAACTGGCAGTACCCGTATTACTTCAAGGATGGCGGCGTGGATAAGTGGTCGGGGCAGTATGCGCTGCTGCGTTTCTTGACCAACGAACCCCCGTTCAAGGCCGGCGAATCGCTGGTGACGCACGACAGCATCAACGCCCAGGAACCGCGGGAAGCCTGGCAATACCTGGTCGGCCAACGCCGCGTGCGCCGCGCGCCTACCGTGGGTTATGACACACCGGACTTCGTGGCTTCAGGTGCCAACTACTTCGATGAAGTACATGGTTTTATCGGTCACCCGGATCGTTATGACTGGAAACTGGTCGGCAAAAAAGAGCTGTACATCCCGTACAACGACAACAAGTTCAACGCCGAAAAACGCGACGATGCCTTTACGGCTAACCACCTCAACTCGGACAAGGTTCGCTGGGAACTGCATCGTGTCTGGGAGCTGGAAGCCACGGTCGCGGCGGGTAAACGCCACGCCGTACCCAAGCGCAAATTCTTCATCGATGAAGACAGCTGGACGGTCTCGCTGGTCGATGGCTATGACGCCGAGGGCAAGCTGTGGCGTGTGTCCCAAGTGCTTCCATTCGTTGTGCCTTCCATCCCGGCGGTGGTGGTGAAACCGGTGGTGATCTACAACCTGCAAGCCAAGACGTACAGCGTCGTGCAAAGCCTGAACGGCGAAACCTACAGCGTTATCCCGCGCAAGCCCGAGAACTTCTTTACCGGTAACTCGGTAGCGTCCGGGTCGGTGCGCTGAGCCTCGCAACAGCGTGTTCACACTTGTGTTCCATGGACGCCGTGCCACTGACGCGGCGTCCACAGAACCGCATCATCGAGGCTCGAAAATGCGTATTCAAACTCCCAGGCTTTTACATCCGCATCCGTTCAAGGCGTTCCTGCTGAGCGTGTCGATCATCACGGCGCTCACCGGTTCGGCTACGGCGGCACAAACCGATGGACTGCCGGCGCAGCCATCGATCACCAGCGCCATGGCGGCCCAATCGGTCATGCTGAGTGTGGCGAGGGCAGGGCAACGCCTCGTGGCCGTTGGCGAACGAGGGTTCATCATTGTTTCTGATGACAATGGCGGTACCTGGAAGCAAGTCAGTTCCCCGGTCAGCATGACGCTGGTCAAGGTTCGCTTCATCGATGACCGCGAAGGCTGGGCGGTCGGGCATGCCGGGGTCGTCTTGCACAGCCAGGATGGCGGGCTGAGCTGGAACAAACAGCTTGATGGCGTCCAGGCAGCCGAGATCGAACTGCAAGAAGCGAAACGCGTCGACGATGCGGAAAAAATCGCTCAAGCACAGCAACTGGTGGACGATGGCCCCGACAAACCCCTGCTCGATCTGCTCTTCCTGGATGCCAAGAACGGGTTGGTGGTGGGCGCTTATGGTTTGGCGTTTGTCACCCATGATGGCGGGCTCAGCTGGCAATCGATCCGTTCCCGAATTGATAACCCGAACGGATTGCACCTCTACAGCATCGAGCGTGTAGGCGCGGACCTCTACATCGCCGGCGAACAGGGCACGTTGTTGCGCTCAGGTGACGAGGGCCAGACCTTCGAGTCGCTGACGTCACCCTATGAGGGCACGACCTTCGGCCTCCAGGCGACCAGCAGCGGCTCGATTCTGGCGTTCGGGCTGCGTGGCAAAGCCTTCGAGTCCAAAGATCGCGGCGATACCTGGCAACGTCTCGACACCTTGCAACCCGTCACCTTGACCAGCGGCCTGCGCCTTGACGATGGCTCGGTATTGCTCACCGATGAATCAGGCCGAGTGCTGCGTTTCGCGGACGGCGATATCAAAGCCTCTCTCCTTCAAGTGACTCAACCCGGTTACTTCACGGGCATGGCGCAAGCCGCGAACGGTGACCTGATCATCAGCAGTGCACGCGGCATGCTGTCGTCCGTGGTTACCGTGGAATCGTCGGAGCACGATCAATGAACAGCTTTACGCGTACTGCCGAGCACACCGTCCCTCAAACGGACACCTTCGATCCTTCTTCCGGTACCCTGGTTGAACGGCTTTTGTTCAATCACCGCCGCATCATTTTGGGCATCTGCGTCTTGCTCAGCCTGGTGTTCGGCTACCAGGCGCTGAGTTTGAAGCTCAATGCCGCCTTCGAAAAAATGATCCCGACGGATCACCCTTATGTGCAGAACTACCTGAAGAATCGTGGCCAGTTGGGGGAGGGCGGCAATACCTTGCGGATTGCGATCGAGGCCAGGCAGGGCAGCATTTTTGATGCCGCCTACCTTGAGACGGTCAAGAAAATCAACGACGAAGTCTTTTTGCTCCCGGGTGTCGACCGGTCGTACATGAAGTCCCTGTGGACCCCGGCGACCCGCTGGATCGGTGTGACGGAAGAGGGTTTCGACGGCGGCCCGGTCATCCCGGACAACTACGATGGCTCTGTCGGCAGCCTGGAGCAGGTTCGACAAAACGTCGAACGGTCGGGCGAAGTCGGCCGACTCGTGGCCTCTAACTTCAAGTCCAGCATCGTGCTTTTACCGCTTCAGGACATCACCTCGGACGATGGCAAACCGCTGGACTACAACGTGCTCTCAAGCCAGCTCGAACAAATTCGGGCCAAGTACGAAACCGACAACATCAAAATCCACATCACCGGATTCGCCAAGGTGGTGGGCGATCTGATTGACGGCATGCGGCAGATGCAGCTGTTCTTCGCCGCGACGCTGGTGATTTGCGGCATCGTGTTGTTCTGGTACACCCGCTGCATTCGCAGCACGCTGTTGGTGCTGCTGTGTTCGATCATCGCCGTGGTCTGGTTGCTGGGGTTGCTGCCCACCCTGGGGTTTGACCTAGATCCGTATTCGATCCTCGTTCCGTTCCTGGTGTTTGCCATCGGATTGAGTCACGGCGCGCAGAAGATGAACGGGATCATGCAGGACATCGGGCGCGGAGCCGACAAGCTGGTGGCGGCACGCTTCACTTTTCGCCGGCTGTTTTTGACCGGGCTGATGGCGTTGGTGGCAGACGCCGTGGGTTTCGCGGTGTTGATGATCATCAAGATTCCGGTGATTCAGGATCTGGCCGTCGCCGCGACAATCGGCGTGCTGACGTTGATTTTCACCAACCTGATCCTGTTGCCGATTCTGTTGTCGTACACCGGTGTCAGCAAAGCGGCGGCTCAGCGTGAAGCGGCTAACGACAAGTTCTCGCAGCTGGACGCGCTTCACGCCCGGCACCCGTTCTGGGCTTTTCTGGATCGATTCACCGAGCGCAAATGGGCGAGCGGTGCCATCCTCATCGCCGTGATCCTTGGGGTGGCCGGTTTTGCCGTCAGCCTGCACGTGAAGATCGGAGACCTGAATCCCGGGGCGCCGGAACTGCGTCCGGAGTCGCGCTACAACAGTGACAACCGCTTCATGGTCAGCAACTTTTCCGCCAGCAGTGACAAGTACGTGGTGATGGTGAAAACACCGCAGTACTTCTGCGCCAACTATCAGACATTGGTGTCGGTCGATGCGCTGGAGGCGCAGCTGCAACAACTGCCGGGCGTGGTGTCCACCACGTCGTTGGCGGCGCTGAGCAAGCAGGCCGCAGCGGGCATGAACGAAGGCAGCATGACGTGGTATGAGATACCCCGTAACCAGGGGCTACTGAACGCGATCATCACCCGCGCGCCGCGAGAACTGTTCAATCAGAACTGCGACCTGCTGACGGTGTACGTCTACCTCAAGGACCACAAGGCCGACACGCTCACCAGTGTGGTGCAGACCGTCGAACAGTTCGCGGCGACCCATAACACCGACCAGCTCCAGTTTCTCAATGCGGCGGGCAATGCCGGGATCGAAGCGGCCACCAATATCGTGGTGAAGCGTTCGAACGTGCAGATGCTGTTCATGGTGTACGCGGCCGTCATCGCCTTGTGCTTTATCACCTTCAGATCCTGGCGGGCGGTGGTGTGTACGGTGCTGCCGCTGATGCTGACGTCGATTTTGTGTGAGGCCTTGATGGTCGGTCTGAACATCGGCGTCAAGGTGGCGACGCTCCCCGTCATCGCATTGGGCGTGGGGATCGGTGTGGATTACGCGCTGTATATCCTCAGCGTGACACTCACCAATCTGCGCAATGGCTCAACCCTGTCCGATGCGTACTACCTGGCCCTGCTTTCCACGGGCAAGGTGGTGGTGATGACCGGGATTACGCTGGGCGTTGCGGTGCTCACCTGGGTGCTGTCGCCAATCAAGTTTCAAGCCGACATGGGCATTCTGCTGGGGTTCATGTTCATCTGGAACATGGTGGGCGCGTTGGTACTGGTTCCGGCACTGGCGCATTTTCTGCTCAAGCCCAAGAACCAACCGTTGCCTGTGAAGGGCTGATACCTGACCGCGAGAGCGGGTTCAGTTTCGCTGAACCCGCTGATCATCATCGCCACTGGCGACTCAAGAGGGATGCGCGATCTCTAGCCAATCTTCAAACCGGGTTGCTCCGACAATGGGGTTATCGCCTGGCGTGAGGGACTTGTCATTGATCGGGGCGCCGAAGTAAGGAACCGTGTCATCCGAAACAGCCTCGCGCGGGTCCTTGGTGTGTTTCAGGTACTCACTTACGAATTCGACAATGGGTCGGCGATCCGGCCCGGCCACTTCCACGGTCTGATTGATCGGCGCTTTTTGAGCGATAGCCGTCAGTGCGGCCGCGACATCGAGCGAGGCCACCGGTTGCAACGCGGCGGACGTTAAATGGATGGTGTTGCCGTCCTCGCGACCCGAGTAAGCAATGGCACCAATGAACTCGAAGAACTGCGTGGCGCGCAGGATGGTGTAGGGAATGCCCGATGCCTTGATGAGTTTTTCCTGGGCCATTTTGGCCCGGAAATATCCACTCTCGAGCATACGTTCGGTGCCGACGACTGACAGGGCAACATGGTGTTTGGTGCCGGCTACCTTCTCGGCAGCGAACAGGTTATGCCCGGCGGTCTCAAAGAAATGCAACGCCGCGTGATCCTCGAACGAGGGGGAGTTGGCCACGTCGACCACCACGTCGGCGCCCTTGAGCGCGTCCGCCAGGCCCGCGCCGGTGATGACGTTGATGCCGGTACTCGGTGACGCTGAGATGACTTCATGCCCCAGATCCTGGAGGTTCTTGCAGACTTTGCTGCCGATCAGTCCGCTTCCTCCAATGATGACGAATTTCATGGCCGGTCTCCCGATGCGGTGTGTTGGGACAGTCATTAAACACCCTGGTAACGGGCGTATCGGGCGGCCATTGGCGTGGGCCGACAGGTGGTCGGAAGTCTGAGCGGCAGGTGGCATTAACGGCGTTTATTTGCTTTAGTCCACCTATCGCTGGCTCACGTGTGCGGCGCCTCAGCTCATGACGGGAGCCCAACCGGAGAATCCCATGAAACACCGATTCCCGACCTGCGCCGTGCTGGTGGCCGCCCTCGCATTCGGCGCGTTGCCTTGCGTCCAGGCGGTCGAATACACGCAGGTCAATGAAACCGCCAGCACGATCTCTTTCACGTATAAACAGTTCTCTTCGCGGGTGTACGGCACGTTCGGCAAGTTCGAGGCCTCGCTTGATTTCGATACGGCAAAACCATCGAAAGGCCGGGCCACGCTCACCATCCAGCTCGACAGCATCGATGCCGGAAGCAGCGACGCCAACACTGAACTAAAAAAACCGGCCTGGTTCGACACGGCAACGTACCCAGTGGCGACGTTTGAGTCGACCGGTGTGAAGGTACTGGGCAACAACCGTTACTCGATCACCGGCAAACTCACGCTCAGGGGGATCACGCGTGTCGTGGAGGTGCCGGTGCTCCTGAAGGTCGAAAACGCCATCGGGATTTTCGATGGCCGGCTAACGCTTAAACGCAGCGACTTCAAAATCGGTGAAGGCGAATGGGCCGACACTGCTGTCTCTGACGACATCAACATCAGGTTCCGGATGGTTGCACCGCAGCAGTAACCGATCTCCCTTTAGTGCGCCGCTATTGGCACCGTCACCGCGCTGACTCCCACGGACACCGTCGCTGGTTTTTCCGAGACCGCGCCCAGTTTGTCGCTGGCCCTGTAGGTGAAGGTTGCCGTGAACGGCGCAGCGACGGTGGCCGGTGGCGTGTAGATCACACGAATCCCGTCGGTGCTGACCGTGCCTTTGCCGGGGTCCAGTTGGCTCAGACCCACCACCTTGAGCGGCAGGTTGCCGTCGGGATCGGTGTCGTTGGCCAACACGTTGATGGTCAGCGCCAGGCCTTTGTTGCTGGTGGCGTTGTCAGGGTTGGCCACGGGTTTCTTGTTTTTGCCTTCCTGATCGCCGTCGACATTGCCGGTGCGGAAAGTCGGCAGCGCCACGGAGTTCACGTAGGTGACACCGTCCCAGCCAGGCAGGGGCGTTGGCATCAACTGGAACTGCCCCGGATGCTCGACATCCCAGCGCAGCAACATCGAGGTGTCCTCGTGCTGGGTGTTGTGGCAGTGCTCCATGTAGGTACCGGCGAACTCGCGGAAGCGCAGCGCCACG
Organism: Pseudomonas silensiensis; assembly: GCF_050434865.1. Lineage (NCBI taxonomy): Bacteria > Pseudomonadati > Pseudomonadota > Gammaproteobacteria > Pseudomonadales > Pseudomonadaceae > Pseudomonas > Pseudomonas silensiensis. The sequence goes on from NZ_JBNDJH010000005.1 coordinate 290,909, forward strand.
TCGACATCCACCGAACTGTCGATACCTTCGCCGATGCGAAAGACGTCCTTGCGCGCCCATTTCTCCCATTCCGGCGGCGCCTTGCCGTCGCGGCTGAGGATGACCCCTTCTTCGAAATGCACGTGCACCGGGTGGTTCCAGCCGTTGCCGCCGTTGACGATTTTCCAGACTTCGAGCGTGCCGTCCCCGGAGAACCCGGCATCTGTCGGACCGGTGGCCAATTGCGGCGCGGCACTGATCCGGCGAGGGTCCATCCTGAAACCGGGACCACCGTCGGTTTTGATGGTCCAGGGGGCTTCGTCTGTGCCATCGGAGCGACCGAAAATGAACTCGCGATGCCGTGCCGCTTTCAGCTTGGCCTGGTCGCTCGGGTTGTCGCGGTCGATGGGCAGCGGGACCATTTTTTTGCCAGCGGGTTTGCCCGGTTTGGCTGGCTCATAGGCCACCGGGTCCATGCTCTGATCCTGGCCGGTGTAGGGCTGCACCAGCAGTTGCAGAAACCTGCCGACCACGGGATCGCCCTTGTCCCATTGCGGCCCTTTGCTGGTTTGTTTGATTACGGCTTTGTATTTTTCGGACAACACGTCCGCCAGCGCCAGTTCTTCCTTCTCCGGACCTTTGCCCGTACGGTGTTCCATCAGGTTGACGAAGTAGATTTTGTCGCCGGTTTTGATGCCGTTTTTCGCAAAGTTGATGATGATGTCGTAGCGCTCGGCGACGCCTAGCGTCGACAGGATTGCATTGTGGTCTTGCCGGTCACCGTCGCCATCCAGGTCCATGCTGCCGTCAAAGGGCACGGCGTATTCCATGAGGTTGCCGTCGTTGGCAATCAGGTGGAACGGCACTCGGTTGAAGGACACCCCCGATCCTGCTGGCCCTGGGAATTCGCCGCCATTGCCGCTGATTTCACGCACCACGGCAAACTTGAAGAACCGCGACACCGAGCCGTTGAGGATGCGGAAACGATAGCTGCGCGCGCGGACTTTCAAACGGGGTTGGTACTGCCAGTTGACCAGCATCTGATCCCCTAGAAAGCCGTCGGTGTTGAACGGGTTGAACCACAACTGACCGGCCTGATCCCAGGCCTTGTCGGCGACCACCAGGTTGACGTCATAGTCGCGGTTGCCCCACGGCAATGCCGAGCCACTGGGCAGTCGCAGGTTGACGCCGTCATTCACCGATTCATTACCGCGGTCCAGGGCGCTGTAGTAATTCATCATTGTCGCGTTGCCCTTGTAGACGTTCTGCGCGGTGAAATCGAGCATGTGGTCGTGGAACCAGTGCGTGCTCATGGTTTCGCGCCAGTCGCCACGGATCTTGATGCTGCCGTTTGCACACGTCTTCAGGCCCGGGTTGGCGTCGTTGACATACAGCGTTTCGCCCACTGAACAGGGGAACGCTGCGCGCGGATCCTGCGCCGTGGTGTTGATGCTGTCGTAACCGGCCAGTTGCAGCGGCCAGCGATAATCGTAGTACTGCCCCGGAAAAAAGAACGCGTTGGCAAAGCCGTCGCTTTCGGCGGGGGAGTGACCGTTGTGTTCGTGGGTGCTGAGGGTGTGCAGACCGAAACCGGCATTGGCCGCCGGGTCGATCGGCAGGGCGTTGTAGTGACGCATCAGCAACGCTTGGCCGTTGCGGACTATCAGCAATTTGGGCGGCAAAGTGCCGTCGAAGGTCCACAGCGAGTTGTGATTCTGCACCGGCATCCGGGAATGGAAACGCACGTCGATGCCCCGCGTGGTGCCTGCGGTTTCCGGGATGTCCGAGGTTTGGTAGTAGAGCCCGCCGGGGGCGAATTCGCCGTTGGCGTAGTTGTGCAGTTGCTTTCTGTCACGCAGGCCCTGGTTGGTCCGTGCACCCATTTGCACGGTCTTGAACTGGACCTGAGGAAAAAACTCGTTCCAGCGCTGATGCGACCAGCCTTTTCCCGGCGGCCGACCTTCGGCGGGCGAACCCACTGGGTGGCGATTGAGGAAGGCTTCGATCTGCGCCTTCCACGGGTTGCGGTCCAGCACATTGGAAAACTGCGACGGGAACGGAAACAACCCCGGCTGGCGCATGAACGCTTCAATCGCGGCACTCGACGGGCCGCTGCGGGCGACGTTGTTGGGGTCCTGCTGGGGCGCCGGGCCGGTGGTGGGCACCGGGAATGTCAGGAGCGGTGGCGGGGTGGTCGGGTCGAGTTTTTCCGAACCGAGCTCTTCGAACAGCAACAGTTGCTGGGTAAACGGTGCGGCCCCAAACAAGGGGCTGGGTTTGCCATTAGTGGGGAAGTTGAACGACGTCTGCAAGTTCGGCGGCAGCACGTTGTCGGCCCGTGGCGTGTTTCTGTCACCGAATACGCCGTTGGGCAGGGCCAATGCCCCTTGATTGGCCGGCGGCAAGGTTTTCAATGCCTCCAGCGCCGCCTGGGGATCGGCGGGCTGATTGGTGAAGGCCGAGGGATCCGTCGGTGGCGGCGGCCCGAAATCATCGAGCGGTGCAGCACTGGCTGTGGTCAGGCTGAAGGTGATCAGCAGCATGGAGAAGGCACCCGGCCCTAGAAAGAAGACCAGTAAACTGTGCTCCGGAGCTGCGATTTTCATGGTTTTCCCCTCGCGTCTGCCCAAATGGCAGCTGCGCTGCAAGGGCCGAAGCAAAAGCTGCGCCATACCCTGGTGTGAGGGGAAAACTACTCATAATCAGTAAGTTGAATGGAGTCTATGCCGTCGACGGGTGAAAGCAGTGCTTACATATGGGGGATATTCCTCACTGTTGGGGAACGATCAACTTCACCCGGTTTGCGGGTAAAGCCGCGCCAGCACGTTATGATAGGCACGCCCGCGAACACATTCTTCACGTCCGCCCCAGAATCAGAGCCACGAATGCCCCAGATCACCCATTTCAAAACCCCGTGCCCCGAGCACATCAATAGCCAGATCCTGCAAATGGTGGTCGATTACCTGACCGACATCAGCATGGTCGCTATCGCGCCGAGCAACCTGTTGTACAACGTGTACCAGTACGCGATCGGCTACGAGGTTCACCTCTACCTGGAGGCATTGAACGGGGAGAAAGGGATTGCCGTGGAGTTGCTCGTCGCGACCGACGAAGACGACCCGGAGAAGGTCGTCGGCTTCTTGCTGTACCTGCCGGTCAAGGACGATCCGGATGCATGCGGTGTTGCGTATATGGCGGTGAGTGCCAGCCATCGACGCCAAGGTATCGCCCGAAAGATGCTGCGGGAGATGGTCGGCCGCTACCCGCATGCCGAGCTGACGTGCGCGGTGGCCAAGGTTCCGTATTTTGAGGCCATGGGGTTTCAGGTCGTGGGCGTGCGCGCGACTCAAGTGCTGATGAACACCCGCGACCACGGCACCGATGGCTTGATGGCCGTGCTGGACGTGGCGTCGATCTACAGCTCGCTCGAGGTGCGACAGATTCATACGTACCTGCTGCAAAAACACGGCAAGCGGGCCATGCAAGATGCAGAAAAACAGCGTGACCGACATCTGGACCAGATGACGCGCAGGGCCAGTGAGTTTGTGCGCGAACGACTGGGCGAAGATTCACGCTAACCGCGCTCGCCCAGACAACTCGATCAACTGTGGGAGCAAGCTCGCTCCCACATTAGGCCCCGTCAGCGTTTAAGTCAGCTTCACGTTCATGGTGATCCGCGCCGTGAACACTTTCTTGCCCTCGGCGTCTTGAATGTCAACCGGCACGATCTTGTCGCCTTCAGTCGTCCAGTCGACGCCACCTCCATCGGCCACCGCCGTCACATCGGTTTTTGCCTTCGCCAGGTACTCGACCGTCATGCCTTTGGGAATCCAGCGTGCGCCTTCGGGAATCGACACATCGGTCATCATCCCGGCTGCCAGTTCGGCGGCATTACACATCGCAATCGCGTGAACCGTACCCAGGTGGTTGGTGATCTCCTTGGCGAACGGCACCTGCACCGTCGCGAAGTCTTTGCGCAACGCCGTGACCAGCGGGTTGATGGTGCTGAAGTAGGGCGCCACCTGGCAGGCCATTTTGCTGAACGCTTGCGGGCCTGCGCTGGTGAACATGCTGAGAAACTGACTCATTTTGACGCCTCGCTGATGGGTTGATATACAGAATGATGTTCCGTAACAGAATAATGTTCTGTTGCGGAACAGTATTCTGTCGACGAGAAATCTGTCAACCTAGCGCCACTTGTCCGATGGCAGTTACCTGCCTTCACCATTGATTTTTTGGGTCTGTGTTGAGCATGGAAACGTCAGATTTACTCGAGCGCTGCTACCCCGGAAGACGCGCTGAACTCAAACGCGACATCTTTAGAAAGGCCCTCACGCTGTTTAACGAGCAGGGGATCGAAGCCACGACCATTGAGATGATCCGCGCCGAATGCGATACCAGCGTGGGTGCGATTTATCACCATTTCGGGAACAAGGAAGGTTTGGTGGCCGCGCTGTTTTTCACCGCTTTGGATGATCAGGCCAGGTTGCGCGACAGCTACCTGAGCGACGCGGGCACGACGCAAGAGGGGGTGTACGCGCTGGTGCACAGCTATGTGGATTGGGTCGACAACCAGCCCGAATGGGCGCGCTTCCAGTACCACGCGCGATTTTCCGTCACTAAAGGGCCGTTCAAGGAAGAACTGGCTACCCGTAACAAGGCTCGCAACAAGCAACTGTTGGAGTGGCTGTCGGCTTCGGCGCGAGGCGATGAGTTAAAAGGTTTTCCGTCCGAATTGATGCTGTCGCTGATCATTGGCCAGGCGGAAAGCTATTGCCGGACATGGTTGTCGGGCCGGGTGAAGGGCCGTCCGAAGACCTACAGGGATATGCTTGCCCAGGCGGCGTGGAGATCGATCTGCGTCGAACAAATGTAAAAAGCCCGGCCAAATGCCGGGCTTTTTTGTGTCTGGAATTCGTGCAGATAAAAAAGAGCCTCAAAGCTCTTTGATGGGGAGGAAGAAGAGCCCTCGAGGCTCAAGATGCGCATGAAACAAGTGGTGAGCTTGTTGGGGTTCAGTTCACTCACCACTTACGCAGCGGCTTGAGCAAACAAGCGGTTGCGTAGAATTATCGTAGAAAGTTGGGGTTTGGCACTCAAGTACCGCTAGTCGAATCCAACTGTCTGGTGTCAGTTTCCGCGATTTTTCCAACATCGCCACGGGCACTTCTTTCGACCATAGCGATGATGGTTTCGTACAGCTCGTCCTGTGCCTGCAAGGCGCTGATTTCTCCATTCGCGGCGGCGTGAGACAAGGCTTCCGCCGCACCGAGCATCGCCCGCAATCCCGCTGCCTTGATCTCACCCGCGCCAGCGAAAGGAGCGAGGACGGTTCGGCACTTATTGAGAAAAATCGCTTCGTATTCACGCTTGATCTTCTCCAGTTCCGGGGAGCTGGCCAGTGCCGCGATGACGCCGGGGATCTCGTTGCCCTGAAGCAGTACGCAGTCGACGTACGACGAAGCGATCACCCTGGCGGTGCCGGGTAAAGTCGGTTCGCTGCTCTGTAGTGCGGCATCCATCAGCGCTGTCTGTCGGGCGTCAAAGTCCTGATAGAGCGCCGCCAGTAACCCGGGTCGCGTCGTGAAGTGATCGTAAACCACCGGTTTGGTGATCCCGGCCAGCTCGGCAAGTCGCCCCAATGTCAGCGCGTCGGTGCCTTCTTCCCGAACGAGTTGCCAGGCGACGTCCAGCAACTGGCGTTGGCGGTCCTCCCGGGACATTCGTCGTCGCGGTTGCGGCGTGGAATCTTGCGCGTCTGTTTCGGTGGTTGACATGACTATGTACCAAAAGTAACTTACTGATCGTAACTTACCAAGAGTATATAAGGTCCGCCTTGTGCTCTCAATCAGGAGTTTCCAGCATGCACGCGCTTATCGTTGTGGCTCATCACGATCCTCGTTCGCTCACCCACAGCCTGGCTAAGCAAGTCGCTCAGGGCATCGCCCTGGACGATCCGGGGCATACCTTTGAAATCGCCGACCTCTCGGCCGAAGGGTTCGATCCGAGGTTCAGCGTCGCTGATCTGGCGGTGCATCACCGAGAAGCGCCGCCCCCTTCTGATGTTATTGCCGAGCAAGCGCGGGTAGATCGCGCCGATGCGGTGGTGCTGGTTTATCCGGTCTATTGGTGGTCAATGCCGGCGCTGCTCAAGGGCTGGATTGATCGGGTGTTCACCAACGGCTGGGCGTTCGATTTCACTGCGGATGCCAAGCTGGAGAAGAAGCTTGGCCATCTGCGGGTTCACTTGATTGGTGTGGGCGGTGCCGATGCGAGAACCTATGCCCGGCACGGTTATGCCGAGGCCATGAAGACGCAGATCGACCATGGGATTTTTGATTATTGCGGTGCTCAGGTGGTGACGTCCGAGCTACTGCTTGAATCGGAAATTCAGGATCCGGCGGTGCACCTGGACGCCGCGAAAAGCCTCGGTCGCGAGCTCTTTGCGGCATCCAGACGCCTCAACCCTGTTAGACCTGTTCACCCGGCCAGCCCGCCCGACGCAAGGCGCTAAGCAGCGTCCCGGCATCCAGTCCCGGCACCGCATGGCCATTGCCTTCGGCAGTGTCGGAGGCCAGCAAGGCATTGATGATCGCTTCTTCTACGGCTTCGGTGGCGGCCAGGAACAACTCGCTGATGTGGTCGTTGTTGACCATGCTCAGGTTGTCGGTGGTCGGCGCACGTTTGCTCTCGTAAGCGGCCGGCGGCACGTGCTGGTTGCCAGTGGCGAAGGCGATGAAGATGTCACCGCTGTGGTCTTCATTGCCTCCACCGGTGCGGGCAAGACCGAGACTGGCGCGCTGCGCGAGGCGCGTGCACTGGTGTGGCAGCAACGGTGCATCGGTGGCCAGGCAGACGACAATCGAGCCCATACCCGGATGCGGCAACGACGCTTTGAGGAACGGTGAATCGGCCTGTTCCATGTAGCGCCCGACCGGATAACCATCGACACGCAGTTCGTTGCGGATGCCATGGTTGGCCTGGACGATAGCGCCGACGGTCCAGCCACCCTCAGCACTGCTCAGACGTCGCGAAGCGGTGCCGATCCCACCCTTGAATTCGTGGCAGATCATGCCGCTGCCGCCGCCGACGGCGCCTTCGATCACCGGACCACCCACCGCCGTGCGCAGGGCTTCGGCCACATGTTCGACCTTCACGTGGAAACCGTTGATGTCGTTGAGCAGACCGTCGAAGGTCTCCAGCACCACCGGCATGTTCCAGTAGAGTCGCCCGTCATCGGGCTGGTTTTGGCGATCCAGTGTCACCAGCGCATCGCGCACCACACCCAGGCTGTGGGTGTTGGTGAAGGCGATCGGGCTGGTCAACAGTCCGGCTTCGCGAATCCATTCAAGACCGGTCGCGTCGCCGTTGCCGTTGAGCACATGGACGCCGGCAAAGCACGGTTGCAGGCTGGTGGAGCCGGCACGCGGCTCGATCACAGTGACGCCGGTCAGGATGTCGCGGCCGTTGGCGGTGCGTCCTCGCACATTGCTGTGACCGACCCGTACGCCGGGCACATCGGTGATCGCGTTGAGCGGGCCGGGTTGCAGTTGGCCGAACTGGATGTTCAGGTCGCGGGCACGTGGTTTCATCGTTTCTCTCATCTTCAATGTATTCAAAAAAAGTGATTGGCTGACGCAATGGGTTATTGACCGTTTTTGACTTTGCTCCAGATCCGCGTCCGCACGCGCTCAGTGGCGGGCGGCAAGGGCTGGAGGGTGAATAACGTGGCCATGGCTTCGGCGGACGGATACACGGCCGGGTTGTTGCGGGTCGCTTCGGCCACCAGTGGCGTCGCGCTGCGGTTGCCGTTGGGGTAGGAGAGGTGATCACTGACCGGCGCGATGACGTCGGGGCGCATCAGGTAATCGATGAAGGCCAAACCCTGTTCCGGATGCGGCGCATCCTTGAGCAACACCAGGGTGTCGAACCACACCGGAGCGCCTTCCTTCGGCAAGCTGTAGGCGATCTTCACGCCATTGTTCGCCTGCTCGGCATTGGTCTTGGCTTCCAGCATCGCGCCGGACCAACCCACCGCCACGCAGATGTTGCCGTTGGCGAGGTCGCTGATGAATTTGGACGAGTTGAAGTAGGCAATATGCGGCCGCAGCTTGAGCAGCAGTGCTTCGGCCTTTTTGTAGTCTTCGGGGTTGGTGCTGTTAGGTGGTAGACCGAGATAATGCAGGGCGACCGGCAACATCTCGGCTGGCGAGTCGAGCATGGCCACGCCGCACTGGCCGAGTTTGGCCAGGTTTTCTTCGTTGAACACCAGGTCCCAGGAGTCCACCGGCGCCTTGTCGCCCAGTGCAGCGCGGACCTTGTCGATGTTGTAGCCGATGCCGTTGGTGCCCCACAGATACGGCACGGCGTACTGGTTGCCCGGGTCGTTGTTGGCCAGTTTCGCCAACAGATCGGCATCCATGTTTTTGAAGTCAGGCATCTGCGCGTGGGGCAGAGGTGCAAGTGCACCGGCCTTGATCAGGGTCGGCAAGCTGAAGTTGCTGGCCACCACCACGTCGTATCCGCTGCGGCTGGTGAGCAATTTGCCTTCCAGTACTTCGGCGCTGTCGAAGGTGTCGTAGACCGGCACGATCCCGGTGTCACGCTTGAAATCCTGCAGGGTCGTGGGACCAATGTAGTCATACCAGTTGTAGACGTGGACCGTCGGGCCGTCGGCGGCAACCGCCGATAGCGAGACCGACAAACAGGCGGCCAGTCCGAGATTGATATGCGAGCGGTGACGACTCATGATGCGGCACTCCTGGCCTGCTGCAGGCCGGTGATGATCAGGTGCTTGCAGCGTATCGGCAGGGAGTGGACTCACCCATTCCCATCATGGGTTACTCGAAAGGGGTAGGGTGTGGACGCGTTGTTGAAAGAGTTACCGGTGCACCAGGGGCTGGCGCGAGTATTTGCTGCCGTGGGGCAGGACGGGTTCTGGCGTGCGCTGGTCGACACGCTGCGGCTGCTGGTGCCGATGGACAACGCGTTGGTCGCGGTTATGCGAGCCGGGCGGGTGCCGCGCCTGCTGATCGACTTCGACTCAAAGGGCGGTGCTACCGAGCAAGAAGAACTGGCGGACTACAGGGCCGGCATGTACCTGCTCGATCCGTTTTATCAGGCTGCATGTGCCGGCATTGCCGACGGTTTGCACAGCCTCGAATCGGTGGCCCCCGACCAGTTTCAGCAGAGCGAGTATTACCTGAGCTACTTCCGCACCGTGGTGGGCGGTGACGAGTTGCAGTTCATGGTCAACATCGATGGCGCCGTGCTCGGTTTGTCGTTGGGACGCTCGACGCGATTCACGCTGGAGGAACAGGGGCGCCTGCTGTGCGTGCGCGATTGGGTGCTGGCGGCGATGCGCCGTCACCTGCAATTGATGCCGCCGGAAGGACCGGCAACCGAGGCGGTGGCCGGGGATCTGGCGACCCTGCTGGATCGTTTCGACGCGCGCCTGTCGGTACGGGAAATCGAAACGGCGCGCCTGATTCTGCAGGGCTTCTCAAGCAAGGCCATCGCCCAGCAGATGGGCATTTCCCCGGAGACGGTGAAGGTTCACCGGCGCAATCTCTATCACAAGCTCAATGTGAATGGGCATGGTGAGCTGTTTGCGTTGGTGCTCAATCCTCCAGCCTGAACACCAGCGCCTTCAACCCGCATTCAATATCGGCGTCCGGAAACTCCGGCGGATTGTCCAGCCGTTGCTCGAAACGCAGGCTCGGTGCTTCGCGGGTGACGCCGTCGATGAGGAAGTCCGCACCGAACGCCGGATCGTTCATGCACGCCAGTACCGTGCCCTGAGGGCTGAGCAATTCCGGCAGTCGGCGCAGCACGCGCTGGTAGTCCTTGGTCAGCAGAAAACTGCCTTTCTGAAAGGACGGTGGGTCGATGATCACCAGGTCGTAAGGGCCCTTGCCGATCACCTTGCCCCAGGATTTGAACAGGTCGTGACCGAGGAACGTCACCTTGCTCAGGTCGTGGCCGTTGAGCCGGTGATTGTCGCGACCACGGCTCAGGGCCGGGCTGGACATGTCCAGATTGACCACGTGCGTCGCCCCCCCTTCGATGGCCGCCACCGAGAATCCGCAGGTGTAGGCGAACAGGTTCAGCACGCGCTTGCCCTGGGCATTGGCCCGCACCCAGTCGCGGCCGTAACGCATGTCGAGGAACAGGCCGGTGTTCTGCTTGCGGCCCAGGTCCACCCGGTAATGCAGGCCGCCCTCGGTGATCGTCATCTCGTCGATCGCGTCCCCCAACAGCCACTCGGTGGTGCTTTGCAGCAGGTAGCGATGTTGCAGCAGGAGCGTGTGCGCGCCGGATTGCGTCCACGCAGGCGATTGCGTGACGTCCATCAGCTTGTGTTTCAACGCTTCCAGCTGCGACGCGTCGGGTTCCTTGAACAGCGACACCAGCACCACGCCCTGCAACCAGTCGACCGTCAATTGCTCCAGACCCGGCCAGCACCGGCCACGGCCGTGGAACAGTCGGCGGGTTTCTGCGGGGGCAGTTGCCAGGGCCGTCAGTAAATGGTCGTGGAGGGTGGAGAGGGCGTCTGAGTTCATCGGGCAACGTCGGCAATTTGGAGGGGCGGCATTTTAACCACAATTGCGCTGCAAGGACCGCTGCAGGGCGCAGAGAGTTATCACGTTTTATTTAACTTTACGTGAGGATTTGGCGATCTGTCGGCTCGCATAATCGGCTCCAACGATCAACCACCGGGAGCCGAACATGTCGCAGTTAGCTGCTTCACCCAAAGTCAGCACTCATCCCCGCTGGTTACGGCTGACCCATTGGCTGAACGCCTTGGCGGTGTTGGTCATGGTCACCAGCGGTTGGCGAATCTATAACGCGTCTCCGCTGTATGACTTCAGTTTTCCCAAGGAAATCACGTTGGGTGGCTGGCTCGGCGGCGCATTGCAATGGCATTTCGCGGCGATGTGGTTTCTGGTCGTGAACGGTCTTGTCTACCTGATCTTCAACCTCGTCAGTGGACGTCTGAAACGGCGCTTTTTCCCGGTTTCGCCTAAAGGTGTCCTGCATGACCTGTGGGCGGCGTTGAGAGGGAAATTGGGGCATGCCGACCTGAGTCATTACAACCAGGTGCAACGGCTGGCGTACCTGTTCGTGATGGTCGACATCACGCTGCTGGTGATCTCCGGGCTGGTCTTGTGGAAGTCCGTCCAGTTTCCGCTGTTACGTGAACTGCTGGGTGGTTACGAAGGCGCGCGGCACGTGCATTTCATCGCGATGTCGCTGTTGGTGGCCTTTGTCGCGGTTCATCTGGTGATGGTCGCGCTGGTTCCCAAAACGTTGTGGGCCATGATTGTCGGTCGCAAGGAGGTCGTATGAAAAAGCGTATTCAAGGCTCAGGGTTGGACGAATCGTCCATCCTGACAGAGGCCAGAAAGATCCTTGCACCACAGATCGAGGACCGCTCACGACGCACGTTCCTGATGCGCAGCCTGACCCTCGGCGGTGTGGCCATGTTGTCCGGCTGCAACATCACCGACAACGAAAGCGTCGAAACCGCGTTGTTCTCGATGTCCCGGTTCAACGATCGGGTGCAGGGCTGGTTGTTCAACCCCAATAACCTGGCACCGACCTATCCCGAGTCGATGATCACCCGGCCGTTTCCGTTCAATGCCTTCTACGGCATCGACGAGGCGCCGACAGTGGAGGAAGAGAGTTATCGACTGGAAGTGACCGGGCTGGTCGCGGACAAGCGCAGCTGGCGGCTCGAAGAGCTGCGGGCCATGGCGCAGACCGAACAGATTACCCGACACATTTGCGTCGAAGGCTGGAGCGCGATCGGTCGCTGGGGCGGCGTGCGGTTCAGCGACTTCCTGAAGCGGGTTGGTGCCGACACGGATGCCAAATTTGTCGGCTTCAAATGCGCGGACGACTACTACACCAGCATCGACATGGCCACCGCACTGCATTCGCAAACATTGTTGACGCTGACCTATGACGGCGCGGTGCTGCCTCGCCAGTACGGCTTCCCGATGAAGCTGCGTATGCCCACCAAGCTGGGCTACAAGAATCCCAAACACATTCAGGCGATTTTCGTCACCAACACCTATCCGGGTGGCTACTGGGAAGACCAGGGTTACAACTGGTTTGGTGGCAGCTGATGGCGCCTGGCCACTTCACGGCGCGGCACCCGCTGCGCTCATTCGCAACCTGTGCTTCAAGGAGTTTCATCATGAAAAAGTTAGCGACCACCGTACTGTCCATGTGCCTGGCGTTTGGCGTCGCCAGCGTGTTTGCCGCCGATCCAGCAACCAATAACGGCATGAGCAACGACAGCATGAGCAAGGATTCAATGTCTAAAGACGCCATGCACAAAGACACGATGAAGAAGGACGCCATGTCCAAGGATTCCATGAGCAAGGACACGATGAAGAAAGACACGATGTCCAAGGACGCCATGAGCAAGGACGGAATGAAGAAGGATGCGATGTCCAAGGACACCATGAAAAAAGAAGCTCCGTCGTACTGATCCCGACACCCTTTTTCGAGGCCAGATCCTGGTTTTCAGGCGCCCATACAGCGCTGTATGGCGCCTGATTCATCGCCCGATTGCATCAAAAATGAATTTCCGCGAAGTCCGCTGCTCATACCTGTAGGTAGCGGATTTAAGCGCGCGAAATCATTTAGGTAATCAGGGAGTGGCACAGTCATGAGACCAGTATCGACGGCGGGCGATCATCTCCCAAGCGGGTTGATTCTTGTGGTTGAGGACGACCCGCTGATTCTGGAATTTCTCTGCGAAATTCTCCAGGAGGAAGGCTTTGTGGTTGAAGCGCATGTCAGTGCGGATGCCGCGTCAGCGTATCTGGAGCAACACTCGGACGGCGTCCGTCTATTGCTCACGGACATCACCATGCCGGGCACTCTCAATGGTGCGGACCTGGCCAATCAGTTTGGCGACCGTTGGCCCGACAAACCGATCATGATCATGTCCGGTTTCGAAACACCGGAAAGCGCCGGGGTCAGGCATTCGGTGTCGTTCATCAAGAAACCGTGGGCGCTTGGGCAGTTGCTGGACTGTGTCGAAGGTGCCTTGAAGTCGAAACAAACCCTGTAGAACCACTACAACCTGACACGATGCGCCTTGTGGCGGGCCTATACTTCAAGAGTCGGCACACTCGGTGCGACTTGCAATCGGGTTTGATGGATGGGGTGGCGCGTCGAGTGATCGTTCACGCAGGCCACGGCCTGCCTTCGTCGTAGGGAGGAGAAGATCATGGCGCGTAAATACATCGACTGCCGCGAGTTTCCAAGCGATGCCAAATGCTCGGTCGCACTGTCCGCAGACTCTGAAAACGAACTGCTCGAAGCCGCCGCACAGCATGCGGTCAGTGTTCACAAGCACACCGACTCGCCGGAACTGCGTGCTCAACTGAAGACGATGTTTCACGACGGCACCCCGCCTGTTGAAGCACCGCGTCCCGCTTAGTCAGGAAATCCTCTGCAGGAGTTGCCGAAGACTTGGGCCGCGTTCGGCAGCTCCTCGCAAATGCTACATTGTTCGGCGAACCCGCCTGGCACTTGCGAGAGGAAGCTCCCCCTTGTCTGCTCAAGAATCCGTTTTCAACACCCCGTACCGCGCTTTTCTATTTGATATGGACGGCACCGTCCTCAATTCCATCGCCGCTGCCGAGCGGATCTGGGCGGCCTGGGCCTTGCGCCATGGCGTCGATGTCGACACCTTCCTGCCCACCATCCATGGCGTTCGCGCCATCGACACCATCAATCGCCTGGCGTTGCCCGGTGTGGATGCCGAGGCTGAAGCGGCGTTCATTACCGAGGCAGAAATCGAGGATGTCGAGGGGATCATCGAGGTGCCCGGCGCGGCGAATTTCCTGAAATCGCTGCCCGCCAATCAATGGGCAATCGTCACTTCTGCGCCGAAGGCATTGGCGTTGCGGCGGATGGCGGCGGCGGGTATTCCGCAGCCTTTGGTGATGGTCACTGCCGAAGACGTCAGCGCCGGCAAACCCGATCCCGCGGGTTATCGACTGGCGGCCAAGCGCTTGGGCGTTGAACCGGCCGATTGCCTGATTTTCGAAGACGCCACCGTGGGCATTCTCGCCGCCGAGGCCGCGGGCGCGGACCTGATCGTGGTGACCGCGACCCACGACCATCCGCTCCAGACTCCGCATGCCACACTCGCCAGCTATGAGTCGGTCGGCAGCCGCGTGGAGGCAGGTGGTCTGCTGCGCCTTGAGCCGCGGGACCTTCAGTAAACCCCGGGAATCAACCGCCAACTGCGGGCGCAGTAAGCCTCGTATTCGCTGCCGAACTGCGTCCTTAACAGCGCTTCTTCGGCGTGAATGCGGGCGATCAGCGGGATCAGCGTTACCGCGGCCAGCAACAGGCCAACGCCGGAGCGAAAGGCCAGTGCCCAGCCCACCGCAGTGATCATCAGCCCCAGGTAACTGGGGTTGCGCAAGGTGCGATAAATCCCGTCGGTGACCAGCGTGTGCCCCGGCTGAATTGCCACCAGTCCACTGAAACGCTTGCCCAGCACAAACACCGGCCACAGCCGCAGCGTGCCGCCGATGATGAACAGCAAAGCCCCTAACCAGCGAACACCTTCGCCACCCAAGGTCCAGAAATCGATCCGGTCGGTATAGGCCGGCAGGTACCCGCTCAATAATCCGATCACCCCGAACGCCGGCAGCACCCAGCGATTGGCCCGGTCTTCACGTTCGCCGGAACTCAGGTTGACCTCAGTGAACAAGGACGCGATGGCCATCACCAAAGTGGCAAACACGATGACCACCAGCGGTGCATGAGAGAAAAACGCCGAGAACCCGCCGAGCCCCCACACTGCGAGCCCAAGGTAGGCGAGGGTGGAAACAACGGCGAAAAACGCCAGTTTGGCCGAGATTTTCATAAGCACCTCGTCTGATCTTTTCAGTTTAGAGGTCTGGCGCCCCTCACGCGTTCAACCCGGCCCTGGCATTACGCCGAATCACCTGCGGTGGCTGCCCGAACGCCCGAAGGAAGGCTTCGCGCATGCGGCGGCAGTCGCTGAAGCCGGATTCTTCGGCGATCTGGTCGAGGGTCAGGCGCCCGCGTTCCAGCATTTGCCGTGCCGTTTCCAGGCGCAGGTTCTCGATGGCTTTGGCCGGTGATTGACCGGTTTCCGCCCGGAAGGCCCGGCTGAACTGCCGAGGGCTGAGGCGCGCGACGTCTGCCAGTTGTTCCACCGACAACGTCTCGGTGAGGTGTTCTCGCGCATAGCCAAGGACGGTTTGAATACGGTCGGATTTCGCTTCCAGTTCCAGCAGCGCCGAGTGCTGCGACTGGCCGCCCGCGCGGCGGTGGTACATCACCAGTTTCTGCGCCACGGTACGGGCCAGTGCGGCGCCGTGATCCTTTTCGACCATGGCCAGCGCCAGGTCGATGCCGGCGGTCATCCCGGCGGAGGTCCAGATCGAACCGTCGACGACGTAGATGCGGTCTTCTTCGACCTTGATCGATGGAAACCGCGCTTGCAGCTCCCGTGCATAAGCCCAATGAGTGGTGGCCCGCCGACCGTCGAGCAATCCGGCCTGGGCCAGGACGAACGCCCCGGAGCAGATCGACGCCGTGCGCCGTGCGGTTTTAACGTTTGCGCGCAGGTAGTTCAGCACGCCCTCGGGTGCCTGCTCGAGGATGGCATCGCCGCCCACCACAATCACCGTATCGAACACCCGCTCACCAAAGGCCTCGGTGCCGACGCTCAGCCCACCGGAAGCGCGCAATGTGCGGCCGTCTTCGGACAGTACGCTGACGTCATACAGCGCTTCGCCGGCGCTGAAGTTGGCGTACTCGAACACCGGCATGGCCGCCAGTGCCATGGACTGGAACCCTTCAAACACTACAAACGCCACGGAAGTCATCGAGATGTCCTCAAAAGGTCATGTCCGAAAAACGTACTTTAAACGTCATTTGAGACGAGCGTTAGACCATTTATAACGGTTCACACCCGGCGAAGTTATCGCCTCACTGTGAAGGAAATCGACATGGCCCTCTCATCCAAAGGTACCGCGCTGATCACTGGCGCTTCTTCGGGCATCGGCGCGGTGTATGCCGACCGTCTCGCCCGGCAGGGTTACGACCTGATTCTGGTCGCCCGCAGCCAGGCAAAACTGAACGCCCTGGCCAACCACCTGAGTAACGAAACCGGTCGCGCCGTGGAAGTGGTCGCCGCTGATCTGAAAGACAAGGCCGATGTGCGGCGGGTCGAAGAAATTCTACGCTCCGACGCCAGTATCACCCTGTTGGTCAACAACGCCGGGGTCGGCGCTGTCATGCCGCTGCTCGGCAGCCCCGTGGATGACATGGAAGACATGATCACCCTCAACGTGACCGCGTTGATGCGCCTCGCTTACGCGGTGGTACCAGGCTTCGTTGCTCGCGGCACCGGGACGGTGATCAATATCTCCTCGATCGTTGCCGTCGCCCCGGAAATTCTCAACGGCGTGTATGGCGGGACCAAGGCGTTTGTCCTCGGCCTGAGCCAATCCATGCACCGCGAGCTGGCCGACAAAGGCATTCGGATCCAGGCTGTATTGCCCGGCGCCACCGCCACCGATTTCTGGAGCGAGGCCGGCAACCCCGTGGAAAACCTGCCGCAAGAGATCGTGATGTCTGCCCAGGACATGGTCGATGCCGCGCTGACGGGGCTGGCGCAAGGCGAAGTGGTGACCATTCCGGGCCTGCACCAAGGCGACCAGTGGGACACCTACGAAGCCCAGCGCCAGACGCTTTCAGGCTTGTTCGGCAATTCCACGGCCGCACCGCGTTATCGCTGAAGCGGTAGCCTCCGGGCAGGGTGAACTAAGCTTGGATTAGGACCGTTCACCCTTAAGGAGCACCGCCATGCTTCACATCAGAACGCCGTTGATTCTGCACCCGGGCCTGTCGACGCCGGCCCGGCGGATCTGGCTCAAGCTGGAAAACCTGCAACCCAGCGGTTCGTTCAAATTGCGCGGCATGGGTCTTTTGTGCAGTCAGGCAAAGGCGCAGGGCAAACGCAAAGTCGTCTGTCCTTCCGGCGGTAATGCCGGGTTCGCCACCGCCGTGGCGGCCGCCATCCTGGGATTGAAAGCCTGCATTGTGGTGCCACACACCACACCCGAAACCACCCGCGCACGGATCAGGAAAACCGGTGCCGAGGTGATCGTCCATGGCAAGGTCTGGGACGATGCAAATCAACGGGCCAAGGAACTCTCGCAAGGCGCGGACACTGAATACGTGCCGGCCTTCGATCATCCGGTGTTGTGGGAAGGGCACAGCACGATAGTCGATGAAATCCTCGAGGATTGTCCTCAGGTCGATGCAATAGTGACGTCGGTAGGGGGTGGTGGTTTGCTGGCGGGCATTCTCACCGGGTTGATTCGCCATGACCGCATGGACTGCCGGATCATTGCTTGCGAAACCCAGGGGGCGGCCTCTTTTGCGGCAGCGGTCGAGGCCGGGCATCCGGTCAGGTTGCCGAGGATCGACACCGTTGCCACTTCGCTAGGTGCTGCCCAGGTAGCCGCCTGGCCGGTGCAGCACATCCTCGATTTCCCCCATGAGTGCGTGGTGCTCAGCGATGACGAGGCGATCATGGGCGTGGTGCGTTACGCCAACGACTTGCGTCAGTTGGTCGAGCCGGCGTGCGGCGTTTCGTTGGCGATTGGATACCTGGACCATCCAGCGATTGCCGGAGCCCATGATGTGGTGATTGTGGTGTGCGGCGGCGTGAGCATCAGCGCGCAACTGGTGGCGGGTTGGGCGCGATTGTCCTCCGGTGTTGAAGCAAGGTAGGGCTGCAAACGCTATCCGGGTGTCGCAAGCCCCACCGCTACTTTTTCAGCCTTTATTGACCCGCTGCAACGCCGTCCTGGACGAGGATTGCTCTGGCCAGGTCTTCGTCGCTGGCGTTGAGGCCGGGATGTTCCTGACGAATCTGCTTCAAGTATGACTCCAGGTAAACACCACGAATCGCGCCGCCACTGGCAACGAAGCTGGAGGCGTCATCCCGAGCCGGAATCACCCGTTTGTCATCCTTGAAGGTCGAGTACAACGATGCGGAAACCCCGGCTGACGTGGCGACATCGCCCGCATCCACTTTGGCCATAGCGGAGCCGAAGGGTAAACACAGCAAAAGGGAAGAGATGATAATCAGACGGCGCATGACGGTGTCCTCTGTAAAGCGTGAAGCAAAAAAGGAAGTACCACATCTGTAGGATGCGTGGCGGTCGTCAGGAGTTCCCTGTTCAAGCGTGATCAGTTCAAAGCCTGCGCTTTTGAAAAAGCGCAGTCCTTCGCCGCACACACACAATCATCCTCCACCAACAACGCTGGACGCGCCAGCGTTGCTTCGCTGCAAGCGCGGGGCCGCGATGCTAAAGCAGAGGAATGCTGTAGCTCACGATCAAGCGATTCTGATCCTGGTCACGCGCCGCCTCGCTGTTGGACTTGCCGTTACGCCATCCAAATCCGACATTTTTCAGGGCACCGGACTGAATCACGTAGTCCAGCGCAATGTCCCGCTCCCATTCCTTTTGGGTATTGCCAGAGGTCGTCTTGATGTCGTCCCCGCTGAGGTACATGACGGACGCTTTCAGGCCGGGCACGCCCATGGCGGCAAAGTCATAGGCGTATTGACCGAAGGCTGTGCGTTCGCCCGCCCGGGTGAAGGTTTGAATCAGACGGTCGGTGTACAGGTAAAGGCTGGAGCCGCCGGCCCCTTTGTTGGCCAGGCCGCCCTGAT
Organism: Pseudomonas silensiensis; assembly: GCF_050434865.1. NCBI lineage: Bacteria > Pseudomonadati > Pseudomonadota > Gammaproteobacteria > Pseudomonadales > Pseudomonadaceae > Pseudomonas > Pseudomonas silensiensis. Next base: position 309,645 of record NZ_JBNDJH010000005.1, read on the forward strand.
TGAGCTGCGTGAAGTTGCTGCCACTTGAAACGCTTTGATAGCCGGCGGTGACGGCATGGCCACCCACCGTGTAAATCAGCGCAGCACTCCAGGTTTTATTGTCGATCTCGCCATCATTGCCTTCGGTGAAGCCACTGATTCTGTAGCCCGACGTGCCCGAGCTGTTTCTACCGGATGAGTCGGTCTTGAAGTAGCGCAAGTCGGTCTTCAGCGACTGACCTTCCGTGATCGCCAGGGTGTGGATCAGGCCGAAAAACTGCTGGGTGTAGTAGTCGTCCAGGTTGGCGTAGTAATACTGGGCGGTCAGGTCCTTGGTGATTTTCCAGTCGCCGCCGGCGAAGTCGAACGCGTTGCTTTCACGGGTGCCGCCGGTGGCGGCCAACCCGGTCTGATCGCTGGAGCCCCGACCGGTGGCGTGTTCGATTCGGCCGCCCGTGAGGGTCAGATCCTTGAACTCGCCCGAGGTGATCTGGCCTCCTTCAAAGGTTTGCGGCAACAGGCGCCCGTCGTTGGACACCAGGATCGGCAGCTTAGGCATCAGCGTGCCCAGGCGCAGTTCGGTTTTCGAGACTTTGACCTTGCCGGTCAACCCCAGTCGGCTCCATTCGTCGACGGCGCTGTTGTCACTGTCCGAAGGAATCATCGAACTGCCGACGTGCCGTCCCTTGCCACTGTCCAGCGTAATCCCCATCAGGCCCAGTGCGTCGACGCCAAAACCAACCGTGCCATCGGTGTAGCCCGACTTGTAGTCGAGCATGAAACCCTGCGCCCATTCTTCGGTTTTCGAAGGCGCGGCCGTGCCGTCGCGGTTGTCGTTGTTGAAGTAGAAATTTCTCATCCCCAACGTTGCCTTGCTGTCACTCAGGAAGTCGGCGTGCACCTGGGTGCTCAGTGCGATGGCGCCCAGTGCAATCGTTACCGCCGTTGTTTTACTGCTCATCGAAATCGCCCTTTTTTTGTAATTTGAATAGGGGAGAGTGGCTCCCGCAGTCGCGGATGCCGGCAACGCCAGTTGCCTGCGGGAGCGTGACGCTTGAGTTAAATACCCAGCACGTTGGCACCGATGCACGGATCAATCCCGCGTTCCAGACGACGCTGATGGACGATCACGGTGATTTCCATCGAACCCGTCGTGACCTCGAAGTCGAGGATGTGGCCGCCGTACGCTTGGAACGTCGCGTCGCCGGCGACGCCGTGCATATGGATCGAAGGCTGATCGTTCTTCCAGGCCACGGAGCCGGTGATGCTCGCCATCTCGACACTGTTCAAGGTCTTGGCGTCGAAGTCTTTCTTGTCCTTGTTCCAGAAACCGAACTTCACATTGCCGAAGCCGATGCCGGTGATGGAGGCGCTGGGGATTTTTTCGGCGATGGCCAGTTTGGTCAGCTCTTTAAAAGCGTTATCGCCCATGCGCAGCACCATGAGGTAACCGGTGGGGGTTTTGGTGTAGCGCGGTGTGGCTTCAGTTACACATTGCATAGGCGCTGCCGTCGCGGTGGGTGCGGTTTCTGCAACCGCGAGTGGGGAAAACGTTGAATTGATCAGAACGGCAGCGGTGACCGCCAACATCATCTTGGAGAAGCGCAGTGTCGGGTGAAGTTGAACGTGCATGAGACTTCCTCTGTTTTTGTTGTTGTGTGGGTGGTGCGGTTTTCGGGACGAGCGAATCCGACGCCTGTTGTTCAACAGGCGCGGAAGTTGTGCTGACAGCGGGTGTTAGTTGAAGCCGGGTGACTTACAGCGCATCGCGGCTGCTGACGCCGTCCACCAGTCGGGCGATGCTGAGCGGGTTAGCGTTCTTCAGCGCGTCCGGCAGCAAACTGTCGGGGCAGTTCTGATAACACACGGGACGCAGGAAACGATCGATCGCCAACGTCCCGACCGAGGTACCGCGAGCATCTGACGTGGCCGGGTACGGTCCGCCGTGGACCATGGCATCGCAGACTTCCACGCCGGTCGGGTAACCGTTGAACAGCACACGCCCGACTTTCTGTTCCAGCAGGGCCAGCACTTCGTTCAGGGTATTGAGTTCCGAATCTTCGACGATCAGCGTGGCGGTCAATTGCCCGCGCAAACCGTGCAATGCCTGGAGCAACTCGGCCTGGTCAGCGACTTCCACCACGAGGGTGGTCGGGCCGAAGACTTCTTCCTGCAGCAGCTCATCACCGTTTTTCAACAGGCTGACGTCGGCCTTGAACACTTGCGGTTGTGCCTGGTTGCCTTGTTGTTCTGCGCCGGCCAGGTGAGTCATGCCAGCGTGAGCGCGAAGGTTGTCCAAACCGTGGCAATAACTTTTCAACGCCCCGGTGTTGAGCATGGTTTGCGCCGGTTGTTCATTCATCAAACCGGTAAAGCGTTCGAGGAAAGCCGTGAACTCGGGCGAGCGAATGCCCAGTACCAAACCGGGATTGGTGCAGAACTGACCTGCGCCCAACACCACGGAAGCGGCCAATTCGGCAGCGATCTTGTCACCGCGAACCTTGAGTGCGTCGGGCATCACCACCACCGGGTTGATGCTGCTCATCTCGGCGAACACCGGGATCGGTTGAGGACGCGCCGCTGCCATGTCGCACAAGGCCCGACCGCCACGCAATGACCCCGTGAAACCCACCGCCTGGATCGCCGGGTGCTTGACCAGCGCCTCGCCGACGCTGCCGTAGAGCATGTTGAACACGCCATCCGGCATTCCGGTTTTTCTGGCCGCGCGGGTGATTGCATCGGCGACATAATCGGCGGTTGCCATATGCCCGCTATGGGCCTTGAACACCACCGGGCAACCGGCGGCGAGTGCCGCTGCGGTGTCGCCGCCAGCGGTGGAGAAGGCCAACGGGAAATTGCTGGCCCCGAACACGGCGACCGGACCGAGCCCGGTGCGGTACTGGCGCAGGTCGGGGCGGGGCAGCGGTTGACGGTCGGGCAGCGCACGGTCGATGCGGGCGCCGTAGAAATCGCCGCGACGCAGCATCGTGGCGAACAGGCGCATCTGGCCGCTGGTGCGTGCCCGCTCACCTTGAATACGGCCGGCGGGCAGGGCGGTTTCCCGGCACACGAGGGCAATGAACGAGTCGTCCAGCGCGTCAAGCTCAGTGGCAATAGCCTCCAAAAACTGAGCGCGTCGGGCGGATGAAAGTTGGCGAAAGATCGGGTAAGCCGTGGCCGCCGCTTCTGCAGCGGTGTTCACTTCATCCACGGTCGCCTGATGGAAACGATAGGGCAGTGCTTCGCCGGTATTGGCGTCGTGGCTTTGCAAGGTGCTCGAACCTTTTGCCGAACGCGCGCCAGCGATGTAGTTGAGGCCTGAAACTTCAAACATGGGAACTCCTGAAGGGCTGTTCAAATGAGGGTCAAGTGAGCCGGTAAATACGGCGGGCGTTGTCATGAAACAGGGCGAGTCGATCCGTGAGGGAACGGTCGCTGACAATCGTTTTGAAGCCGTCGAAGATCTCGCTCATGCCGTTCACGACGCCGTCGACCGGGTAATTGCTGGCAAACGCACAGCGACTGACATCGACAATCGAAATCGCGTCGTTCACCACCACGCGGTTCGACTCGACGGGCCACGCCTTGCCGGGGATGCAGATGCCGGAAATCTTCAAGGCAACGTTCGGCTCCCGTGCCAGCAACGCGAGGCTTTCACGCCAGCCGGCCAATCCTTCTTCGGAGCGATCCGCCGGCAGTGCGGTGTGATTGACCACGATGGTCACATCGGGAAAGTCCCTGGCCAGCTCGGCCGCTTCCGCCAGATGCCACCAGGGCGCCTGCAACTCGAAGTGCAGACCGTTTTCAGCCAGTTGTGCGTAGCCCTCGCGCCAGCGGGGATCGCGCATCGAGCCCGGCGCCAGGAAATCTTCGCGCCATGCCTCAAGGCGGGTGACCACAGGTTTGTGGCGCACGCCGCGCACCAACGGATGATCGCCGTACTGGCGCAGGAGGTCCGATGCGTCTTCACGATCAAGCCAGGCCTGCGCCACCATCGCCGCCAGGGTTGGTTCGTTTTGTGCCAGTGACTCGACAAACCTCACCTCATCGGCGGGCGTCGCAGGGTCCCATTCACCCTCGATGACGACGGTCTGCACGATGCGATGGTTGCCCGTCAGCCGGCGATAGTCCTCAGGCAGAAAGTTGCGGCAGATCGATGAATAATCGCCATAACGAAAGGGGCGCAACGGGCGGTCGTTCAGCCACGGGTAGTAATGCTTTTCGATGTCGAAATAGTGCTGGTGAGCGTCGACGATGGGTAAGTCCGCATCCTCGCCGCTGGCCAGAAAGCGCGCACGCCAGTCGATCACGGATGGGTTATCCATGCTGTTCCTCCAGACGATAAAAGCGTTGAGCATTGCCGGCGAACACCGCTTCCTGCACGGCACGCCCCAGTGGCGCGAGCATCGCGGCCATGCCGTCGGCAATCGTGTCGTAGGACGCGCGCAATCCGGCGACCGGGAAGTTGCTGGCGAACATGCAGCGCTCGGGGCCGAAAATCTCCAGTGCGGTCAGCACCACGATCCGGTTGTCGTTGTAGTTCCAGGGCGAGTCTTTCAGCCCGAACTCCGAGAGCTTGATGTGCACGTTGGGTTGCAGGGCCAGGGCTTCCAGGCCTTTGCGCCAACGGGCCATGCCGTGCGGGCTGCGATCCCAGGCGAATCCGGTGTGATTGAGCGCGATCCGGATCTGCGGAAACATCGCCGCCACTTCAGCGGCCTCGACCAGGTGCCACGGTGGCACGCGCAGATCCCACGACAGGTCGTGATCCGCCAGGCGCGAAAAGCCTTCCAGCCATTTCGGGTCTTGCATGGTGCCCCTGGCGCCGGCAATCGACACCTCCGGCGATGCCGAGGTGACGGGTTTGGAGCGTATGCCTTTCACCAGTGGCCTGGCGGCTTGAGCCGCGAGAATTTCCGCGCTGTCCTCACGATCGAACCAGGCGTGGGCAACGATGGCATTCGGGAAGCCGTAACGGGCATTCACCTGTTCCAGCCAGCGTGTCTCGGCGACTTGCTCATCGCGAGCACGTTCAGCCTCGACATGCACTGTGCCCACCAACCGTTGTCTTTCGGTCAGGGCAAGAAAGTTTTCCGGCAAGAAATCACGGCACAGACTGTGATAGTCGCCGAGGAAAAAATCCTCGTGATACTCGTCCTGCAGCCAGGGATAACGACCGTTGCCCAGGTCCCACAAGTGGTGGTGAGCATCGACAATCGGTAGCGCATCCTCGGCCGCAAGGTTGGGCAAGCCGTTGCGTTCGTGCAGCGTGATCATGACGGGGTCCCTTGCTCAGCGCGACGCGGCGAATTGGGAAGGGCTGAGTGCGCTGTCTTCGACTTCCCCTGCGGCGGCTGCCTCGGCCTTGGCCTGGACGCGGCTGCGCAGTTTGGCGACGTTCACCACCACCCGGGTATGCGCCGCCGTGGCCACCAGCTCGACGTCATCGCGCACTTCGACGTTGAAGGTGACGCTGCGCCCCTCGATCCGGGTAACCGTGGCGACAATGCTGACTGACATGCCCAGCAACGTGGCGCCGACGTGGCGAATGTCGACTGCCGCACCGACGGTGTTTTCGCCCTCATCGAGGAAGGTCAGCAGGTAGTCCAGGCACGTCCGTTCGATGTCATCCACCAGGCGGGGCGTGGCGTAGATGCGCAAGTCTTCGCCGAGAAACGAGATGGTGCGTTCCTTGTCGACGATCAGTTGGCGTTCGGTGGCGGTGCCGGCTTCGAGTGTGGAGAAATTCATGAGAAACCTCGTATTTGAGTGCTGACAGTCAAAAAGTGATTCAGGCGTTGGGCAGGAAACCGATGGAGATCCATGGCACGGCGATCAGCACGCCCAGGGCCACAACCAGCGCGCCGAGATACGGCCAGACCCGGCGCATGGCGCCGCTGGGGTCGACCTTGGCGATGGCGCAGGCGGCGTAGAAACCCACGCCAAACGGCGGGGCGAACAAACCCAGGCCCATGGCGAAGATCGCGACCATGGCGTAATGCACGTCGTTGATGCCCATGGCCTTGGCAATCGGGAACAGCAGCGGCCCGAACAGCACGATGGCCGGGATGCCTTCCAGAAAACTGCCCAGAAGGATGAACGCCACGGCGGAGATGATCAGGAAGCCCATCGCGCCACCCGGCACCGTCGACATCACCTGCGCCAACTGGTGCGAGAAGCCCGACTGGGTCAATGCCCAGGCCATGGCGGTCGCGCTGCCGATGATGATCAGGATCGCGCCGGACAACGACGCGGTGCTGACCAGGATCGGATACAGCCGGCGCCAGTCAAAGCAGCGGTAGCACAGCAACCCGACGATAAAGGTGTAGGCCACGCCAATGGCGGCGACTTCGGTGGCGGTCGCGACCCCTTCAACCACCGCGGTGCGGATCACGAAGGGCAGGGCCAGTGCCGGTAACGCGATCAGCAGCGAGTGGCCGATTTCTTTACCTGAGGCGCGTTTACCGGTGGAGGCCTCGCCTTTGCGGTTTTTCCACCAGATCACCGCCGCCATGGCGATGGCACCCACCACCGCTGGCATGAAACCACCGGTAAACAGCGCGGAAATCGACACGCCGGTCACCGAACCGATGGTGATCAGTACCAGGCTAGGCGGAATGGTTTCCGACATCGCCCCGGAGGCATTGAGCATCGCCACCAGTTCGTTTTCATCCTCACCGCGTTTCTTCATTTCCGGAAACAGCGCCGGTGCGATAGCGGCCATGTCGGCAGCCTTGGAGCCGGAAATGCCGGAGATCAGGTAAATGGCGCCGATCAGCACGTAAGACAGGCCGCCACGTACATGGCCGATCAACGAGCAGAGGAAGCGGATCATCGCGCGGGCCATGCCCATGGCTTCGATCAGCGCCCCCAAAAACACAAACAACGGGATGGCCAGCAAAATCAGGCTCGCCATGCCTTCGTCCATTCGCCCGACCACCAGGGTCAGCGGCGTGCTGGTCATGGTCGACAGGTAAGCCACGGTCGCCAGGCCGAACGCGACCATGATTGGCACGCCGATCACGATCATGGCCATCACGCCGATCATGAAGAAGACCACCAGGTTCCAGTTGCCCATCAGCAGCAGGGAACCTTCAGCCACCCACAACAACGCAGCCAGCGAGGCCAACATCGCCACCGACACCGAGAAGTCGATCAGCCGGGCGCTGGTCAGCAGGCGCGCGACACAGGTCATCAGCATCAGGCTCAGGCCGACCGCGATGGCGGACACGCGAAAGGCGTTGGGAATTTCGAGGGCGGCGGTGGTGATGATCCACTCGTCGCTGACGTACTCCCAGGCCGGCGTGAACAGCACCCCGATGAACGTGATGACAATCACCGCGCCCAAAGTGTCGACAAAGGCGCGTTTTTCCAGCGGCAGCCGCCCGATGAACGAGGTCAGCCGCATGTGCTCGCCTCGACGCATCGCCACCGCTGAGCCGAGCATCGCCAGCCAGAGAAACAGCAGCGAGGCCAGTTCGTCGCCCCAGACGATGGGTTGATTGAGCACGTAGCGCGAGAACACATTGCAAAACAGCAGCGTGACTTCGATGACCACCAGCAACGCCGCGCTGCCTTCGGTCAGCCAGCGCAGCCCGGTGTCCAAAGCGCGACCGAGACGAAACGTGGTGGGGCGCGTGCTGAGTCCTTCAGCGGGAGAAACATCCGTCATTGGTATTTCGCTTTTCATGACCTTGTCTCCGGCTTAGGACAGTTGACCCGCGTACTGCTCGAGCAAGCTCCAGGCTTCAGGGCCGTACTTTTCCTTCCATTGGGAGTAGAAGCCTTTCGACTGCAGATCAGTCCTGAACAATGAACGATCGACTTTGTTGAAGGTGATGCCATGGGCGGTCAGGGACGGCTCCAGGCTGGAGTTGAGGTCGATCACCTGTTGACGCTGAATCAGCGCGGCGGCGTTGATCTGCCGGGAAACGATTTCCTGCACATCCGCCGGCAGTTTTGGAAAGGTCTTGCCCGAGGCGACGATCCAGAAACCACCCCAGATGTGATCGGTCATGGAGCAGTATTTCTGCACTTCATAGAAGCGTGCAGCCTCGACCACCACCAATGGGTTTTCCTGGCCGTCGACGACTTTGGTCTGCAACGCCGAGTAGGTCTCGTTGATGCTGATGCCGGTAGGGGAGGCGCCCAGGGCGCTGAACATGGAGGTCCACAACGGGCTGACCAGCACACGCAGTTTGAAACCGGCCAGGTCTTGCGGCGTGTTGATCGGACGCGTCGAGCTGGTGATCTGGCGGAAGCCGTTGTTCCACACTTTCTCCATCGGGATCAGGCCGACCTTCTCGGTCTTGGCGCGTACGTACTCGCCCAGCTTGCCGTCCAGCGCGGCCCAGACACTGTCGTAGTCCTTGAACGCGAACGGCATGCTTTCGATCGACATGGCCGGCACCAGCGTGGAGAGAATCGCGCCTGGCAAGGGAATGAAGTCAATTGCCCCGGCGCGTACCTGGGACAGCATGTCGGTGTCGCCGCCCATGGCGCCGTTGGCGTACACCTGCAGGTCCACGGCGCCGTTGGTTTCGGCCTTGATGGCGAGCGAAGCGGCCTTCATCTGGATGTTCAACGGATGGGTGTCGGGCAGGCTGCTGGTGTAGCGCAACACAATGGGTTTGGTCGCGGCGAAGACGCTGGAGGGCAGCAGGTTGGCGGCGAATGCGCCGCCAACGGTGACGCCGGCAGACACTAGAAATGATCGGCGGCTGACGGACTCGGTCAAGATACGGCTCATGATGTTCACCTTATTGTTTTTGTAGTTGTTCAAAAAAACTGCGGATCGTTCAAGCGAGCGCTGCTCCCTGTAGGAGTGAGCCTGCTCGCGATAGCGTCGTCAGACTCGAAATTCATGTCGACTGACCCACCGCATTCGCGAGCAGGCTCGCTCCTACAGGTTTGCGTTATTTCAGTGCCACGACGGCCTGGGTTCTAATCAGCTCATCGATTTCGGTTTCCGAGAAGCCGCTTTCTTTCAACACTTCGCGGGTGTGTTCACCGAGCAGCGGGGCATGTCGACTGGTTGGCGGCGCGGCGTTGTCCATGTCGGAGAAGTGAATCGGCAGGCCCATGCCGCGTACCCGGCCTTCGGTCGGGTGTTGGGTCTCGACGACCATGCCGCGTGCTTCGGTTTGTGGGTGAGCCAGCGCTGCCGCGATATCGAGGACCGGCCCGGCAGGCAGGCCGAGGCTGTCGAACAGCACCATCCATTCATCCGTGGTGCGCGCGACCAGGACTTCGTTGAGGATTTCCACCAGGGCCAGACGGTGCTCCATGCGCAACGCGTTGCTGGCGAAGCGTGGGTCGGCTTTGAGTTGTGGCAGGGCGAGTGCCTCGACCAGCCGTTCGTAGTTGGCCTGGTTGGCGGCGCCAATGTTGATCCAGCCGTCCGCCGTGCGGAACACCTGATACGGCGCGCTGGTGGAGTTGGCCGAACCCATCTTCGGCAGGATCGTGCCGTCGGCGAAATACGCCGCCGCCGGCCAGTACATTTGTTGCAGGCCTGCTTCGAACAACGAGGTGTCGACCATCTGCCCGAGGCCGGTTTTCTGTTTGGCGGCGTACGCTGCACAGATGCCGAGGGCGGCGAGAATGCCGGAGTTGATGTCAGCGACTGGCGAACCGGCCTTGACCGGCTCACGCCCGGCTTCACCGGTCATGCTCATCATGCCGCTCATGCCTTGGGCGATCAGGTCGAAACCGCCTTTCTCGCCGAACGGCCCGCTGCGGCCGTAACCGGAGATCGCGCAGTAGATCAGCCCTGGGTTGAGGGTTTTCAGCGTTTCATAGCCCAGGCCGAATTTCTCCATGGTGCCGGCACGGTAGTTTTCCGTGACCACATCGGCGTCCATCAAGAGGCGGCGCAACACGTCGCGCCCGCCCTCGGTTTTCAGGTTCAGGCCAATACCGCGCTTGTTGCGGTTCACCACCATGAACGAGGCGGATTCACCGCTGGCCATGATCGGCGAGAAGCGGCGCGAATCATCACCGCCCGGGACTTTCTCGACCTTCACCACGTCCGCGCCCATGTCGGCCAGCATCATTCCGCACACTGGGCCGGACATGATGTGAGCCAGTTCTACAACGCGCATTCCTGTCAGCGGTCCCATGTTATTTCCCCTTGAATTGTGGTTTGGCTTTCTCGATGAAAGCGTTCAGACCGATCTGAAAATCTTCGGTGTCGTAGCAGAAGTAACTCGCGTCAATCTGCTCGAGGGTGGGGGCAACGCCGGCCTCAAGCTGGCGTGCGGCCTGGCGATGCCAGCGGGCGACGAGGGGCGCTCCATTGGCGATGCGCCGGGCGGTAGCGAGGGTTTCGAACTCGACCTCGGCATCGGGCACGACGCGGGTCACGAGGTTTTTTACGTAGGCGTCGTTGGCGTCGAGAATGCGACCCTCCAGCAGAATCTCCAGGGTCGTCGAGCGCCCGGCCAGTGCCACTAGGCCAGCCATTTCGTCATACGACATAACCAGCCCCAGCTTGCCGACCGGCGCGCCGAAACGACTGGAGGTGCCGCAGATACGCAGGTCGCAGAGCGCCGCGATTTCCAGGCCGCCGCCGACACACACGCCATGGATCATCGCGATCACCGGGTGCGGGCAGTCGGCAACGGCGCGCATGGCCCTGGAAGTGATGTCGGCATACACCCGGGCTTGTGCCGCGTTGGCGCGCACGGTCGGAAACTCGCTGACATCGGCGCCGGCCGCGAAGGCTTGTTCGCCGGCACCGCGCAACACGACGCAACGCACGCTGGCGTCGGCAGACAACTCGGTCATGACATCACCCAGGTCCTGCCACATGGACAAGGTCAGGGCGTTCATTTTCCCCGGGTGGCTGAGGGTGACGGTGGCAAGGCTGTCTTGCCGGTCGATAAGGACGGTGGGCTTCATGATTGTTGCGCTGGCGTCGGTTTAACCGACGACGCGGCTGCCTCCTCATTTTTTATTGTTGGGTAGCGACGGTTACAACGACTGCTCAAGCATCGAGAGGTAGTCCGCGGACGATGCTTCGCGGGGGTTGGTCTTGTGGCTGTGATCGTGCAACGCGCCTTCGACGATGCCGGCAAACAGGCTTTCGTCGACGCCGATTTCGCTCAGGCGGGTCGGCAGGCCCAGGCGTCGGGTCATGTCTTCGATGGCCGTGCCGATATTGGCGCCTGCCTCAAGGCCCATGGCATGTCGCAGGCGTTCGAGCTTGCGTTCGACGCGAACGGTCGGGGCGTTGGCGTTGAAGTCCACGACCGCTGGCAGGAAGATGGCGTTCAAAGTGCCGTGGTGCAGCTTCGGATTGATGCCGCCCAAGGCGTGAGACAGGCTGTGCACGCAGCCCAATCCCTTCTGAAAGGCGAGTGCGCCCTGCATCGACGCGCTCATCATGTTCATTCGTGCTTCGCGATCACCGGGTTCGGCGGTGGCGCGCTCGATGTGTTCCCAGGCACGCCACAGGCCGTCGAGGGCGATGCCATCCGCCGCCGGGTTGAAGGCCGGCGCCATGAACGTCTCGATGCAATGAGCGATCGCGTCCATGCCGGTGGCGGCGGTCAGCATCGGTGGCAGGCCCAGGGTCAGTTCCGGGTCGCAGATGGCCACGCGAGGCACCACATAAGGTGAGATTACGCCCACCTTGCGACCATCGTCGAGGATCAGGATGGCGCCTCGTCCGACTTCGCTGCCGGTGCCCGCCGTGGTAGGAATGGCGATCAGCGGCGCGGTGGCGGAGGTAATGCGATCCAGGCCGCCTTCGATCACCGCAAAGCTTTGCAGGGGGCCGTCGTGCGTGGCGCAAACAGCGACACCTTTGGCCAGGTCGATGGAAGAACCACCGCCGACCGCGATGATGCCGTTGCACTCGTCGCGGTGGTATTGCGCGACGGCTTCACGTACGGCGTGCTCGTTGGGGTTGGAAGGGGTGGCGTCGAAAATCGAAGGAGGAAGACTGGCGCCGAGGGCCGCGATGACCTTGTTGACGATGCCGGCATTGCGCACGCCGATGTCGGTGACGATCAGCGGCCGGGTAATGCCCGCGCGCTCGGCTTCGGCGGCCAGATGCTGCAGGCTGTCGTAGCCGAACTGGATCTTGGTGACGTAATTGATGAGGGACATGATTCACCACAAGTTATACAGGATTGTTATTGTTGCAATCGGTCTGCGGCAGGAAGGCTTTCGCTCTCTGGTCAAACCCATTGCATTGCCTGGTTGTGGAGTGGACTATAGGGCCGTCGTGGCGAGCCTCGATACTGACAACTTTCGATACCTCTATAACTTTTAGTTAACCCTGATGACGCCCTCACTCAATTCGATCATGTCCCGCCTGCACATCAAGCAGCTTCGCTTGTTGATAGCCCTTGATGAACACGGCTCCTTGCTGGGCGCGGCCAAACAGGTCGCGCTGACCCAGCCGGGCGCCAGTAAAGCCCTGCAAGAAATTGAAACCACATTCGGCACTGCGCTGTTCACCCGCACTAACCGCGGGCTTGAACCGAACGATGCCGGACGCTCGGTCATTCGTTACGCACGCTTGATCCAGACCGACCTTGCGCACCTGCGCGAAGAGATCATCGGCATCATGAGCGGAGAGGGCGGACGTGTGTCCGTCGGCACCATCATGGGCGCCGTCCCGCTGCTGACCACTGCGATCAGCCGGGTGATTGCCGACCACCCGAAGCTGTCCATCGAGATCGTCGAAGACACCAGCGCCGCACTGCTCAGCCAGCTTGACGCCGGGCGCCTGGACCTGGCTATCTGCCGTACGACCATCAGCAACACGCCCTACTTGTATGAGAGCTCGACCTTCGTCGAAGAAACCCTGGCAGTGATCGCCAGCACACAGCATCCGTTCGCCTATGCCCGGCAGCTCTCGCTGAAGGACCTGGTGGATTACCGCTGGGTGGTCTATCGCGCCAACATGCCGATGCGTTTGCTGCTGGAGCGCGAGTTTCATGAGGCTGACCTGCGTTTTCCGGTGCACCTGCTGGAAACCACGTCGGCGTTTGCCACCTTGTCGCTGCTTCAGGAAAACCCGACCCTCGTCGCGTTGGTGTCGACTGATGTGGCGAAGTTCTGCTCCGGCTACGGTTTCACCACCACGCTGCCGCTGCCCATCACCTCGCGCAGCGAACCGTATGAGCTGGTGTCGCGCAAAGGCGTGCCGGATTCGCCGGCCGCCAGGTTGCTGCGAGAGGCGTTGTTGAACCCCGTTTGAACTCGGTAACGGTTGAAACAGGCGCTTGCGATAGTGCCCGGCTTTGGAGGCGCGCATTCGTGCGTTTCAGGCAAATTTGATTTGCGACAGACGCGGTGTTTGAAACGGACCCGCGCCGCGATACTTCGCCGGGATTTTGCCTGCCCAATAATTGGCCCACGGATGGCCGTTGCGAGGTTAGAACAATGAATGTGTCCAACCGACTTGCGCTCTTGATGACCACTGCCGCGCTACTCACCGCGTGTGGTGAGTCTTCCAAACTGCCGCCTCAGGCCAGCGTCGGTCCGTCCCCGCAATTGCCTGAACCCACCACCTCGCTGATCCCTACGTTAAAAGTGTCCAAAGCGGTCGGCTGGGCGGGTAATGACATGCCCAAGGCACCTGCCGGTTTCAAAGTGACCGCGCTGGCCGAAAACCTCGATCACCCGCGCTGGGTGTATACGCTGCCCAATGGCGATGTGCTGGTTGCCGAGAGCAACCACCCGCCGATGCCGGAAGGCGCCACTGACGGTGGCACCGGCCCGATCGCCTGGGCAAAACGCACCGTCATGGGTGTTGTGATGGGCCGTATTGGTGCTGATGCACCCAGCGCCAATCGCATTACTTTGTTGCGCGATGCCGACGGTGATGGCCACGCGGAAGTCCGGAAAGTATTCATGACGGGCCTCGCTTCGCCGTTTGGCATGGCGTTGGTGGGCAATGAGTTGTTTATCGGCAATGCCGATGCCTTGGTCAAAGTGCCTTATATCGAGGGGCAAACCGAGAGTGACGCCACCCCGGTGAAAGTCACCGACCTGCCTGCAGGCATCAATCACCACTGGACCAAGAATGTCCTCGCCAACCTCGAGGGCACCAAGCTTTACGTCACGGTCGGTTCCAACAGCAATGTCGGCGAGAACGGCCTTGATGCAGAAGAAGGGCGCGCAGCGATTTGGGAGGTAGACGTCAAAAGCGGCAGCAAGCGTCTGTTTGCCAGCGGCCTGCGCAACCCCAACGGGCTGGCCTGGAAGCCCGGTTCGACCCAGTTGTGGACCGTGGTCAACGAGCGCGACGAAATCGGCAGCGACCTTGTGCCGGATTACCTGACGTCGGTGCAGGACGGTGGGTTCTACGGCTGGCCGTGGAGCTATTACGGCGCCCATGTCGACACCCGCGTCGAGCCGCCGCGCCCGGACAAGGTGGCCAAGGCCCTCGCACCGGACTACGCGCTCGGCACCCACGTTGCACCGTTAGGCCTGACGTTCTCTGATTCACGGGCGATGCCGGCCAACTTCGCCAGTGGCGTTTTTGTCGGTGAACACGGCTCGTGGAACCGTAATCCGCAGGCGGGCTACAAGGTGGTGTTCATTCCGTTTAGCGACGGAAAGCCTTCCGGCATGCCGGTCGATTTCTTGACAGGTTTCCTCAATGCCGATGGCGAAGCGCAAGGGCGCCCGGTGGGCGTCACGCTTGATCAGAGCGGCGCGTTGTTGGTGGCCGATGATGTCGGGAACAAGGTTTGGCGTATCGCGATCGCCAAACCCTAGATTGAGGATTGGGACAGTTAGATGGATGCAGGATGAGCCGCCATCGCGAGCAGGCTCACTCCTACATTGGTTTTATGTTGTTCGCGAGATTTGTGGCCGACACCGGACCCTGTGGGAGTGAGCCTGCTCGCGATGGCGTCAGGCCTGACACGCCGCGTGATCGTTCTTCGCGGGCAAGCCTTGCTCCTACGAAAAACAACGGCTCTTGAATCGAGAACACACGGATATGGTTGTTCCTTCCCTTTGCAGCATCGCTGCACGCTTGCGCCTCAAACAACTGCGTTTGTTGATCGCGCTGGATGATCGCGGCTCCTTGCACAAGGCCGCCGAGAAGATTTCAATTTCCCAGTCCGGCGCCACCAAGGCGTTGCATGAAGTCGAATCGTTGCTCGGCATGCCGCTGTTCGAACGTCAGCCCAAAGGTCTGGTGGCCAACGAAATGGGCCGTTGCATGATTCGTTATGCGCGGTTGATCTACAGCGATGTCGAGCACCTGCGCGAAGAAATGCTCAGCATCATGCAAGGCCAGGGCGGGCGGCTCTCGGTGGGGGTGATCATGGGAGCGGTGCCGTTGCTGACACGAGCCCTGACCGAGTTGCGCTTGAAGCAGCCAGAGCTGTCGGTGGAACTGGTGGAAAACACCAGCGCCGCGTTGCTCGGGTTGCTGGATCAGGGACGGCTGGACCTGGCGATTTGTCGCACCAGCGTCGGCCAGCGCTCGGACGCTTATGACTGCATCGAACTGAGTGAAGAACCTTTGGCTGTGGTCGCCAGCAAGGACCATCCACTGGCCAGTGCCGAGTCTTTGCAGCTGTCGCAGTTGAGCGACTACCGCTGGGTGGTCTATCCCAAAGACATGCCGATGCGTCAGACCCTGGAACGTGAGCTGAATGAGGCCGGGCTGGGGACTCCGCGTTATCCGCTGGAAACCTCGTCGATTTTCGCCACCATTTTGTTGGTGCAACAAGACCCTAACTTGTTGGCGGTGATTCCGGTGGAAGTGGCCAGGTTCTGCGAGCAATTCGATTTGCTGGTAAAGCTCCCGGTGTCGATGCGCGCATTGACCGAGCCTTACGGCGTGATCAGCCGGGCCGGCGCCGACTTGTCTCCGGCGGCAACCCTGCTGATCAACGAACTGCAGCAGGACCTGATTACTTGATCACGATCGGATTGACCGGTGCACCCGTGCCGCCAACGACCTTCAACGGCGCGGCGGTGTAGAGGAACTGCCACTGACCGTCTGCGGCGCAATCTGTGGCCAGATCATCGAGCATCGCCACTTCGGTGAAAGTCACGCCGAGGTTACGCATCAAGGCATTGTGCAGCGGGATCAGCACGCCCGAGGTGGGGTCGACCGCCACTTCGTTGGCCATGGTGTCGGTCACCAGGTTGGGGATTTCCATCTGGTGAAACCACTCCACCAGCTCGCGGCTGAAGGTCAGGCCCGGCTCGGCGAAGTCCTTGTAGAACTCTTCCGGTTCACGCTCATAGAACGAGCCGATCCAGCCCGTGCGGATGATCAGGATGTCGCGTTTCTGGATCTCGATGCCTTGGGCTTTCGCCGCAGCCAGCAGGTCCAGGTGAGTGAAGGTTTCACCCTTGTCCAGCACCGCTTTGCCGCGATGGCGAGCCATGTCGATCAACACCGCGCGCCCGACAATCCCGCGTTCGGCAATCGGCAGGATGCTGGCCTTGTCCATGCTGCCGATGGTGCTCATGGCGTCGTAGCCATTCCACAGTTTGTTGTCGTGCCAGACGTGGCCCAGCGCGTCGTATTGGGTCGAGCCTTGCAGGTGCATGAAAATCACGTCGTCGGCGTATTCCACATGGCCGTCGAAGTGGGTCTTGCCGGCCAGGAAATGGCCCTTGTCCAGCACGTTGACCCGCATCGACGGACGTCGGCCGGGCCACAACGGTTCGCCTTTGGGGTGGCCGATCTGCACTTGCAGGGTGAAGGTCTTGCCTTGGCGGACCGAGGCGATACCCCGGAGGATTTCTGCGCTTTGCAGGTAATTCAGGGCGCCGACTTCATCGTCCGGCCCCCATTTGCCCCAGTTGGTCGGTAGGCCTTCGAGCAAGGCTTTGATGTCGGGAGAACGGTCAGCGGCGGTGTTATTGGGATTGTGGTCGCACATGAGGTTGTCCTTGGGAATTAACAGACGTACCCGCCCCGGTAGGAGCGAGGCTTGCCCGCGAAGGCGGAGTGTCAATAACGATGATGTCGATTGACACTCCGCCTTCGCGGGCAAGCCTCGCTCCTACAGAAGTCGGTGGTGGTCAGGGGATTATTTGATGGGGGAGAAATCCGCGGCGATCAGCAGTTTCGATTCCATCTTTTCCAGCATCGGGAATGCTTTCGGCACGAAGCCTTCGAGCCAGTCTGGATCCTGATACAGCGCCGCGCGTTTCTTGATCCGGTCATCGAGGCTCTCGTAGGCCCAGATGTGGATGACCTGATTCAGCTCGCCGATTTCGGTGTACCACCAGCCCACCAGCGTGGTGTAGCGGGAGATCACCGGCAGGCCGGTTTCTTCGAAGTGCTTGAGGTAGGTCTGCATTTTTCCGATTTGAATCGTGTAGGTGCGCATTTCGTAAAACATGGGAGTCGTCTCTTAGGAATGAATGCCGTGCCAGGCGTTGCTGATGATTCGTTCGATGTCGGCGGCGGTGGTCAGGCGCGGATTGACCAGCACGTTGCCGCTGCGCATCGAGTCGCTGACCATTTGCGGCATGTAGTCCAGGTCCACGCCCAGGTCCTTGATGTTGTCGGGAATGCCGATGGCCTTGTTCAACGCCACCACGTGTTCCACCACTTTGTGCCCGGCGCGGGCAACGCTCAGGCCGTCAACGTTCTCGCCCATGGCCATGGCGATTTCGCGGAACAACTCCGGGCAGGCCGCCAGGTTGTATTCGATGACGTAGGGCAGCAGCGTCGCGTTGGCGATGCCATGGGGAATGTTGAACACGCCGCCGAAGGTGTGGGAGATCGCATGCACGTTGCCCAGTTTCGATTGAGCGAACGCGACGCCGGCGAGGAACGAACCGAGCAGCATCTGTTCCCGGGCGTGCAGGTCGGAGCCGCTGAAAAACGCTTTCGGCAGGTGCGTGCAGATCATCTTGATCGCTTGCAGCGCCAGGGCCTGGCTGACCGGGTTGGCCTGCTTCGACACGTAGGATTCGATGGCGTGGGTCAACGCGTCCATGCCCGTGGCAGCGGTGATCGACGGCGGCAGTTTGAGCGTCAGTTCTGCATCGAGAATCGCCAGTTTCGGAAACAGCGCCGGGCTGATGATCACGGTCTTGAACAGGGTTTTGGTGTTGGTGAACACCGTGGACGCCGTGCATTCGCTGCCGGTGCCGGAGGTGGTCGGAATGGCAAAGATCGGCAGAGGCGGGTGCAGCAGTTTGTCGTAGCCCTCGTAGTCGAGAATGTTGCCGGGGTTGGTGGCCATGGCTGCCACACCCTTGGCGGTGTCGATGCTGCTGCCGCCACCGACGCCGATCACCGAATCGCAGTCGTGGTTTTTCAGGAACGCCACGGCGCGTTCCAGCACGTCGGTGGTGGGGTTGGGTTCGACACCGGAAAACACTTCGTAGTGAATGTCACTCTCGGCCAGCGAAGTGAAAAAACCTTCCATCACGCCCGACGCCATCAGCCCTTCGTCGGTGACCACCAGCAGTTTTTTTCGAACATGCGGCTTGAGCAGCGCACCGGCCTGACGTACCAGACCGGTGCCGCTTTTCAGGGTCGTGGGGAAATAAAACTGGAACGGGTTCATGGGTGTCTCCGGTTCTTATTGGTCTGGAGACAGTAATAAGCGGGGGAGGCGGCTGATAATGAAAAGGTCTGATCTGGGGATCACTGTTTGTCATCACTTGTCGGAAGGGGTGTGCTGGCTTCAAGATCCAGCCCCTCACCCCAGCCCTCTCCCCACGGGGGAGAGGGAAAAGGGAGCCGATCTTCAGTGCTTTCAAAACCTGAGTTCGACACGGTATTTCAGGTCGCAGCACATCGACTAAACACCTCGGTCAGTTCCCTCTCCCCCCGGGAGAGGGCTAGGGTGAGGGCTGGTTCCGAAGCCAGGTGCAAAGTCCAGAAACACCACGACTTCACTCTAACCGCACACAGTCTTCCTCAACTCACAACCAACAGGAGCACCATCATGGATTTGGCTATTTCAGGCCGCTGGGCCATCGTCTGCGCCGCCAGCAAGGGTCTGGGTCTGGCCTGTGCGCGAGCCTTGGCGAAGGAAGGCGTCAACCTGGTGATCAACGCTCGCGGCGATGAAACGCTGCAAGCCGCCGCCGACCAATTACGCCAACTGGCACCGGGCATTGAAGTGCGCACGGTGGTCGGGGACATCAGCACGCCTGAGGTGCGCGAGCAGGTGTTGGCGGCGTGTCCGCAGGTAGACATCCTGATCAATAACGCTGGCGGTCCGCCGCCGGGTGACTTCCGCGACTGGCAGCGCGAAGACTGGTTGAAGGCGCTGGATGCCAACATGCTCACGCCCATCGAGCTGATCAAAGCCTGCGTCGACGGCATGGCCGAGCGCGGTTTCGGGCGCATCGTCAACATTACGTCTGGCGCGGTGAAGGCGCCGATCGATGTGCTGGGTCTGTCCAACGGTGCCCGCAGCGGGCTGACCGGTTTCATCGCCGGGCTCGCGCGTCAGTCGCGGCTGGCCGGGCATAACGTCACCATCAACAATCTGCTGCCAGGTCCGTTCGAGACCGAGCGCCTGCACAAAACCCTGAGTGCCGCCGCCGAAGCCAACAGCACCACGGTCGAGAGCATCAGCGAGCAGCGACGCAAACACGTGCCGGCCCAGCGTTTCGGCCAGCCCGACGAGTTCGGCGCCTACTGCGCGTTTATCTGCAGCGTCCACGCCGGTTTCCTCACCGGGCAAAACCTGTTGCTGGACGGCGGCAGTTACCCCGGTACGTTCTGATCGATTGGGGGGATGACGATTGGTGATCCCCCCATCAGATCCCCTCATTATTCAGCTGTCGGGTGCGTGATTAGAGTGGGGCCGCTTGCATCCACAACAATAAAGAGCGCCCCTCATGAACAATCCGAGTGCCGAAACACTGCGGCTGACCGCCGCGTCTGCCACCGAGCGTCCGACCAGCGTGCGCTGGCGGATCTTCCTCATCATGTTGCTGCTGACCGCGATCAATTACATCGACCGCGCCTCGCTGTCGGTGGCCTTGCCGCTGATTTCCAGTGAGTTCCAGATTCCGCCCGCGCTGGAAGGCTTGATGCTCAGCGCGTTTTTCTGGTCCTACGCGTTGATGCAGATTCCCGGCGGCATGCTGCTGGATCGTTTTCAGACTCGCCGTGTGATCGTCATCGCGACCGTCGCCTGGGGCGCCTTTCAGGCCCTGGCCGCCGGTGCGCATAACTGGATCACGCTGCTGATCACCCGCATGGGCCTGGGCATTGCAGAGTCGCCGATCATGCCGGCCGGGGCCAAGCTCAACGGCGCCTGGCTGACCCCTAACGAACGCGGGCGCGGCGCGGTGCTGGTCGATGGCGGCGCACCGCTGGGCAGTGCCTTCGGCGCGATCATCATTGCCGGGCTGATCGGCTGGTTCGACTCCTGGCGCATCGCTTTCGTGATCGCGGGCATCGGTACCATGCTCGCCGGCGTGCTGGCCTGGAAATACATCCGCAACCATCCCAGCGAACACCCAGGGGTGAATGCGGCGGAACTGGCGCACATCACCGAGGGCAATATCAAAGTCAGCCAACCCGGCGCGGTCACCAGCATTCCTCTCAAGGAGCTGCTCAAGGATCGCTCGGTGCTGGCAATGTTCGCCGGTTACTGCTGCATCCTCAGCGTGTTCTACGGACTGCTGACCTGGATGCCGAGCTACCTGCACCAGACCCACGGCTTGAACATTTCGAGCATGGGCGGGGCGACGTTCCTGATCTTCATGTGCGGTTTCGTCGGCGAGCTGGTCGGCGGTTACCTGGGGGACAAATGGAAATCCAGCGGCGCTTCGCCAAACCTCGTGATGCGCAGCATGTTTAGCGGCTCGGCGCTGGTGGCGGCCCTGTGCATGCTGGCGGTGGCGTATGCGAGCGAGGCCAGCAAAGCGATCGGCTTGCTCTGCGTGGCGATGTTTTTCATTCGCTGGTGCGGGATGTACTGGTGCATTCCGTCGATCCTCGGTGGCACTTCGAAAACCGGTGTACTGGCCGGCACCATGAACTTCTGCGGGAACATGGCCGGGGTGATCGTGCCGATCCTGATCGGGCTGATCGTGCAGTTCACCGGGTCGTATTTCCTGGTGCTGATCTTCTTCGTGGTCATGGCCCTGCTGCTGGCGATATTCTCCAGCCTGATCGATTATCGGGAACGAGGGCTGGCGTGAAAGGAGCGGAGGGCAGGTGAGCGTCGATATCGAATGCGTGGTGGTCGGGGCCGGGGTGGTCGGGCTGGCGGTCGCCAGAGCCCTGGCCCGCAGCGGGCGGGAGGTGATCCTGGTTGAGGCGGGCGAGGGCATTGGCGTGGGCATCAGCTCGCGCCATTCGGAAGTGATCCACGCCGGCATTTACTACCCGAGCGGCAGCCTCAAGGCGCAATTGTGCGTGGAGGGCAAGCAACGCCTTTACGCTTTTTGCGATGAGCGCGGCGTCGATTACCGGCGTCTGGGCAAGCTGATCGTTGCCACCGATGACAGTCAGTGCGCGGCCTTGCGAACGTTGCTGGAGCAGGGCCGGCGCAATGGCGTTGATGACTTGCAATGGCTGGACGCCGTACAGGCACGGGAACTTGAGCCGTCAGTGTCCTGCGTCGCTGCGCTCTGGTCGCCGTCCACCGGGATCGTCGATTCCCATGCCCTGATGCTGGCCCTTCAGGCGGATGCCGAGGCCAGCGGCACGTCGCTGGTTTTTCATACGCCGCTGGCGTCGGCCCGTTGCACCGAGCAAGGTTTCGAACTGCAGATGGGCGGCGCCCAACCGATGACCTTGAGTTGCCGTGAGTTGATCAATTGCGCCGGACTGTCCGCGCCTGAGGTGGCGAGCCGGATTGAAGGCTTGCCGTCGCAGTACATTCCCGAGGCACGATTGTGCAAGGGCAGCTATTTCAGTTTCAGTGGTCGTGCGCCGTTCCGGCATCTGGTGTACCCGGCCCCGGAAAGCGCGGGGCTGGGCGTGCACATGACGCTGGACCTGGGCGGTCAGGCGCGCTTCGGGCCGGACGTCGAATGGGTCGATCAGGTCGATTACCGTGTGGATCCACGCCGAGCCGATGGCTTCTACCAGGCGATCCGGCGCTACTGGCCGGCATTGCCCGATAACAGTCTGCAACCGGCCTACAGTGGCATCCGCCCGAAAATCACCGGGCCGACCGAACCGGCAGCCGACTTTGTCATCAGTGGTCCGGCCGAGCATGGTGTGCCGGGGCTGGTGAACCTGTTCGGCATCGAGTCACCGGGGCTGACCAGTTGCCTGGCGCTGGCAGATCGGGTGACGACGATACTAGCCACACCACGACTTATGTAGCAGCTGCCGAGCCTGCGAGGCTGCGTTCGGCGGCGAAGCCGTCGCTAAACCATACGCTGCGGTGTCTCAGACAAACCGCGTGCACAGGATTCACGACTGCTTCGCAGCCGAACGCAGCCTCGCGTTGCTCGACAGCTGCTACGCGGGTCGTGTTGTGGCGAAGTGACCGGTAATCAGCGTTTGCAATGCCGTTCGCCCTGAGGGCTATGCTTGGCAGTGCGCCCATCACAATGGGAGACCTGCGATGATTAACGTACGCACTGCCCGCATGCTTGCCGATTACAAACGCTGGGCCAATCAACGCCTCTTTGACAGCCTGACCGCACTGCCACCGGGTGAGGTCAATAAAGAGCGCGTGTCGGTGTTCAAGAACATGATCGGCACCCTGAACCACATCTACGTGGTGGACTGCATCTGGCAGGCTCACCTCGAAGGCCGAGGGCACGGCTTCAAGACGTCACACGATTTGCTGCATCCCGAACTCGCCGAGCTGCGCCAGGCGCAAAAGGACATCGATCACTGGTACTGCGACTGGAGCGAACGGCAGACCGATGCCTCGCTGGATAAACCCGTCGAGTTCAGCTTTGTCTCGGGGGAAAGCGGCATCATGAGCGCCGGCGCGATCCTGATGCATGTGGTCAATCACGCCAGTTATCACCGCGGTTGGGTGATCCAGATGTATTTCGAGATTCCGGTCATGCCGCCGGTCACTGACTTGCCGGTGTACCTGCGTGAGACCGACCCGGCTGCTTTCCAATCGCTCAATGCACCGGCAGCGGCGCCGACATGTGTTGCGAAATTCGCGAGCGCAACCAACGTTCTGCCGGATCGTTATCGTTGACCCCGTTCCAGACCATGGACAGTTCGGACAGGTTGATGTCAAACGGCGGGTCGTCGGCACGCAGCTGGCTGCTGCCTTCGATCAGCGCGCACGCCGCGTAGTCCGGCACCGTGGCCAGCATATCGGTGCCGGCCAGCAAGGCGCGCAGGCCGGCAAATTGCGGCACCGCCAGCACCACCCGGCGTGAGCGGCCGATGCGCGCGAGGTCGTTGTCGATGGCACCGGTCAAATCCCCGGAAAACGACACCAGCGCGTGCGGACGCTCGCAGTATTCGTCCAGGGTCAGGGTGCCGGGACGATTGTCGCCGCGCAGGATCTTCACGCTCAGGTCTCGCAACTTCTTGCGCTTGGCGTTGGCCGGCAGCTCCGTGGTGTAGCTGATCCCGACGGAAATCTCCCCGCTGGCCAACATCGACGACATCAGCAGGAAATTCACCCGACGCACCACCACCACCACGTTCTGCGCCTCTTCGCGTATTTGCTTGAGCAGCGGTGGAAACAGGCCGAATTCGGCGTCGTCGGACAGACCGATGCGAAACACATCGCGGCTGGTGGATGGATCGAAATCCTTGGCCCGACTGACCGCGCCGGAGATGGTGTCCATTGCTGGTTGCAACTCCTTGAGGATCGCCAGGGCTCGCTGGGTCGGCTCCAGCACGCGACCGTTACGCACCAGCAGCGGATCGTCGAACAGGTCGCGCAACTTGGCCAGTGAGGCACTGACGGCGGGCTGACCGAGAAACAGCTTCTCCCCGGCCCGGGTCAGGTTCTTTTCGAACATCAGGGTTTCGAAAATCACCAGCAGGTTCATGTCGACGCGGCGCAGGTCGTTGCGGTTCATGCGGGGTTACTCGCAGGATTTCGGGATCTTTTCAGTAAAGCACCATGGGAACGATCATGTGGGCGGACCCGGTTCCGTCAGCACTTTCCTGAACGTTTCCACCAGCGGTCGCAAATTGATCCGGTGCCACGCGGCCCACAGCGGCGTGGTGAAGGAAATCCATGGCACTTCCCGCAGCACCACGCCGGGCGGTGCATTGCGGCTCAGGCCTTTCTGGATCATGGCGATGCCCAGCCCCGATGCCACCAATCCCAACGCGGTAAACGGTTCAGTGGCTTCCATACGAATGTCCGGGGTGAAACCGGCGCGGATGCAGGCGCTGACGAAGTCGTCGCGGCTGGCGGCGTCCTGGCGGGGTTGCACGCCGATCCATTCCTGATCGGCCAGGTCTGCCGGGGTCAGGGTTGAGTGGTTCGCCAAAGGATGGTGCTGGGGCAGGGCCAGCAGCATCGGATCGTCCAGCACCTGAAAACCCAGCAGGTCCGGGTCGTCGGCGACGGGCGGTTCGCTGACCAGTGCGATATCCAGACTACGCTGACGCAGGCCTTCGAGTTGTTCGGCGGAATTGAGGTTGTACAGCGCGACGTGGACGTTCGGCCGGTCGACCCGCAGTACCCGCAAGGCATTCGGCAAGACGCCGGCGTGCATGGCGTTTTCGATGTAGCCGATGCACAAGCCGCCTTCTTCACCACGACCGAGGCGCTTGCCCAGGGATTCCAGGCGATTGGCGTGGGTCAGCAGGGCACGGGTTTCGGCCAGGAAAGTCTGGCCATCGCGGGTCAGGCGAATGCGTTGTTGGCTGCGTTCAAACAGGGTCAGGCCCAGGCGCTCTTCGAGCTGGGCGATCTGCCGGCTCAGGGGCGATTGGGAAATGTGCAGGCGTTCGGCGGCGCGACCGACGTGTTCTTCTTCGGCGACGGCGACGAAGTAGCGCAATTGGCGGATGTCGATCATGTCAGACCTATAGGGACTCAAGTGCTGCACATTATGTCTTGGACGGTCCGACCATCGCAATCTAGCATCTGCTCAACGGTCACCTCTGATGACCCCTGACACTCAAGAGGAAAAACCCATGAGCTTGAAAGACAAACTACCTGGCACCCTCGGTTTCGGTACCGCCCCATTGGGCAACATGTTCCGCGCCATTCCTGAAGAAGAGGCGATGGCCACCGTGCACGCTGCCTGGGATGCCGGCGTGCGTTACTTCGATACCGCACCATTTTACGGTTCGGGCCTGTCGGAAATTCGTCTGGGCACCGCGCTGGCTCAGTACAACCGGGATGACTATGTACTCAGCAGCAAAGTCGGCCGGGTGATCCTTGATGAAGTCGAAGACGCCGCAGCCCGCGACTTGGGCGAAAAAAGTGGCGTGTTCGAACACGGTCGCCCGAACAAGATCGTCAACGACTACAGCGCCGACGCGACGATGCGCTCCATCGAAGACAGCCTCAAGCGCCTGCAAACCGATCGTCTGGACATCGTCTGGGTGCATGACATCGCCCAGGACTTCTACGGCGATCAATGGCTGGAATACTTCAATCAGGCCCGCACCGGCGCCTTCAAAGTACTCACCCGCTTGCGCGAAGAAGGCGTGATCAAGGGCTGGGGCCTGGGCGTGAACAAGGTTGAACCGTGCGAACTGACCCTGGATCTGACCGAAGCCCAGCCAGACGGTTTTCTGTTGGCGGGTCGCTACACGCTGCTCGACCACGATCGTGCCTTGCAACGTCTGATGGACGCCGCGCTGGCGCAGAACGTCGAGATCGTGGTCGGTGGACCTTACAGCTCGGGCATTTTGGCCGGTGGTACACACTTCGAATACCAGAAGGCCAGCCCGGCGATCATCAACAAAGTCGAGCACATCAAGCGAATTGCTGCCGCGCATGGTGTCGACATCAAGGCGGCTGCTTTGCAGTTCTCGTTGGCTAACCCGGCCGTAGCGGCGGTGATCCCGGGGTCCAGCCGTCCGGACCGGATTGCTGAAGACGTTGCCGCGATGTCGGCCGTCATTCCCACTGTTTTCTGGCAGGCAATGCGCGACGCGAAACTGGTGTCTGAACGCGCACCCTTGCCGATTATTGGAGGTTGAGCATGAAAATCGATCTGACTGGAAAACTCGCCATCGTCAGCGGCAGCACCGCCGGCATTGGCCTGGGCATCAGCAAGGCGCTGGCCGAATCTGGCGCCACGGTGGTGGTAATCGGCCGCGAGACGGCCAAGGTCGAACAGGCGCTGGCGAGCATTCGCCAGAGCGTGCCGGGCGCGCAACTGCGTGGCCTGACCGCTGACTTGGGCACTGCCGAAGGCGCCGAGTTGTTGTTCGCCGCCGAACCACGAGCGGACATCCTGGTGAACAACCTCGGGATCTTCAACGACGTGGATTTCTTCGACGCACCGGACAGCGAGTGGACGCGCTTCTATGAGGTCAACGTGATCTCCGGCGTGCGCCTGTCACGGCATTACGTGCCAGACATGGTCAAGCAGGGTTGGGGTCGGGTGATCTTCGTGTCCTCGGAATCCGGGATCGCGATCCCGGCCGACATGCTCAATTACGGCGTGACCAAAAGCGCCAACCTGGCGGTGTCCCATGGTCTGGCCAAGCGGCTGGCGGGCACCGGGGTGACGGTCAATGCGATCCTGCCTGGCCCGACGTTGACCGATGGGCTGGAGCAGATGCTCAAGGACGCCACCGCCGAATCCGGGCGCAGTGTTCGGGAAGAAGCCGACGCCTTCGTGCGCAAGGCCCGGCCGAGTTCGATCATCCAGCGCGTGGCGGATGTCGAGGAGGTCGCGAATCTGGTGGCTTATATCGCCTCGCCGCTGTCTTCGGCGACGACTGGCGCAGCTTTGCGGGTCGACGGCGGCGTCGTCGACAGCTTGGCAATCTGAACCTTATTGATTGAGAGAGAAATTTCATGGCTACAGCATCAGCATTCATCGACATCCCGGCGACCGCCGACCAGGTTTGGCAATTGATTGGCGGCTTTGACTCGCTGCCGGACTGGCTGCCGTTTATTCCCAAAAGCGAGCTGAGTGAAGGCGGCCGGGTGCGTAGCTTGCAAACGGCGGACGGGGCGGTGGTGGTTGAGCGGTTGGAGGCGTTTGATAACGCTGGGAAGACTTACAGCTATTCAATTTTGCAGGCGCCGTTTCCGGCGACTGACTATCTGTCGACTATCCGTGTTGAAGCGCAGGGGCAGGGCGCGCGAGTGACCTGGTCTGGGCGGTTTGCACCTGTCGGTGTGAGTGACGAGGAAGTGGCGGCGCTGTTTACCGGTATCTATCAGGGTGGCCTGGAGGCGTTGCGCGCCAACTACCCGGCCTGACCCTGAACTGATCGTTTCCCACGTTCAGAGCGTGGGAACGATCAGTCACTGAGCCGGCAATCTAAGCTCCGCGCACAACCCACCGCCCTCACGATTACTCAACGTCAACGATCCCCCGATCGCCAACGCCAACTGCTGTGCAATCGCCAACCCCAACCCGGTCCCGCCGGTGCTGCGGTTACGTGAGTTCTCCACGCGATAAAACGGTTCCATCACCTGGGCCAATTCCTCCTCGGCAATCCCCGGACCGCGGTCCATGACCTTCACCGACAAACTGCCGTCAGCCTTCGCTTCCACCCACAATTCGGCGGCGCCAGCGAACTTCAGCGCGTTGTCCGTCAGGTTCACCAGCACTCGCCGCAAGGCGTGCGGCCGGGTGTTGATCACCGCGTCACTTTTACCGCCGAGCTGCACGTCTTTGCCCATGTCCTGATAGTCGAACACCAGGCTGTCGAGGAACGAATCCAGATTGGTGCGACGACTTTCTTCGGTGGCGCCATGAACGCTGCGGGCATAGGCCACGCCTTCGCGCACCAGGTGTTCTATCTCGCCAAGGTCATTCCAGAGTTTGTCTTTCTCGGCTGAATCGTCCATGAATTCGGCGCGCAGTTTCATGCGGGTGATCGGGGTTTGCAGGTCGTGGGAAATCGCCGCCAGCAGTTGCATGCGCTCCTTCAGGTAAGCGGCGATGCGCGCCTGCATCGAATTGAAGGCCATGGCGGCATGCGCGACTTCGGTCGGGCCTTTTTCGTCCAGGTGCACCGCGTGGGTGTTGGGGTCCAGGGTCTCTACCGCTTGGGCGAGGCGGGTGAGGGGGCGGATGGCGATTCTCACGGCCAGCCAGGTGCAGATGAGCATCAGTGCCAGTTGCCCCAGCAACACGATGGGTAACCACGGCGACAACGGCACCATCGAGGGTCGCACGTCGATGGTCACCGGGCTGCCGTCCGCCAGTTTCAGGTGGACCTGAAAATGTTTATCCGGCCCGGGGATGTCGGTCACCGTCATCGGGTAATCCTTGCCGATGGCCTCTTTGATCGACGTCATCGCAATTGGCGAATCGCTCATGGGCATGCCCGGCGAGCCTTCGTTCAATAAATAGCGGTAGTTACGTCGATCCAGTTGTTGCAGCCAGCTCATGCGTTCTTCGGCCGGCAAGCGGTCGAGGATGGCGATGGAGGTCGAGACGTCGGTTTCCAGATTGCCCAGCATGGTGTTCTTCGTGCTTTCGTACCGCTCGTAGTACTGCGCGCCGAAAGACAGCGCCTGCGCGAGAATCAAGCCGATCAGGAAGATCAGCGACAGTCGCGAGGCGAGGGTGCGGGGCCAGCGCATCGCGAGATTCATGACGGTGCCCCGAGGACTTCCACCGGCAAGGAAAACACATAGCCTTCGCTGCGCACGGTTTTGATGTAGGCCGGTTCGCGGGCATCGTCCAGCAGTCGCTGGCGCAAGCGGCTGACCAGCAAGTCGATGGAGCGGTCGAACAGGTCGGCATCGCGGCCTTGAGTCAGGTTCAGCAATTGATCGCGATTGAGCACTCGCTGAGGATGATCGAGGAACACCCGCAGCAACCGATATTCCGCGCCACTGAGCGCGACCATCGTGCCGTCCTCATCGAGCAAGTGCCGGGCCGAGGTGTCCAGGCGCCAGCGTCCGAAGGCCAGCAGGCGACCGCTTTCGGTGACCACCAGGTTGGGCGGCAGCATCCGCGTGCGGCGCAGCACGGCGTTGATTCGGGCGAGCAGTTCACGGGCGGCGAATGGCTTGACCAGGTAATCGTCGGCACCCATTTCCAGGCCGATGATGCGGTCGGTTTCGTCGTTGCGCGCGGTGAGCATCAGCACCGGCGTGGCCTTATGTTTGCCGGCGCGCAGCTCACGGCACAGCATCAGGCCATCGTCGCCCGGCATCATGATGTCGAGCACGATCAGGTCCACCGGCGTGGATTCCAGAAACGTGCGCATCTGCCGTCCATCCGCCACGACGGTGGTGCGCAGGCCGTTTTTCTTGAGGTAGTTGCCTACCAGTTCCCGGATCTCGCGGTCATCGTCCACGATGAGAATGTGATCGACGTGTTCCATTTGGCCAGGCCTCTGTAGGTGGGGGATGTCGCGCAGTCTATCGAGCCTTGGCCCGCTCGCCCGCAGTCCTTTGTATTGCAGTGTATCTGGCATATCGGCGGATACACGTGGACGCAAAAACACCCATTTTCAGTGCTTTTGTATCGCTGTGTATCCCGGCCCGGTTTTGATACGTACCGATTTACACGCGCCTGTTCCCGACACAGTCGGGATACCTCGCGAGCTTCTAATAGGTTCCATCGAGGCAAATCAAGTCGCCTCGGCCCAATCAACGATTGACCTATTGAAGCCTTGAGGAAACCGCCATGAACACCAAAGCCGTCTACGCCGCTTGCCTGTTTGCCGCCCTGAACATCTGCACCTTGTCGGCCCGCGCCGAAGCCGATGTCTCCGCTAAAACCTACACCTACGGCACGCACCTGGACATCAAGAAAGTGGTGTCGCTGACACAGGACGCCTCGACTTCCTGCGGGGTTGTGGATGCCCAGCTGACTTACCTGGACTCCCATAACAAAACCCAGGTCCTGGACTATCGCAAATTTGCTGATGGCTGCAACTCGGACAACTGATTGCTGCGCTGACCCATCGCCCATCCCAATTGAAACAGGAAGAACATCATGATCAACGTCACCCGCTTTTTGACTGCCATTGCCTTCTCCGTGGCTGGCGCCGCTGCCCATGCCAACGCTGCTGTTGAACAAAAAAGCTGTGGCAGCGCGACTTGCTTTCAATTGACGCCGGTGGGGGAGAAGGGTGGGGACGCCTTCCTGGTAGAGAACGGTGGTAGCCGGACTCCGCAGGGGCAGTTGTTGGGTAACCAGACTGCTTGAGGGTGTCAGTGAGAACCACCCCTCACCCCAGCCCTCTCCCCATGGGGGAGAGGGGGAAAGGGGGTAGATCTCCATGCTTTTCAAAATCTGAGTTCGACTCGTAATCGCAGGTCGCGGAGTTTCTGCCAAACCACTCAATCAACCCCCTCGCCCCTCTGGGGCGGTCCGACGTTTCGGGAGGGTTAGGGTGAGGGGTGGATTTCGAATCCTAACCACCATTTTTAAGGTGACAGCCATGTTTCTCATCGCTTTCCTGGGCGGCATTTTGACCGTCCTCAGCCCCTGCATCCTCCCGGTCGTGCCGTTCCTGTTCGCCGGTGTTAAACGTACTCGTTCCTCGATCCTGCTCACCCTTGGCGGCATGGTCCTGACCTTCGCCCTGATTTCCAGCCTGGCCGTGGTCAGCAGCGAGTGGGTGGTACAGGCCAACAACACCGGTCGCCACGTAGCGCTGATCGTGATGGTGCTGTTCGCCCTGTCGCTGATTTCCGCCCGTGTCGGTGACTGGCTGGCCCGTCCCTTCGTGGCGCTGGGCAACCGCCTCGATCCGGACACCCGCAAAATGTCCGGCCCGTTGAGTTCGCTCATGATCGGTGTTGCCACCGGTCTGCTTTGGGCACCGTGTGCCGGGCCGATTCTCGGGGTCATCCTCACGGGAGCCATGCTGCAAGGCGCAAACGCTCAAACCAGCCTGTTACTGGTGGCGTACGGCCTGGGCAGCGCATTGTCCCTGGGCACCTTGATCTTCGCCGGTCGCGGCCTGGTCAATCGCCTGAAAGCGTCGATCCCGGTCACCGGTTGGCTGCGTCGTGGTACGGGGGTTGCGGTGCTGGCGGCTGCGGCGGTGATTTCCACCGGTGCCGACAAAACACTGCTGGCCGGCACATCGTCCGAAGGCGTCAGCAGCATCGAGAAAAGTGTGTTGGAAACCGTACCGAAAGTCGTCGATTACTTCGTCAGCAAGGTCAACGCAGAATCGTCCATGGACAACGCCAAAGGCGCGATGCCGTCAATCGCCGGCGCAGTGCAATGGCTTAACTCGCCAGCCCTGACCAACGAGTCCCTGAAAGGCAAAGTGGTGTTGGTGGATTTCTGGACCTTCGACTGCATCAACTGCCAGCACACCTTGCCGTACGTGAAGGACTGGGCGAAGAAATACGAGAAGGATGGCCTGGTGGTGATCGGCGTCCACACCCCTGAATACGGTTTCGAGCGCATCATCGACAACGTCAAGGATCAGGTGAAAAAGCTCGGCATCACTTACCCGGTGGCCATCGACAACAACTACGCGATCTGGCGCAATTTCGACAACCAGTACTGGCCGGCTCACTACCTGATCGATGCCAAGGGCCAGGTGCGTTACACCCACTTCGGTGAAGGCAGTTACGAGACTCAGGAGAAAGTGATTCAGCAGTTGCTGGAAGAGGCTAAAGCACCCGCTGCGTAACGCTTCACATCAATGGCTCACAGGCTGTGAGCCGTGGGCCATTGGTTTTTTCTCCTGACTGCGCCGCCACGCCGCCGGTGGCGCTCCATACTCTCGACGAAACGCCCGACTGAACGCCGTGTCGGTCTGGTAGCCCACCTCTTCGGCAATCCGCATCAACGAGCTGTTACTGCTGCGTAACAGGTTGGCCGCCAGCAACATCCGCCATTGCGTCAGGTACTGCATCGGCGAACTTCCCACCAGCTGCTGGAAGCGCTCCGCCAACACCGACCTTGAAGTGCCGGCAGTGCGCGCCAGTTCATCCAGCGTCCAGGCGTGACACGGTTTTTTGTGCAAGGCGTTGAGGGCGGCGCCAACGATCCGGTCGCTCACTCCCGCCAACCAACCGGTGCGACCTTCGCCCTGTTCGTGCATGTACAGGCGCAGCACCTCGATGAACAACACCTCGGCCAGTTTCGCCAGCACACCTTCGCCGCCGGGGCGGGGCGAGCGCGCTTCGGCCAGCGCATAACGGACCGACGATTCCAGCCAGATACCGGCATTCGAGCCGCGCACATTGACCCTGACGATGGCCGGCAACCCGGTCAGCAACATGCCGGCCAGACGGGTATCGCACGCCAGATAGCCGCACACCAACCGTGTTACCGCGCCACCACCGCCATAGCTCAATTGCCGTGGACGCCGCGCCAGCACCACGTCCAGCCGCGCACCGGTGGCAGGCGCGAGCCCAGGTTGTGAGCTCATGCGATGGGCGTCTCCCTGGGGGAAAACCACCACGTCGCCAGCCGTCAGCAGGAGCGGGGGATCATCACCCAGTTCGACGTAACACTCGCCTTCGGTGATCAAGTGGAAGATCACCACGCGTTCGGCGCCGGGCTCCAGAAACGGCGCCGCTGTGTCTGCGCTCGGCGATTGGTAGCACCAGGGGGCGGTGAACCTGGCATTGATAAAAATCGCGCCGACCAGGCGGACGACGCGCAGCGTCTGGGACAGGGCGTCCATGGGGTTTTCCCGTACGGGCAGATTCTTTCGATTGTGAGCCTGTGGCCGCAAACCGTGAAATCTCCGGACGATCGGGCAGGGTTGGCCGACGATCGGGCAGGACGCCAGCGTTGCCCGGCGCGATAGTTGGCACACAGGGTCTGCCGACCCTGTCATCAATAACAAGAATGAGAGGTTGCCATGCCTAAGTTCGTTATAGAACGCGAGATTCCGGGTGCTGGAACACTGTCAGAAAGGGATTTGAAAGCGGCTTCGCAAAAGTCCTGCAGGACGTTGCGCGACTTGCCAGAGGTGCAGTGGCAGCAAAGTTATGTCACCGGCGACAAGCTCTACTGCGTGTACATCGCGCCCAACGAAGAGTTGATCAAGGAACACGCCAGGCAGAGCGGTTTCCCGGCCAACCGCATTTCCCAGGTCACGGCCATCATCGATCCCACCACGGCCGAATAAGCCGGGTTGCATTCCAACCCGCAACGGAGCGGAATTCATGAGTACACCCATTGATCTTACTGCCTTGAAAAACCGTCAGATGGCCTCTTGGGCCAGTGGCGACTATGCCGTGATCGGCACCACTTTGCAGATCGTCGGTGAGCAGCTCGCCGAGGCCTGCGACCTGCTTTGCGATGAACGCGTGCTCGACGTGGCCGCCGGCAACGGTAACGCGACGCTCGCTGCCGCGCGCCGTGGTTGCCACGTCACCTCCACTGACTACGTGGCCGCGCTGCTGGAACGCGGCGAAGACCGGGCCAGGGCAGAACGCCTGGAAGTGACGTTTCAAGTGGCCGACGCTGAAGCCTTGCCGTTCGAGGATGCCAGCTTCGATGCCGTGCTTTCGACTTTCGGGGTGATGTTTACGCCGGACCAGCCCAAGGCCGCCGCGGAACTGGCACGGGTCTGTCGCCCCGGAGGGCGGATCGGCCTGGCGAACTGGACGCCCGAAGGGTTTGTCGGCCAGATGTTCAAGACCCTCGGCCGCCACCTGCCGCCACCACCGGGCGCTCAACCGCCTTCGCAGTGGGGCACCGAAGCCTGGCTGCACACGCAGTTCGACGAACGTGATTTTCTGCTCCAGGTGACGCGCAGGACCTTCAACTTTCGTTACCGCTCGGCGGCGCATTTCATCAATACGTTCCGCACCTGGTACGGCCCGGTCCACAAAGCCTTCGCGGCGCTGCCACCTGAAAGCGCCCAAGCGCTGGAAAACGACCTGACCGAACTGATCAACCGCATGAACAGAGCGGGAGATAAATCGCTGGTGGTGCCGAGTGAATACCTGGAAGTAGTCATCACCCGGCGCTGAACTGCCAACACAAAATCCCTGTGGAAGTGAGCTTGCTCCCACAGGGGTTTGTGGTGTCCGGTTGGGTAATCACTCATCCAGCCGCTCGGTGTACACCACCCAAACGCTGCACGGCATTTTGTACAGCAGATGCTCCACCGTACTGCCGATCAGCCGGCCCATGCCGCGATGGCCGATCCGGCCCATGACAATCACATCAACGTCATAGGCATCGACATAGCGGGTGAGGACCTTGGCCGGGTTGCCCATGATCATGTGCCGCTGCTCCGGCGCGATGCCGTTGCGCTCGGCCAGGTCGTTGAAGGCATCCTCCTGGTAATCGAACACGGTCCTGGCCTTGCCCGACGAGAAAAACGCCGACCCGTTGTCGAAGCCGAATTCGTCGGCGCTGATGGATGAAAGGTCATAGGCGTAGACCACATCGAGCTCGGCATTACAGGCGCTCGCCAGTTTCGCCGCCTCGTGAAGGATCCGGTCGTTGAAGGTTTTGTAATGGTCATCGCGATGAAAAGGGTCGACCGCCGCGATGATCTTTCGCGGCAAGGCGTGCACGGCGTGGCTGACGAAATGCAGCGGCACCGGGCATTCGCGCAGCAAATGCACATCGAGCGGGGTAAACATCAGCCGTGACAGCAGCGATTCGTGCTCCAGCGCCTTGATCAGCACGTCCATCGGCTGCTCTTTGAGGTGAATCAGGATTTCCTCCAGGGGGCGTACGACCCAGGCCACTTCGGTGGTGACATGCACCCCGATTTTGCGCAAGGGGCGGGCCTGTTCCTCCAGCCATTGGCGGTGGCGCTCGACGTAGCCCACGCGCATCTGTTCCAGGGCCTTTTCGTTGACCAGACTGGCGGTCGCCAGGCCTTCCAGATAATCGAAGGCGACGATGTGCAGCGCGGCGTCTTCGGCCTTGGCCAGTGCGGCGGCCCTGTCGAAAGCGGGGCTGTGTTCCATCAGCGGTGATGCAACCAGCATGAAGCGGGATTGACCAGACATGACGAACCTCCCGTGGAATAGCCGCCCGACGTGCGGCTCGTGCGTCGTACATCCAGTCTCTAAGTATTGACCATGATCAACCTGCCGTCCGTAAACCGGGGGCAGGCTGAGGTTCGTGCTGCACTTCCTGGGTCATTCAGAAACTGAACCGCTGCAAAATAACGCCCAGTCCGTCGGACATTGCCTTGAGTTCCTGGGTGGTTCGCACGATCCCGCTTTGGGCGGCGGCGTTCTCTTCCACACTTTGCGCCACTCTTTCGACGTTGCAGGCGACTTGCTCACTGGCGGTGCGCTGTTCCTGCAGCGACAACGAAATGAAGCTGACGGCGGCAGCGCTGCTCAATCCCTGTTTGGAGGACGCAGACAATTGCAGCGTCGCACCCTCGATCTGCTCGGAGGCCTGGCTGATCTTGCCAGAACTCTGCCGAGCCGCTGACATTGAGCCGCTGAACTGAAAAAACCGGATACTGTTTAGATCGATTATTTCTTTCGGTTATTTATATAGCTGTTGTTTGCATATCCATTACCCATAAAGCCGCGTCATGGCTGTGCATGTATTCGTTTTGACAGCGGCTTGTTCGTTGTAGCAGCCATTGTTGCCCTGAAGACCACACTAGGGCGGTTCCAACATCCATTTTTGCTGCTCGGTCATCATCTTGTCGCCTCTGCGTCAGTCCTTAGAATCGGCGCCATCAGCTTCGTCCAATTATTTAATGATTCAGGGAGCAACACCAAGATGAATGCCATGCCAATGCAAATGCCGATGAACACCACCCTGCCAATGATGCCGATGATGGGCATGCCGATGATGATGGCGACCATGACCTGCGAAATGATGGACGACGGCATGATGTGCAAGATGATGCCGGCAGCGGGCATGGACATGGCCATGTTCAAGAACAGCGCTGAAATGATGCAGATGATGATGAACTGCGGCATGCCGATGATGATGCATTGCGGCAACATGAGCATGATGTGCATGTCCCAGGCGAGCATGGCCATGCCGATGATGAGCACCATGATGCCAATGCCGATGATGGGCATGCCGATGCCATCGATGAAGTGCGTGATGGAATGCACGCTGATGGCCGACTGCATGATGTGCAAAATCATGCCGATGGCGGGCATGAACATGGACATGATGAAAAACTGCTGCACCCTGATGATGAAAATGATGAACGACTGCAGCATGCCGATGATGATGAGCTGCAATGGCATGCCGCTGATGTGCTGCACCTGCTGATCCTCAGCGACAGACATTAAAAAAGCCCGGCAGGGGTTAAACCTGCCGGGCTTTTTAATGCCTGCTTTTTTTCAGTCCAGGCGTTCCGGGTACGTCACCACCAGATAGGCCACCGCCTCGCTGTCGGCCGGGTTGCGGTAGCGGTGGGGCTGGTCGGCATAGAACAGGATCGAGTCGCCAGTGGAGAGCAAGTAGCGTTCATCGTTGACACTAATTTCCAGCACGCCCTGCGACACCACCAGGTTTTCCTGCACGCCGGGGCCATGGCCCTCGGAGACGTCTTCACCGAGCGGGCTCAGGCGCAGTTCGTAAAACTCCGATTGGCGCGCTACGTCGAACGGGAACAACGCACGGCTGACAAAGGCGCCGCTGGCACTGACCAGGCGTTTGCTCTGGCTGGCCGACAGCACCGCCACGCCTTCGAAGGCCCGATGCTCAAGAAACGCGGCCACCGACACCTTCAAGCCCTTGGCAATTTTGCACAGCACCTTGATCGACGGCACGCTGCGCCCGGATTCGATCTGCGCCAACATGGCCCGGCTGACACCGCACTGTCGGGCGAGGGCGTCGAGGGACAGATGACGCTTGCCGCGCAGACGTTGCAGGTTCTGTGCGACCCGTTCGCAGATCGGGTCTTCTTCCAGTGGTTCCAGGTTATTCAAATCCAGCACGGGTTCGTCGGCGCTCGCCAGAAAGCGCGAGGGTTGCTGCGCGTTCATGCGTGACGCGTCTCGGTGGCTTTAGCGGCTTGCACCCACTGAAAAGCCTGTAAACCTGCATTGCGTGCATACATTTCCCACATGGCCCGCGCCCGTTGCTGAGCCTGTTTGCGTTTGCGGTAGCTGGCGAAGTCGATGAGGTTGTCAGTCGGATTCATGGGGCACTTCACTGTGGTGATGAATGACGGGATGAGCTGAGAGTACGCGGATATTTTTATAACGATAAATACTGATTTTGTATTTATTAATGCTTTTTGGTTCTTATAAAAGCGACGCATCCACTCAAGTGAGCGCAAGTGTTGGTGAGGCAACAGGGTTTAGGCAGGCTGTGCTCAAGCGATACAGGGCGCTGGATCGATAGATTCGTTTAACACATTGATAAATAAGTAATTAGTGGCTGGCACGGAGGCTGCAATGGCTGTTGGCAGACAGCACTCCGAAGGATGGCCACATGACCCATACATTGCCCCAGACCTTGTTGCTACAAGCCGAAACCCGTGGTTCGGCGATTGCCCTGCGCTACAAACGCCTGGGCATCTGGCACGTCCGTAGCTGGCGCGAATTGGCAGAGGATGTCAGACGGCTCGCCGCTGCTTTACATCAACGCGGGTTCAGTCGCGGCGATGACTTGCTGATCATCAGTCAGGCACGTTCAGAAGCGTTGTTGCTGGCACTGGCCGCGCAGTGGCTGGGGGGCAGCGTCACGCTTTTTGACCCTGATCTCGACAATCGACCGCTGTTGACCCGACTGAAACCGGCCTTTGTGTTGGCCGAAGCCTTGGACGCTGTGCAACAGGTACGCAGCATCGATACACCGCCACGGGTGTTGCTGTTCCTGGACGGGCGTGGACTGAACACGGCCGAAGATCGCGCACTGAACGCTTATGCCGAGTTGTCCGTAGGCGTAACGACGGATGCACCCGCGCCCGTCAGTGACTCGGCAGCCACGGCGTTTGTTTTTCATCCTGCCGGCCTTGGTCAGCCCCAGCGTTTGAGCCATGGGCAGTTGCTGGACGGCGCACGCAAGTTGGTGGCGCGAGAGTCGCTGAGCGCCAGCGAAGAAGCGCTGGCGGCCCGGGTGTTCGCCGCCAGCGGTCAGGCGCGTTACTTGCTGGCGCCGTGGCTGGGCGCCGGCTTCTGCTTGAACTTCCCTGAGGCCCTGGCCACGCGCGACACCGATCGCCGCGAGCTCGGGCCGACGCTGGTGCTGGGTACCCGCGAATCCTATGCCCGCCTTGAGTTCTGGGCCCGGGAGCGCCTGCCGTTGCCAGGCACCTTCAGCCATCGTCTGTACCGCTGGGCGATGGTGCCGGAGGTGAACGGTGTTCGCCGCTGGCTCGGTCACTGGCTGATCCGCCGACCGTTGCTCGACGTACTGGGCATGAGCCGCCTGCGCGTACCGTTGTTGGTCGGGCCAGCGCTGAGCCCAGAGAGCGCCGAGTTCTTTGGTGCGCTGGGCATCCGCCCAGGCAACTGGCAGGAGCCATTCACCCCTCGGGCACTGGTCGATGCGCCAGCCCTCCTGATTTCTCAATCCGTCTGACGAGCCCCCATGAGCGCAACCACTGAATCCGTATTACTGCGGCTCGATGACATCTCCCTGTCGTTCAAGGGCGTCAAGGCCATTACGTCCATCAGCTTCGCTGTGAAGGCCGGGGAAATCTGCGCGCTGATCGGCCCCAACGGCGCCGGCAAAAGTTCGCTGCTGAATGTGATCAATGGCGTCTACCAGGCCCAGAGCGGCAGCGTCAGCTACGCCGGGCAGACGCGTCGACGCATGCGCCCGCACCAGGCAGCCGAGCGAGGCATTGCGCGGACCTTTCAAAACATCGCGTTGTTCAAGGGCATGAGCGTGCTCGACAACGTGCTGACCGGTCGCAACCTCAAACGGCGCAGCAGCTGGGTCGAGCAGATGCTGCGCCTGGGACGTGCCCCTCGCGAGGACGACGAACAACGCCGCCACGCCGAAAAGGTCATCGAGTTTCTGCGCATCCATCCCTGGCGCCATGTGCTGGTGGGTAAGTTGCCGTATGGATTGCAGAAGCGTGTCGAACTGGCCCGAGCCCTGGCCGCTGAGCCGAGGTTGCTGCTGCTGGATGAACCGATGGCCGGCATGAACGCGCAAGAGAAGGGTGAGATGAGCCAGTTCATCCGTGACATCAACCGTGAGTTCGGCACCACCGTTGTGCTGATCGAGCATGACATCGGTGTGGTCATGGGGCTGTGCGATCACGTGGTGGTGCTCGATTACGGTCGCAAAATTGGTGACGGCACCCCTGAGCAAGTGCGCGCCAACCCCGACGTGATCGCGGCCTATCTGGGCACGCGGCGAACCCGCACGGAGCGCCACTGAGCATGGAATTTTTCTTTGAAGTGCTGATTGGCGGGTTGCTGGCCGGCGTCATGTATTCCTTGGTGGCCATCGGTTTTGTGCTGATCTACAAGGCCTCCGGTGTGTTCAATTTCGCCCAGGGCGCGATGGTGCTGTTCGCCGCGCTGACCTTTGTCAGCCTGCTCGAACGCGGCTTTCCATTCGTTTTGGCCTTTATCGTCACCCTGGCGAGCATGGTGGTGCTGGCGTTGCTGGTCGAGAAAATGGTCCTGCGGCCCTTGGTCAATCGCCCGCCGATCATCCTGTTCATGGCCACCCTCGGGCTGTCGTACATGATCGAAGGCCTTGCGCAGTTTCTGTGGGGGGCTCAGGTCCACGGCCTGGAATTGGGCATCGCCGATGAGCCACTGGAAATCCGCGGCATGTTGCTCTCGCAATTCGACCTGTTCGCCGCGGGCACCGCTGCCACCCTGGTGATCGCCTTGTCGCTGTTGTTCAACAAGACCCGGGTCGGTTTGTCCTTGCGAGCGGTGGCCGATGATCCGCTGGCTTCCTTGGCGGTAGGCATTCGCCTGCCACGGATCTGGGCGCTGGTGTGGGCGGTGGCGGGTTTCGTCGGGCTGGTCGCGGGGCTGCTCTGGGGCGCTCGTCTTGGGGTTCAGTTTTCCCTGTCGCTGGTGGTGCTCAAGGCGTTGCCGGTGCTGATCATCGGCGGTTTCTCCTCGATTGGTGGCGCCATTGTCGGCGGGCTGATCATCGGCGCGGCGGAAAAACTCGCCGAGATTTACCTCGGCCCGATTATCGGCAGCGGGATCGAAAACTGGGTGCCTTACGTCCTTGCGTTGCTGTTCCTGTTGGTGCGGCCTGCCGGGTTATTCGGTGAGCGGGCAATCGAACGGGTCTGATTTTCTTTCAAGGAATACTTCCATGCTTTATCGAGAAGCCGGTCAACTGAGCACCACCTACGCGGCAGAGCGGCGCACGTTTCGCTTGCGCCAGGACCGTCTGGGTTTGTGGCTACTATTGGGCTTTGCGTTCTTCGCGGTGCCTTTGCTCGGTAATGACTATTGGTTCAGCGCGATTCTGGTGCCGCTGCTGGTGCTGTCCCTGGCGGGGCTGGGTTTGAACCTGCTGACCGGCTATGCCGGACAACTTTCACTGGGTTCCGCCGCGTTCATGGCGGTGGGAGCGTTTGCGGCCTACAACCTGCAATTGCGAGTGCCGGGGTTGCCGTTGCTGGTGAGTTTTGCCCTGGGCGGGGTGATCGCCGCGCTGGTGGCCGTGCTCTTCGGTTTGCCGAGCCTGCGGATCAAGGGTTTTTACCTGTTGGTGGCGACCTTGGCCGCGCAGTTTGTCGTGGAGTGGGTGCTGACCCGGTTCAGCTGGTTTACCAACGACAACGCGTCCGGGGTTATCACCTCGCCACCGCTGCTGATCGCCGGGCTGGATTTCAGTTCGCCCCGTGGCCGTTACCTGTTGACCCTGGCCGTGGTGGTAGCGCTGTTCTGGCTGGGCAAGAATCTGGTGCGCAGTGAGTTGGGCCGCAACTGGATGGCGGTGCGCGACATGGACACGGCCGCGGCGGTGATCGGTATTCGTCTGTTCAAGGCCAAGCTGCTGGCGTTTGCCATCAGCGGCTTCTACCTCGGTGTTGCCGGTTCGCTGTGGGCGTTCGCCTATTTGGGCACGGTGGAGCCCCACGGCTTTGATCTCAGCCGCTCATTCCAGGTGTTGTTCATCATCATTATCGGCGGCCTGGGCAGTGTGCTCGGCAACTTTCTGGGCGCTGCGTTCATCGTGCTGTTCCCGATTCTGTTGGCCAATGTCTTTGGGCTTTTACCCTCGGGGCTGATCGATTCCGGGCAGTTGGAAAACATTCAGAAAATGCTCTTCGGCGCACTGATCATCGCCTTCCTGATCAAGGAACCCGAAGGCCTGGCGAGGCTCTGGCAGCGTTTTCGTCAACGCGCGCGGGTCTGGCCGTTGCGTTACTGATTCCTTTTATCCCTGACAAAACACCATCGATCTCACACGAGGAACTGCCCTTATGACTCACCGTAAACCGCTGCGCCGCCTGGCGTTGGGCCTGGCCTTGCTGACTGCCGGGCTCAGTGCCGGCGTCCAGGCTGCCAACGAACAGTACTTTCCCTTGCAGAGCTATCGGGTCGGCCCGTACGCCGCCGGTGGCACCGGCTTCTTCGGCGGGTTTATCGATTACCTGCAATACGTCAACGCCAAGGGCGGGGTCAACGGGGTCAAGTTGACCTGGAGCGAATGCGAAACCGAGTACGTGGTGGAGAAGGGCGTCGAATGCTACGAGCGCCTCAAAGGTGGCCTCAACGGTGCGCCAGCGGCCGCGACCAATCCGCTGTCGGTGGGCATTGCCTACGCGACACTGGATCGTTCGACGGCCGACAAACTGCCGCTGATCACCATCAACCATGGCCGCACCGACTCCACCGACGGCAGTGTTTTCCCGTATGTGTTCCCGTTGCAGCTCAACCCGTATTCGGAAGTCTCGGCGATCATCAATTACATCGGCCAGCGCGAAGGCGGGGCTGACAAACTCAAGGGCAAGAAAATCGCCGTGCTCTACCACGGCTCGCCGTATGGCAAGGAAACCAACGGCGTACTGGAAACCCTGGCGAAAAACGCCGGTTTCGAGCTGACCCTTCTGGAAGTGCCGCACCCCGGCAACGAGCAACAATCGCAGTGGTTGAACATCCGTCGCCTCAAGCCTGACTGGGTGATCCTGCGCGGCTGGGGAGTCATGAACCCGGTGGCGCTGAAGTCGGCGCAAAAGGTCGGTTACCCGGCGGATCACATCATCGGCAATATCTGGAGCAACTCGGAAGAAGACGTGGTCCCGGCCGGTGCTGCCGCCAAAGGGTTCATCTCGATCACCACCCACCCTTCGGGCACTGATTTCCCGGTGCTGCAAGGCATCAAGCAAAACGTGGTGGACGCCAGCAAAGGCAACCTGGCCGATCCGAAGCGTTTTGGCACCGTGTACTACAACCTCGGCGTGGTGAACGGCATCCTCAACGTCGAAGCCCTGCGTCTGGCACAGGAAAAGTATGGCGATAAACCGCTGACCGGTGAGCAAGTGCGCTGGGGCTTCGAGCACTTGAACCTCGACGATGCGCGTTTGCAGGCCTTGGGCGCCAAAGGATTGGTGCAGCCATTGAAGCTGTCGTGTGCCGACCATGAAGGCGGTGGCGCCGTGCGTTTTCAGCAATGGGACGGCCAACGCTGGAACCTGATCAGCGACTGGGTCCAGGCTGATCGCGCCTTGTTACGGCCGATCATCGAAGCCTCCGCCGCCCAGTACGCCAAGGAAAAAGGCATCACCCCGCGCAACTGCAGCCAGGAGCAATAAGGTCCGATGAGCCAGAGCTTACAAGCCGACCCGCCATTGCTGAGCGTGGAGCAGGTCGAAGTTTTCTACGAACAGTCGATTCTCGCCTTGCGCGGTGTAACGCTGCAGGTCGGCAAGGGGCAAATGGTGGCCCTGCTCGGGGCCAATGGGGCGGGCAAGAGCACGACGCTCAAGGCGATTTCCAGCCTGGTGCGGGCCGAACGCGGTGAAGTGGTCAAGGGCCGAATTATCTATCAAGGGCAAGTGATCACCGATGCCGACCCCGCCAGCCTGGTGCTGGCGGGGCTGGCCCAGGTGCTTGAAGGGCGGCATTGCTTCACCCACCTGAGCGTCGAACAGAATCTGCTGATCGGCGGATTTGTCGGGCGGCCGTCACGCAAGGTGCTGAATCAGCGTCTGGAGCGCATCTACGGCTACTTCCCCAGATTGCGCCTGCTGCGCAAGCGCCTGGCCGGCTACACCTCCGGTGGGGAGCAGCAAATGGTTGCCATCGGCCGGGCACTGATGTCCGAGCCGCGTCTGTTACTGCTGGATGAACCGTCCATGGGCCTGGCGCCGCAGGTGGTCGATGAGATTTTCGAGATTCTCGCCCGGCTCAACCGTGAGGAGGGTTTGAGCCTGTTGGTGGCCGAGCAGAACATCAACATCGCCCTGGATTACGCTCAGTACGCATTTGTGCTGGAGAACGGCCGGGTGGTGGATGAAGGTTCGGCGGCCGGGTTGGCCGTGCGCGAGGATATTCAGAACTATTACTTGGGGGGCGTGGGGTAGGGCACTGTTGAATACTAACTGCACATGAGGCTAACGGCCTTCGCGGCGCGTCGCAGTTCTAGTTTAACGTCGACCGGTATCCGCTGTTTCACGAGTCGTTGCTCGAGGAATGTCTGATCGCCTCGGGTATCAACCTGAGCGTCAATAGCTGCATCCTCTGCTTCTATGGTGGCAGCGTGAGCCTCTATGACCGAGTCGACTTCAGCGTCGCTCCTGGCGGCGTCGAGCGCACCAATGAGTGTCGCCACTTCGTCTTCTTCAGCCTTGCCATAGGCTTCTACGGACAGTCCGGCAGCCAATGCCCGCGCCCGGATTTCCACGCCTTTGAGCGTCTGCTTGGCCTGTCCGCACAGCATGTCGTGTTTTTGGCTTTCGACGATTTTCCATTGGAAAAATCCATACGTCATCGTGCCGATAATCGCTGCTGTGATACCACCGATCAGGATCCGTTTCATGGCTAAAGTCGTGAGTATGGGGGTTGAGAGTTCGGTGGACATCGCTTCGTTCTCTATCAGGAAATGAAAGCGTAGCACCGGAACCGGTCTGGCCCCGTTCAACGTCAATGCAAATTACAGTAGTAAAGGAGCGGCATGTCTTCAAGATTATGGCCTCACGACCCTCGGCGATCAGCTTGGGCAACGAAACGTACCGGCGGTCAGATTGCCTGAATTTTCCCTCCTGGCGGTACTCCACCGTCCGAGGAGCATCCGCTCCTTAATGGCGGTGCAATCCGCCGGGGGAACACGTAATGCCATCGGTCGAAGACTTCAGAATCCAGTCTCACGCTTTCCTGATCGAGCTGGACGCCGCAACGATGGGCATGATGACGCTGGTCTCTTCCAAATGTGTTTCAGGACCAGAATGGGAAGAGGCGACCAAACGGCATCACGATGCTTACGAGATTTGGAATGCCTTCCTTAATGTCTCTACTTCAAGCACTGAGTTAGTCACGCCGTAAATTACGTTGGGCGCTGACTAAGGACGATTGTGCGGGGGACATTCCACGTCAGTTAACCGGGGCGCGACCAGGGGGTCGATCGACAACGCCATACTGACGGCGCTTCTACTGAGTCTGGAATAAAAATTGGC
Organism: Pseudomonas silensiensis; assembly: GCF_050434865.1. Lineage (NCBI taxonomy): Bacteria > Pseudomonadati > Pseudomonadota > Gammaproteobacteria > Pseudomonadales > Pseudomonadaceae > Pseudomonas > Pseudomonas silensiensis. Next base: position 354,079 of record NZ_JBNDJH010000005.1, read on the forward strand.
GTCATGAAATAGATGACTGGCGCTCCCCTATGTCGCTTGCAAAGTCGCTACCTTGATCTTTACTAGTCACAGAACGTGAGAGCGCTCCTTATAAAATATGTCTTTTATATCAAGGCTTAATCACGCCTTTTGAAGTTCCGCCTTGATCTTTTTCTGATCTACCCAAAATAAAGCTCAAAGGATGACGAAGAAATGAAAAAGAACGTGGCGGAAGTTATTCGCAAACTCATATCGCCTTCAATGCGATATGAAATAAGAAACGCTTCAAACTGGTTACGAGATATTTTTGGACGTGCGTGTTTCTGGCGCTGGGAAATTGCCAGGTTCAGAGCGCAGAACGAAAGTCCTTACGAAATTCTCTATATCGGAAGGAAAAAGAAGCGGGAGATGGCCAAGCTGCTCATAAGGGGAAAGTCCCAAGGTGATTCCCCCATGGTCGACGGTGAACAGGAACCTGGCGCGTCGAGTCATGTGGTAGGGGTCAGTGAAATGCCGACTTCGGGGGCCTTGTCTGTACCCTTGTATCTGAGTGCCGTCGTACCGCTGGGGCGATCCATCGAGGAGATCACCACAAAATACGATAGCGAATTGCGTCGAAATATACGCAAGAACCGACCGCGCTACCGAATGGTCCAGACGTTGTTGGATGAAGACATTGAAAAGGCAGACAGGGAAATGCTTCGACCTTATGCCACGGCAAGGCAAGGCATCCACGCTGCGCAATTTGCCACGCAAGAGGTTTTCAGGATCGCCAAGACTGTCGGCCGGCTCGACCTGATCATGCTGGAAGACGAGGTTGTTGCATGCCACCTTGGCTGCGTAATAACCCGGGGCGGAAAGCGCTACTGGAGCACGCTACGTTTCGGATATACCGAGGCGATATTTTCAGATGCCAAAAAACTGCGTGAAGTGAACTCGATTACCACCTTCATGGCACTTGAATGGGCGATAGACAATGGCTTCGATTATTACGACATCGGTCTTTGCCTGGCGCGACCGGATGACGGACTTCTGAAATGGAAAAGAAGGCGTGGCGGTGACATTGATTCCCTGGGAAACCACGCTTATATGTTTGTCCGGCTGCCCAAGACAGGGGCAGCCAAATTCCTCTGGGACACGCCGCTATTCGCTGTCGAAGGAAAGGAAATGACCCTTCACCTTGGCTTGCCGGACGGGCTAAGCGATGAGGAAGTCGCCAGCCGTTATCATGAAATGGTATTTGGCGGGCTGCACAAGATTTATCTGTATTGCGCCAAGAGTTCGGGCGAACATTTTTTCGAAACCTTGCGTAGTCGCTACGCCGGTTTGCAGACCCCTCCCATTATGAAAAGGATTGCATCCAGCTGAGCAATGTCCACGACTGAAATAAACAGAGCGCTTCGCGTCTGGCTATTGACCCTGTCCCGCAGGGAGGACTCTTCATGGAAAGTGATGTCTCGCCAATAAGTACGTCGACCACTGGCAATCGAAAAAAATGGACCCTTGCCGCCTACCGGTATATGGCAAGAAAAAGATTCGCACGAAAGGCGGAGATCAACTTGAAAAGCCTGGCGGCGAAAACCTGGAATGTTGCTCCGGGTGGGACATCGTATTCTCCGCCTGCATTCTTTCTGCCCAATCAAATGGACCGTGTCACAGGATGGGAGGCGAAGCGCTTTTATCCTTTCGAGCATCCCGCTCGCACAATGGAAGGGCTGGGCAACGTCGTACAAGCTCCGACACGTGGCTACCTGATCAAGGATGTCTGGCTGATCGATGGAGCGCTCTACAAGGATAATGCAAGTCACTGGTTGTCTCTCAAGCCCGGTATGTTTCCGCGAATTCACGTGGAAAACGAGATCGAGCGCGGTGCCGCCTACTGCACGCAAAATGGAAACACATGGTTTGGCACATGGTTGATGGAAGACTGCCCGACCTATTCATTGGCATGCGACGAAGGCGTCCCGGTAACCACCGCGCCATCCGCCAGGTTTCCTCTGTTTACCCAGGCTCCCGCCTATGAGGACTGGTTTGATATGAAGCCGCTTCGCCTGCACAGTGCGTTTTTTCATGAACTCGTGCTGTTCGACGATGTGAGCAACAATCAAAGCAGGCACTTACGCTTCCGTGCCATGGGTGAAAAGCTACTGTCGCACGTGAGCTATGACACTCACCCTGGCGTGTTCATTCTGCGGGGTGGCGACGGTGACTTACGTTTATTGCGCAATGAAATGGAGCTCGCTGAACATCTGCGCAAGACCAGAGGGTTTCGCATCATCAATCCTTTGAAAACCGATGTTCCGACCATCGTGGCGACGTGTGCCGGGGCGCGGACCGTGGTGGGGGTCGAAGGGAGCCAGCTTGTGCATGGCATCAATGTGCTGCCGCAGGGTGGTTCGTTGCTGGTACTGCAGCCACCGAACCGTTTCGTCAGCTACTTCAAGTACCTGACGGATCGCGACAACCAGAATTTTGGCTTTGTGGTCGGAACGCCAGAGGGCGATGGCTTCACAATCGACATTCAAGAGGTTGAGCGCACACTGGACATGTTCCCATCCTGATGGGTGATAGCGCCTCCCTGCGATTCACCGTATCAGTGCTCTTTGACTTTCTTGATGCGCAAAATAATCAGCGCAAGGATGGCGATCGCGAGGGGTGTCATGGCCAGCATCGCCTCTCGCGGGGCCACCTCGGCGCCGAGCAGGTGCAACCCTGAGTAGCCAAGTTTGAGCAGGTTCAGCAGGTAGTAAGTAATGGCAATAATCGACAGGCCTTCGACGGCGCGCTGGATCTTGATCTGGGCGTCGGCGCGGGCATTCAGGCTTTTGAGAATTTCCGAGTTCTGTTCTTCCATTTCCACCTGAACCCGCGCTTGCAACAGGTCGCCCAGGTTGGCCACGCTTTTGGCCAGGTGCTCCAGGCGTTGTTCGGTGGCGGTGCAGTACCTGACGGTGGGTTTGAAGCGGCGCTCGATGAACACCCCGAGGCGCTGGCAATCGCCGACGTGACTTTCCCGCAATTCGCCCAGACGCTCGTACACGAGTTGGGCATAGGCTTGGGTGGCACTGAAGCGGTGGCGGGTTTTCGCGGTACTGCTGACCACTTGGGCTGACAGGTTGGAGATGTCCGCCAACAGGGCTTTCGCGTTGCCGCTGTCAGCGTCGGCGTTACGCTCGGAGAGGGTGACCAAGGTCTTGTCAAAGACATCGAGTTGCGCGCTCAAGGTCTTGGCCGTGGTCAACGACAGCGAGGCCATCATGCGGTAGGTCTCGATTTCCAGCAGACGGCGGATCATCCGCCCTTGGCGGTAAGCGTTGAGGCGCCGATTGATGAACAGGATGTGGTTGTTGCCATCCTCGCTGAGACGAAAATCGCTCCAGACCACCGCATCGCCACCGCCCACGCAGGAACCGCACGGGTCCTTGAAGCCGTAGCCGGCGAGGTCCAGGCCGGCTTCGCCACGCACGACGATCTGCACCGAGTTGATCAACTGCGGCAAATGCGCTTCGACCTTCTGCGCCAGCACCTCGGGCAACGATGTCCAGGACAAGTCATCGCAGGATGAAGTGACCACGAGGGTCAGGGTGAAGAACTCGGCGTGGCGTTCCCATTTCAGGGCGTGGCCATCGAGTTGGGTGATGCCCTGGGCGGCATGAGGATCGATCGGAGCAGGGCAGCAGCGCTCCAGCAGCGCATTGCACTCCGGTTCCCCGCCAAGGAAGGCCAGATGAAACACATGGGCCGGTTCGTCGAAATACAGTGACGGACGCGCGTGCAGTTCGTTGTGCAGGGTTTGTCTTTGCGGATGCATGCTGTTCAGGCCATCGATCGACTGCTGTTGTAGGTGGGACAGGTCGATGAACTGATGAGTCACACGCTCAAAAAAAGGCGCCTTGTAAATGGTGAGTCAGGCGCCAAAAACGGTAGAAACGGGTTACTTCTTGCTTGATTGCTCTCTGATCTGAGTCAGGCTGAGTCGAGGGGTCAATGCTTCAGGGTCGACTCTGACCTCAATCAAGGATGGCCGGGACATTTCGAGGCAGCGTTCAAACGCTGGCGCAAATTGCGACGTGGCGGTGACCACCTCGCCATGCAGTCCATAGGCTTGGGCGAGTGCGGCGAAATCCGGGTTGTGCAATTCAGTGCCTGACACGCGTCCAGGGTAATTGCGTTCCTGATGCATTCTGATGGTTCCGTACATTCCGTTGTTGATCACCACGAAAATCACATGGGCCCCATATTGCGCAGCAGTCGCTATCTCCTGGCCGTTCATCAAGAAGCAGCCATCCCCGGAAAACGAAACCACCACTCGGTCCGGGCACGTCAGTTTGGCGGCCACCGCCGCAGGAACGCCGTAGCCCATGGAGCCATTGGTAGGGCCTAACTGAGTACGGTACTGGCGGAACTGATAGAAGCGTTGAAGCCAGACGGCATAGTTTCCGGCGCCATTGGTCAGGATCGCGTCGTCTGGAAGTCTGCGATTCAACCACTCAATGATTTCGGCCATTTGCACATCGCCAGGGGAGGGCGAGTGTTGCAGATTGTCGCGGTAGTTGTTGTTGAGGGTGCGCGTCCATTCGCTCTTTACCTGGCTGGTCACCGCTGGAAGCGTTGCGGCTGATTTGGCAAAGGTCGACATGCTGCTGTTGATCGCTAACGCAGGTTGGTAAACCCGTCCCAGTTCCTCGATGCCTTGGTGAACATGGATCAAGGTTTGCTTCGGCACCGGGATGTCCAGGGCCGCATACCCGCCCGTTGAAACTTCACCCATTCTGGAACCCACGACCAACAGCAGGTCGGCGTTTTTTACCGCCGAGGACAGTTGCGCTGACGCGGCGAAACCAAGATCGCCGACATAGTTCGGGTGTCGATTGTCGAACAGGTCCTGGCAGCGAAAAGAGGCGGCAACCGGGATATTTTGCTGTTCAGCAAAAAGCCGGATGTCGTGTACCGACTCGGTATCCCAACCGCTGCCACCCAGCACCATCAGTGGCCGCTCTGATCGCTCAAGCAGTTGCTGCATGGCGGCCATTTGCTCGGCTGCCGGGGTCATCAATACGCGTTTGAACGCCCCGGCATCACTGACTTCCGCCATTTCGGTCAGCATGTCTTCCGGCAGTGCGACCACTACAGGCCCAGGCCTGCCATTGACTGCCCGGTGGAACGCCTGGCTGATCAGTTCGGGAATTCTGCGGGTGTCGTCTATTTGCACGACCCATTTCGCCAAGGGGCCAAACATCTGGCGGAAATCAACTTCCTGAAAGGCTTCGCGATACTGCTGATCGCGAGCGACCTGGCCAATGAACAGAATCATCGGCGATGAATCCTGAAACGCTGTGTGCACGCCAACCGAGGCGTTCGTTGCACCCGGGCCTCGGGTCACGAAGCAAATGCCTGGCTCTCCGGTGAGCTTGCCGTAGGCTTCTGCCATGTAGGCTGCCCCACCTTCCTGGCGGCACACCACCAGATCGATTTCTTCTTGCACGTCATGCAATGCATCGAGAACCGCGAGGTAGCTTTCTCCAGGAACACAAAAAGCTCGTTTGACGCCATGGATGCGTAAGGCATCCACCAATATCTGACCTCCGCTACGACGAGAAATGGTTTTATTCATTGTTATCTCCTGAGTCGAATGGTGCGGTGTGAAAGGGTGAATCGCTCACTTTCTGACAGGTACTGACTCGATCAATTGGAAGAACAACGGCTAACGTTTGCGCCACGAATTCTGAGCATCATCGGGTAGGGGTACAAACGATGATTGCTCAGCACTTCATTCCCTCAGCTATTGAAGTCGGACTTCAAGTCGCCCAGCGACTTTTTATGCTGGCGTGCGCTTCAGGTGTGGCTACACATCGTGAAATTGCAATTTCATACGACTACCGATTAATATACGATCCATATACATTTCATATTGGATTGAGCAGTGGGTATCGTAAAAATCTCAGAAGCCATGCACGAGAATCTGCGCGTCGCCAGCGATGCGTTGAGTCGCTCGATCAACGCACAAGCCGAGCACTGGATGCGCATCGGGATGCTTGCGGAGTTATATCCAAACCTGGACCACAGTGACCTCTGCCGCTTGCTGATTCGTGCCGAACTGGCTGGCGGCCTCGATGTAAAACAGCTGTGCGCACTCGCCGATTTTTCGCAAAGCACCCAGGTTGATGCAGCATCAGGAGTCAAGCAATGAAGGCCAATGTCAGGCTCAATACCCCGGCAGAAATAGCCATGTCTCGTGCTGCGGGCACGCTGGCCGCCGAGGTCCTGGCCATGATTGCTCCGCATGTCAAAGCGGGGGTCACCACCGACGAACTGGATCGGCTCTGTCACGATTACATCGTCAACGTGCAGAAAGCCATTCCGGGGAATGTCGGCTATCACGGCTTCCCGAAAACCGTGTGTGCATCGGTCAACCAGGTGGTCTGCCATGGCATTCCTTCGGCCACGCCACTAAAGGATGGCGATATCGTGAATATCGACATTGCCGTTATCAAGGAGGGTTGGTACGGCGACACCAGCCGCATGTACTTCGTGGGTGAGCCCGGCCCGGATGCCCGACGCCTGGCAGAGACGACCTATGAAGCGATGTGCGCCGGTATTCGCGTCGTCCGCCCCGGCGCTACCCTGGGTGACATTGGCCATGCCATTCAGAAGGTGGCCGAAAGAGACGGATTCAGCGTCGTGCGCGAATACTGCGGTCACGGTATCGGCAAGATTTATCACGATGAGCCGCAAGTCCTTCACTACGGCTACCCAGGCCAGGGCCTGACACTGAAAACCGGCATGATCTTCACCATTGAACCCATGTTGAACGCTGGCAAACGCCATGTGAAAACGCTGGCTGATGGCTGGACCGTGGTCACCAAGGACCACTCACTTTCGGCTCAGTGGGAGCATATGGTCGCGGTCACTGACGGCGGCTTCGAGGTTCTGACCCGTTGGCCCGACAGTGTCGATGGGTATCCCGCCATCGTTTAGGCGCAGCTTGCGAGTGATACAACGCTACGTCACGGCTTTCAGCTGGCCTGATCAATCGTAAAATGGCGCTAGTGGTTTTGAAACTTCTACAGTTAGCATTGAGGTTTATCAACGCACCCAACGACAGGTTGGGTTACGTCACCGAGTAGGCCGAACATTGATCGAACGACGCCAATTTAGCGGAGGCATGAAGGGGAAAAATCTTCGCTATCTGAATGAGAACCCCAACGAGAAAACTCAAATGGTTCGGGCAGGATTTCTGTTGCTTGAGCATTTCTCGCTGCCCGCATTCACGCAAGCACTGGATACGATTGTCACCGCGAATCTTCTGCGACCCGGGTTGTTCTCTTCCCGAACGTTCGGCTTGACCGATGAGGAGGTCATCAGCGATCTGGGACTGGTCATTCGCCCGGATACCCGTTTTGATTGTTCAGTGATCCAGGACCTGGACCTTCTGGTCATTTGCGGCGGCTACAGGACAGAACTCAAAGCGACGGATGAACTCATCTCGCTATTGAGGACTGCATCAGACCAGGGTGTCATTCTGGCCGGGTTGTGGAATGGCGCATGGTTCCTGGGAAGGGCAGGCTTGCTTGACGGGTATCGTTGCGCGATTCACCCCGAGCATCGTCCCGCGCTCGCGGAAATCTCCAAGGCGACGCATGTCACCAGCGAGCCCTACGTCATTGATCGAGACCGGCTCACGGCTTCCAGTCCCTCGGGGGCATTCCACATGGCGCTGGACTGGATCAAAGGACTGCACGACAAAGCACTTGTCGAGGGTATCGAGGACATCCTGGCTTTCGAGGAGTCGCGTTATCGGCGCATAAAACCGACTGAAAATATCTGTGTGAGCGCGCCATTACGCGAGGTGGTGAAGCTGATGGATGCCAACCTCGAAGAGCCTCTGGAGTTGGAGCAGTTGGCGGTTTACGCAGGCCGTTCGCGTCGACAACTCGAGCGCTTGTTCAAAGAGCAACTGGGCACAACACCGCAACGATATTACATGGAATTGCGGATTACCGAGGCGCGTCGGTTGCTCCAGCACACGGAGCTGTCCCAGGTGGACGTGTTGGTTGCGTGTGGCTTTGTATCGCCCAGCCATTTCAGCAAGTGCTATAGCTCGTACTTCGGATACAGGCCTTCCAAGGAAACGCGACTGGTCAAATAACACTGTTTTTTGAGTCTGTGCTGACTCGTGGTTTGCACAGACGTTTTGGTTACGGACGACGGCTTGCCCGGTAGGTGTATCGCAAACCCATCAACAGAAGCAGGGTGATCAGGCCGAGGCCCAGCCCACGAGTCATCGCCGGTTTAATCAATGGCACAGGGTTATCTTGTTGGCAGGCTGCGCTATCGTCTTCCACGACGGTGATTTGCCCGTAGTCTGTCAGGTGCCGCTTTTCGCGATTCAGGATCGTCGCCTGTTGTTCCAGATCCAAAGCCTGATACTTCCAGAGCGTTGGCGATCCTTCTCGGCAATAGGTGAACGTTTTCGGGTTTGATGCGGCAATAATACAAGCATCGTCAATGCCCCGTTTTTTCAGCGTTTCAGCAGCCGACCGTGTGAAGTCCAGGTCGAGGACGGGAATAACCCCTGTAGCAGAAGCCGCGACTGAAACCAAAAGGGTGCCCGCGACGCAGATTGTTGAAATTTTCAAGGTAGGGTTCCCCTTGTTGATTATTTATTTTTATAGTTGCGCGCGGAGCTTGGTGAGCCTGCCTTTAATGACGCTTGGCAATCAATAATCCCGCCAGCTCTGGCGGGCCAAAGTCCCCAACCTTGGGGGTATTCCTGAAAGTGGAGCGGTCTGCCTCAGCACCAGCGCTCGCCTGCCAAGCCCTGTCAGGCATCGCAATGAGGCCAAAGCAAGGCCTGAGCCAATAGCCAAGTATTTCGACGAGACCGATGCCTGGGGGCGTCACCCGGGAGCTTTCGCGCGTCGCCTCGTCTGGGGTGACATCGTTCGACCATCACGCCGTCTTCGACGCAATAACTCGTCTGCCTTCTTGCAGACGAGGAAATCCCTGCTTAACTCTGAACATATGGTCAGTCAGTGACTCATTGGTCACGGTAACCATCCGAGCACCCTCGCGCTGTTGTCGCTTGTCCGTGTTTCCAGATTAAGCCCGAGGAGGCCTATGCGTTGACGTTTGAAAATCACCCTGAGTTATTAGTTATTAATGTATTGGCCTGGCACTTCACTGTCAGGTCCACGTGTTCTGCTGTCTGCGACAGGGCCCTGTGGGCATCCCAAACGCTGTGCGCTTAGTCCAATGGGTTCAAGGAAGTAAATGTCATGATGCCGAAAACTGCCATCGTCGAGATCTGCGGGAAGTACAAGGTTTATACCGAGCACTATCTCAACACTGCCGCTGACAAGACCATCATTCTGGTCAACGGCTCACTGGCAACGACCGCATCTTTTGCCCAAACGGTGCGTTACCTGCAGCCGCGATTCAATGTGGTTCTCTACGACCAGCCCTACGCCGGTCAGTCGAAGGAACACAACCTCCACGGCCAACCGATCAGAAAGGAAGACGAGGCCGCGATACTGCTGGATTTGATCGAACACTTTGGTGCGCACCACGTGCTGTCCTTTTCCTGGGGCGGTGCGGCCACCTTGCTGGCGCTGGCTCAGCGGCCGCGGAGAATCGAGAAGGCGGTGATCAATTCATTCGCAGCGCGTATCAATACACCGATGCGCGATTACCTGGAGAGCGGCCTGAACCACCTCCAGGCTTGCGACCGCCTCAATGTCGGTCGCTTGATCAACAGCACAATCGGCAAGCACCTGCCATCGCTGTTCAAACGCTTTAATGACCGCCATGTCAGAAGCCTGGACGAGCACGAGTACAGACAGATGCATTTCCACGTCAATGAGGTGTTGACCCAAGACACCCATTGTTATGTCGCCTGTGCCGCTGCCATCGAAATACCGCTGCTGTTTGTCAACGGCGAATGGGATGAGTACACCTCGGTCGAAGACGCCCGGCTGTTCGCCGATCATGCGGCTCAGTCCCGGTTCCATACCATCAAGAACGCCGGGCACTTCCTCGATATGGAACATACAGCGGCCTGGCAAGAGACCCGGCAGGCTTTGCTCGGTTTTCTGGACCCGGCTTCCAGGAGGCAGGGTCGCGTTGCCTCAGAGATCCAGGTCAATCACGTATGAGCGATTAAATTCCGGGTTTTCATTAATGCCATTTTTGGCGTAGCCCCGGGGGTTGCAAATGACGCGAGTGTTGCCCACCTGGTAGTCAAAGCTCCCATGGGTATGGCCATGCAGCCAAAGTGCCGGGTGCCAGACCTTGATCCGGTCTTCGAGGTCTGAAACAAAACTCGCGTTAATCGGCGAACTCTCAAACAGCGGGCTTATGCTCAACCGTGTCGGTGCAAAATGCGAAACCACCACCGTGGGCGTGGTGCTGTCGCGGGTGAAGCAGTCTTCCAGCCAGGCGACTGTCTGTAAAAAAATCAGTTGGGAAATGGCCGGGCTGAACAGGTCTGGAAAATCTGGCGAGATTTTTATGTGGGTGAAGTCCCGCATGAGCTTCGTAGCCAGATCAACACCCTGTGCCCGATGCTCCGCAGAATCGAAAAGTCGATAGTCAGACCACAGCGTGCAACCCAAAAACCGCACGCCGTTGTGGACATACTCCGAGCGTTCCAATACGTGGATCTGTGTACCTTGCGACAACCTGTTCAAGTGCTCGTAGGTAGAGATCAAGTCGCTGCCATAAAACTCGTGATTCCCTGCCACGTACACTATCGGAACCGGGCACGATTTGGCCCACTCAATGGCCGCAGCCGGTCGGGAGATGTCTCCCGCGAGGACGACAATGTCGGCATCTACATCGGGAAAAGGTAACGCGTTGACGGACAAATGGATGTCTGACAGCAAGGCGATGCGCATCGATCAACTCCTACCTGTTTTGAATCGCAGCCCATTCTACTGACAAGTTGATAACCTCCTGCCACACCTTATTTTCGTTGCAGCCAAAGTTGCTGTCGTTGCAGAACCGATTGAGCCGTCTCTCCCACCAGTTCGCTGTAAACGGCTGGCGCAGTGGCGCCTTCGGTGCTGATGAGCAGAACCCGTGAAGACTCATCAATCTCCACTTCAGCGGCCAGGTGGGGCGACTTGAGCAACTGGATCAACCCCGCGAGCCCGGCCACTGCCGACTCACCGGCCACCAGCGGAACGTCCCGATCACTGCCTCGCGCCAGTCTGCGCATGGCGTTGATGGCATCCTCATCTTCAATCGTCATGAAATGGTCGATGCTGGTCTGCAGGAACTTCCAGGCCAGGGGCGAGGTTTCACCGCAAGCCAGCCCGGCCATCACGGAATCCACCGAGCCTTGGGTTTTCGCCGCATGGCCGGCGAGGGCGCTTTGGAACAGGCAGTCGGCCTGTTGCGGTTCGACGACGATCATCGCCGGTCGTGCTGTGCCATAAAGCTCCCAGAAGTAACTGGCGATTCCAGCCGCCAGACCACCTACGCCGCCCTGAAGGAATACGTGAGTGAAGGCTTGGCCACTGGCCTGCTCAACGATTTCCGCTGCAATAGTGCCGTAGCCTTGCATCACATCCCGGGGAATGTCTTCGTAGCCCTCGTAGGAGGTGTCAGACACCACCTGCCAGTTGTGCTCGACGGCCAGCGCGGCGGCTTCTTCAACCGATTCATCGTAGTTGCCGGGGACTCGCACGATCTGTGCACCATAGGCGGCGATGGCCTGTTCCCGTTCGATGCTGACATTGGCGTGCAGCACAATGACGCAACGGCAACCGACGCTTTGTGCCGCCGCGGCGAGGGCACGGCCGTGGTTGCCGTCGGTGGCGCTGATCACCGTAAAGTCCTTCAAGGCGTCGCAGTAGTCGCCCATCAGCAGGCCCCGGGGTTCGAAAGGGTGTTCGGGGAACAGCCTCAGGATTAACCGCACCAGGGCAATCGGTGCGCCCAGCGCTTTGAAACTCCCCAGCGGCGAACGGCTCGACTCATCCTTGATCAGGAGCCCGGCGATACCAAGATTGGCAGCCAGGTCTGGCAGGCCGAACAAGGGTGTGCTGGCGCGATTGAGTGCGTTCCAGTTCGCCAGCCAGGTGCGGCTTTCGGCGGCTGTCTGAATGTTCAGGATGGCCTTGAGGTCATCGGGATAGGTATTACGGCTGGCGTTGGGGTTGGCGATCAGCATCGTCGGTTCCTGATGGTGGGCAGTGGAGTGAAATAATATCTCGCTGCTGTCACACTCTTTTCTTGAAATCGGCACCGTCGCCGCACTTTCATTACCTATTCATGCGTTTTACATCAATTTTATTGCGAGCCCCTTCACCATGAGTCTCGATGCCTTCGACCTGAAGCTGATTGCCGAAGTCCAGCAAGACGCCGGCCTGTCCCAAAGCGAACTGGGCGCGCGGGTCAATTTGTCCTCGGCCGCCGTTAACCGCCGCCTTAAACGCCTGACTCAGGACGGCTTCATCAAAGGCACTGTGGCGGTGGTGGATCAAGAAAAACTCGGCTACCCGCTGACCATCGTCGCCCAAGTCGAAGTGGAGAGTGAGCGCCTGGATTTGCTGGATGCCATGAAGCGCAGCTTCGCCAACTGCCCACAGGTGCAGCAGTGTTACTACGTGGCCGGGGAGTGGGACTTTGTACTGGTGCTGGCGGTGCGCAACATGGAGCAGTACACGGAGCTGACGCGTGAGTTGTTTTTCGAGAACAACAATGTGAAGCGCTTCAAGACGCTGGTTTCCATGAGCAACGTAAAGGTCGGATTGCAGGTGCCGGTGGAGGTAGTTTGAGCTGAGCAGTCAATGTCGCTGTAGCCTGCGCCTGCGACTATTTGAGCTGCGCACCTCGCGCCTCTAACAACTCCCGCAATACCGACCGATGGCAATGCGCTTCATCTTCGCAGTAACAGCCAATGGCCAGTGACGTTTGGTGGGACAACGCCGCCAGCAAATCGAGCAATTGACTGGGCGCCGGATGGTTCATTTCAGTCTTGAACTTGCGCTTGAAGGCTTCCCACGCCTTGGCGTCTTCTGCCGCTTTGGCTTCTGCGACCAGTTCTGCACTGGGAGACAGCAGCGGCTGCCACACGTCATAAAAATCCCGACTGGCAAACTCGGCTTTCGGCACGCCACGCGGCGGGCGACGTACCGTGCCCAGGCGCAGGCCTTCATTGGCTACGCGCGGTGAACCGAGGCGCACGATATGGATGGGCATGGTCGATGTGTTCCCTCTTATGGCCGATTTCTGCCGTGTGCGGGAGAAATCGGCCACGCTCTGGAGTCCTTTATTACCGCGAGTTTTCGAACCACTCCAGTGCCGTGCGCCAGATGCAGATCCCCAGGAAGTAAGCCGACATCAGCAGCCAAAGCCCCATCACCATCGGGTTGATCACCGGATGGTTGACCACCAGCGACAAGCTGCACAGCAGCCAGATGGCCGTTACGGCGATGTTGATCGGCATGAACTTGCGCACGCGGAACGGGTGGAGGAACTTCATCCGGGTCACGGTCAACAGCGCCAGGCCGATGATGGTGAGAAAAGTGATCCACGGCGACGGGGCGATGATGTACAGGCACAGGGCTACCACGTTCCAGGCGGCGGGGAAGCCCTGGAAGTAGTTGTCCTTGCTCTTCATGTTGACGTTGCAGAAGCAAAACAGCGACGAGACCAGAATCAGCGACACGGACAGCAGCAGCGTGTAGTCCGGCAAGGGGATGTAACGATAAATGAACAGCGCGGGGATAAACACGTACGTCAGGTAGTCGATGACCAGATCGAGGATCGAGCCATCGAAACTTGGCAGTACCGACTGGACATTGACCTTGCGTGCCAACGCGCCATCCAGCCCATCGACGATCAAGGCTACGCCCAGCCACAGCAGGCAGTTTGTGGCCTGATTTTCCAGCAGGGCGAGGGTCGCGAGGAAGGCAGTGACCACGCCAGTGGCGGTAAAACCATGGGCGCCCCAAGCTTTGAGCCTGGCGATGTGTAGGGTCGATATCACGGGGGCGTTCTCCAGAAAGTGAAGCAAGCCTGTTATCACCCCTTCAATGGGGGGTGTCGGCAAACCAAGTCAGGTTGCATGTATCGACCGGGTATCCGGGGATAAGGTTCACCATCTGTAAATCTTAGCTGGGTGGCAAAAAAATACCCCGGATAAATCCGCCGGTATTAAATGAAGCATCGGCGCTGGGCGATACGTTTTACTCAAGCGCAGTGATCGGCGGTTTGACCTTGTGCAGACAGGCTCATTCACAGCGTCTTGCTCATGAACACCCGACTCGTGCCTGGCGGGTCGCAGGGCACTTCGCCAAAGCGCTGCCAGCCGTGCTTTTCATAGAACTGCGGGGCCTGGAAACTGAGGGTATAGAGCACCGCCGAGCGGCAACCGCGACGACGGCCTTCGTCCTCGTACGCGTTGAGCAGTCGAGACCCGAGCCCGGAGCCACGCAGTGACTCGGGCAGGTAGAACAAATCGAGGAACAGCAGACCGAGCGACGTACGGCCGGTAATACCGCCCAACACCTGATGGGTATCCGGATCGCGGACCGTGACCGCAAGCGACTGACGGTCGTTGATGCCAGTCATCTGATCATTGAAGGCACTCAGCCCGGCGCTGAGTACGTGCTCGACTTCAGGTTCGATGACGTCGCTGACGACAATCAGGTGGCGGTCCATGTGTTCGTAGATCCTCTGGGCATCGGGTTGGCGAGGGTAGAACACTCGCAGCCGATGGTCATCGGGGTCAAGCGCAATAAGGGTTTTACGTCAGCCAAACGGTGGTGGCGCATTTGTCGGCGAGGACTATTGTTGCCTGACTGGATCACTCCAACCGATGAGGACATCGTCATGAACACCAGCGATCTGCTCGAACAATTACTAAGGGCCGGCCAAGGCTCAATGTCGCAACAGGGTGGCGGTGGCGCGTCGGCCCAAGGTGGTCTCGGCGGTCTCGGTGGATTGCTCGGCGGCCTGTTGGGCGGTGGTGCCGGGTCAAGCGCCGGGGGCGGTGGCCTGGGTGGTTTGCTCGGTGGTCTGCTGGGCGGTGGCTCAACCATGGGCGGTTCGACCCAGACCCGCTCGGGTGGCGGCGCCAACTACGCGGCGCTGGCTTCGCTCGGAATGATGGCATTCCAGGCCTATCAAGCCTGGCAACGCAGCCAGGCCTCGGCGCCGCAACAGGCACCGCGCACTGTCGACCTGTTGTCCGGCCCTGAAGTCGAGGACCACAGCCATGCGATTCTTCGTGCATTGATTGCGGCGGCGAAGGCCGATGGCCGGATTGATGACGCCGAGAAGCAGATGATCAGCACCGAAATTGGCCGCCACACGGATGACCCAGAGCTCCAGCAATGGCTGGATGACGAAGTCGCGCGACCGCTGGACGCCGCCGATGTGGCGCAGTCGGCCACCGACTCCGGCATGGCGGCGGAGATGTACCTGGCCAGTGTGATGCTGGTGGACGATCAGCAGGACGCCGAACGTAGCTATCTGGATGAACTGGCTGCGGCGCTGAACATCGATCCGGACCTGCAAGTGCATCTGGAGCAGCAGGCCAAAGGTGGCGTGGCTTGATGAAAACGGCCTAAGAAGGCTAATGCCAATTAGTTAAGGAACGACACAATCCGTAGCAGCTGAAATTGCTTAACTGATCGGCATTAGCCTGTGAAGGTCGCTTTTCTATCTGCTCAACGTGATCGACCACTGCAACCGACCATCGGAAAAATCCCCGGTTTTTCCCTGTCGGCTAAAATTTCTCGGGGGATTACTTCAACGCGTCCTTTCCAAGCGGGAGTTTCACGATGAAAATCGTATCTTCGCTGACGTTAGTGGTTGCGGTCGGGTGGATCCTTGGGTGCTCCTCAGTACCTGACCCTCAAGTCATCAACGTTCCCTTGAACGCTACTTCCACAAATGCCGGGAGTATCGCCCAGACGACCATGATGCCCAATGGCAGTGGGACCATGTTCTGGTTTGCCGTCAAGGGCAAAACCATGGGCAGCACATTACCAGGCCGTTTGGAGGCCTACATCTATCCGGGAAGTTGTGCGAGCCTGGGTTCGAAACCAGCCTTTGACCTTAACGACGGCCCTAATGCGAGGTTCTATTCGCCGTCATCGCTCCAGTATTTCTATAAAAGCGCACCTGTAGCCGTCGATACGCTTCGAACGGGTGGCTACGCATTGGTTGTGCGTGAAAATCCGGCTGATGGAAATCAGAATGCTTTCTGCGGGAATCTGAGCTGAAAACAGTCGATCTTGCCCTCGTTTCTACGCGGAGTCTGGAAACGAGGGTGCTGGCCTCTGCCGGGTTTCAGGCTTTTTTCGGCACCAGAAACGTAACGCCGAAGCTCTCGGCGATTGCCAGTATCCGCGGCAAATCCTGCGGCACTTTGAGCTGGTCCACCGCGGCAAAGAACTGACCACCACGCGGATCAGACACCACGCCGATCATCTTCGCCGTCGGGCTGACGTTCTTGTAAGCATGAATAGTCCCACCGGGAATATGCACATACCCGCCGGGGAAAACGGTGGTGGCCTTGCCCGCAACCGTCACTTCCACCTGCCCGTCAATCACGTAGAACGCTTCGTCCCAAGGGTGAAAGTGCGGAGGAGGCCCGCCGCCTTGGACGCCTTCCTGGATATGCATTTCAAAAGGCTTGCTCAGATCGCCGCCCGCGAGAATGGTGATGGCCTCACCCACGACATTGACCGGGTCGGGTTTTTTTTCGGGCTCGATGACATGAACCGTTCGCATGATTGCTCTCCGAAGGGTGAGTCCACACTCGCTGAGTATATTCACTTGGTCTGGCGCCGGGTGCCGCGCCACTTGCCCGTCTGTCCGGGCGATTTTAACGCCGATGGAATTTTCTTCCGGGGGTGTCGCTCTGCTGATGTAGAGACGTGCTGATTCAGCGTCCTGCCACTGGCCTCAGACCGAGAGACGACCCCATGACTGCCCTGACACGACTTGAAGCCCAGCCCGCTCACGAACGCACGATCCTGACCGCCGGCAGCCTGAAAACGATCTACGAACAGTTATTGCTGAGCGACGATATCGAACACCAGCTCGCGCTCGGTAAAACCTTTATCGAGGCTCAACTTGCGCAGGCAACGGACCTGCCCGAGGACATGCCGCGAGACCTGTCGGCACTGCAAACCTTTGTCGAACAGCACTGTGCCGATGTGGCTCGCCAATACGCCGATTACCTGCAACAGCGCAAGGACGGCGGGCCGCGGCAGTTCTTCACCAACAAGGCGCACGCGTTGTATTTCCTGCAAGCCGTTGCCCCGACCAAACTGGTGGACGGCGCGTGGCTGTATGGTCTGCTGCGGCACTGGCATGACCCGCGTTTCGAAGGCCTGATTTGCACCTATCTGGAAGAGCTGGGCGACGGCAACCCGGCGCAAAATCATGTGGTGATTTACCGCAAGCTGCTGGCCGAACATGGCCTGCTGGACAACACGTTCATCCCGGATGAGCGTTACCTGCAAGGCGCGGTGCAATTGGCGCTGGGTTATTGCAGCGACGATTTTTTGCCGGAAGTGATCGGCTACAACCTCGGTTATGAACAACTGCCGCTGCATTTGCTGATCAGCGCCTATGAACTCAGTGAGCTGGGCATTGATCCGTATTACTTCACCCTGCATGTGACCATCGACAATGCCAGCACCGGCCACGCGCAAAAGGCTGTGCAAGCGGTGCTGCAATTGTTGCCGGTGGAAGGTGACCGTGAAGACTTTCTGCGCAGGGTGGCGTTGGGTTATCGGCTCAACGATCTGGGGCAGGGCAGTCGCGCGATCATCGAGTCGTTCGACCTGTACGGCGAGTTGCTGAACATGCTTGAACGCAAGCGCCCGTTTGGTCAGCACATGCATTCCGACTATTGCCGGTTTGAAGGCAAGACCGTCAATCAATGGCTGTCATCGCCGGAGCAGTTGCCTGGCATCCTCACCGCCATGGAAAACAAGGGCTGGATCAAGCGTCACCAGGACCCGCAAGCCAGCCGTTTCTGGCAATTGGTCGAGGGTGACGGCGCGGCCATGTTCGGGGTGTTCAGCCCCTATGAAAAACAACTGCTGCACGACTGGATTGCCGGGGACTGGCGACCTGAGCGAGCGCCGGCAGCGGTTCGACGCGGTAGCAGTGCCGCGACCGAACCACTAGTGCCCGTCAATGACCCGGATATCCAAAGCCTGCACGCTACACTTAAAGGGCTTGCCGCCGACGAGCAAATGCAGGTCTTGATTCCGTGGTTGTCCGCCCATCGGCACGCCCACCCCGCAGGCCTGATGGCCACGCGACGGTTCATCGAACTCAAATCCGGTTTTCGATAGGGAGCCCGTCATGAATCAGGAAGAACAACTCAGCGCCGCCGATCTGGCCTTGTTGCAACTGGGGCGCCGCTTGCAGGCCGACGGTTACCGTTTCATCACACCCTCGCCGCTGACCCATCAGCGGGTCAATGATCGCGTCTTCGGGCAAAACGCCCGGACCCTGCGCGAAGTATTTGGCTGGTCGCGGCCGTTTGAGCCCGGACTGTTGTCGGTGGATGAACAGCGGCAGTTGCAACAGGCCGGCGTCCTCGAGGAATGCAATGGTCGACTGAAAAGTCATGTGCGCTGGTCAAGCCTCGATGACCTGTTGTTCGTGCATTCGGGTTACCCCACTGATGCCGCTGACGCGGTGTTCTTCGGCCCCGACACTTATCGTTTTGCACAACTGATTCACGCGCATCTGCAACAGAGCTTCGCGCCGATCAGGCGCGCCGTGGACATTGGTTGCGGCGCTGGCGTTGGAGCGATTGTGATTGCCCGCGCACGTCGTGAGGCCGAAGTGCTGGCCGTCGACATCAACCCTTTAGCGTTACGCATGACGGCGGTCAACGTCGCGCTCGCCGAGGTGGCCAACGTCAGCATCGAGGCCAGCGATGTGCTGCAAGACGTCGACGGCCACTTCGACTTGATCGTCGCCAATCCGCCCTACATGGCCGACCCGGCCGAGCGTGCTTACCGGCATGGCGGTGGGGCGCTGGGCGCGCAATTGTCGTTGCGCATTGTCGAGCAAGCCCTGCATCGGTTGGCCCCCGGTGGCTCCCTGGTGCTGTATACCGGCGTGGCGATGATCGATGGTCTCGACCCGTTCCTGGATGCGGTGACTCCGTATCTGGAATCGCCGATGTTAGGCTGGACTTACCGCGAACTCGACCCCGATGTGTTTGGTGAAGAACTGTTGACCCCTGGCTATCAGCGGGTGGAACGGATTGCCGTCGTCGCCCTGACTGTCACGCGTATCGGCCCAGGCATCGGGGGCACCGTTACATCAACCGGTGCGCCATGACCAGGAGCCTGGACGATTACAATCGCATGCGCGATTTCTCGGCGACCTCTGAACCGGCCGCCGGTAAACGTTCGGGCAAAAAAAAAGCGAAAGACCATGCCTTGCAGTTCTGCATCCAGAAGCACGACGCTTCGCGTCTGCATTACGACTTTCGCCTGGAGCTCGATGGCGCACTGAAAAGCTGGGCGGTGCCCAAAGGCCCGTCACTCGACCCCAAGGTCAAGCGCCTGGCGGTGCACGTCGAAGACCATCCGATTGATTACGCCACCTTCGAGGGCAGCATTCCCGAAGGGCATTACGGTGCCGGCGACGTGATTGTCTGGGACCGTGGGGTGTGGATTCCTCAGGACGATCCGGCCAAGGCGTACGCCAAGGGCAAGCTCAAGTTCGAGCTGAAAGGCGAGAAGCTCGGCGGCCTGTGGAACCTGGTGCGCACGCACATGCCGGGCAAGCAAGAGCAATGGTTTCTGATCAAGCATCAGGACAGCGCGGCCAAACCCGAAAGCGATTATGACGTGGTCGCCGCCGAGCCCGACAGCGTGCTCAGTGACCGGACCATCGCGGCCAAAAAGCCGAAGACCGCTGCCAAGCCCAAACCCGTCAAAAAAGCCGCCGCCCCGACGCGCAAGGAAAAGTCGGCGTCATTGACGGGCGCCCGCAAAGCCAAATTGCCGGAGCTGCTCAAACCGGAACTGGCGACGCTGGTCGAAAAGGCCCCAGGCGGCGAGTGGAGCTATGAGATCAAGTTCGATGGCTATCGGATCATGGCGCGCATCGACCACGACGAAGTCAAACTGTTCACCCGCAACGGCCACGACTGGACCCACAAACTGCCCAGACAAGCCGAGGCGTTAGCGGCACTGGGTTTCGAATCGGCCTGGCTCGACGGGGAAATGGTGGTTGCCGACGAGCAGGGTGTGCCGGACTTCCAGGCCTTGCAAAACGCCTTCGACTCGGGCCGCAGCGGTAACATCCTTTACTACCTGTTCGACATGCCTTACCTCAACGGCGTGGACCTGCGCGAGGTGCCGGTCGAGGAGCGAAGGGTTGCGCTGTCGACCGTGCTCAACCCCAACAAAGACCCACTGCTGCGCTTCTCCGATGCCTTTAGTGAAGAACCGGAAGCGCTGCTCAACAGCGCCTGCCAAATGCAGATGGAAGGGCTGATCGGCAAGCGTCTGGGTTCGCCTTACGTGTCGCGGCGCAGCAGCGACTGGATCAAGCTCAAGTGCAAGCATCGGCAGGAATTTGTGGTCGTCGGTTTCACTGACCCGAAAGGCTCGCGCAATGCCTTCGGTGCGCTGCTGCTGGGGTTGCATGACCGCGACAGCGGTGAGTTGCGATACGCGGGCAAGGTCGGCACCGGGTTCAACGAGACGACGCTCAAGCGCATCTACGAGCAACTGAAACCGCTGCAAAGCAAAAAGATTTCGGTGGTCAACCCGCCGAGCGGTTTTGACGCCAAGGGTGTGCACTGGCTCAAGCCTACGTTGCTGGCTGAGGTCGCTTTTGCCGAAATGACCAAAGAAGGTTCAGTCCGTCATGCAGTGTTCCATGGCCTGCGTGACGACAAACCTGCCGACGACATTACCGAGGAGCGTCCGAAAGCCGTGAAGACTTCAGCCGCGAAAAAAACCACTGCCGAAAAACCTTCCACCCCGGCCAAAAAGAACGCCGCGCCCGCGCCCTCACAAATCGGCCTGGGCGAGGGCAAGGTCCGCATCACTCACCCGGACCGGGTCATCGACGCCAGCAGCGGCACCACCAAAGTGCAACTGGCGGAGTATTACGCCAGCGTCGCCGAATGGATTTTGCCCGAGCTCAAGGACCGGCCCGTGGCGCTGGTGCGCGCTCCGGACGGCATCAACGGCGAACTGTTTTTCCAGAAGAACGCCGAGCGCCTGGCCATTCCGGGAATCACCACCCTGGACAAGGCACTCACCGGCCAACCGGTGATGATCATCAATAACGCCGAAGCCCTGGTCGGCGCCGTGCAGATGAGCACGGTCGAGTTGCACACCTGGAACGCCACCTCGGACAACCTCGACAAACCCGACCGCTTCGTCCTCGACCTCGACCCGGACCCGGCACTGCCCTGGAAAAGCATGGTCGAGGCGACTCAGCTGACCCTCTCGGTACTCGATGAACTGGGGCTCAAGGCGTTCCTCAAGACCAGCGGCGGCAAAGGGATTCACCTGGTGGTGCCACTGACCCGCAAGCTGGGCTGGGATGAGGTGAAAGACTTCAGCCACGCGATCGTCAGCCACATGGCCAAGTTGCTGCCCGAGCGTTTTTCCGCTGTATCGGGACCGAAGAACCGGGTCGGACGGATCTTCATCGATTACCTGCGCAACGGCCTTGGCGCCACGACCATCTGCGCCTACGCCGTGCGCACCCGTGAAGGGCTGCCGGTGTCGGTGCCGATCTTTCGCGAAGAAGTGGGCGAGCTCAAGGGGGGCAACCAGTGGAACGTGCGCACTGTGCATGAACGCCTGGCTGAGGTCGGTGACGAGCCTTGGAAGGAGCTGAAGAAAACCCGCCAGTCGATCACCGCCGAGATGCGGCGGCGGGTTGGGATGAAAAAATAGCGGTTGGGGTGAACACGCTCGGTGTAGGAGCTGGCGAAGCCTGCGATCTTGGCGACGGTTGTTACACCGACAACATCAAGATCAAAAGATCGCAGCCTGCGGCAGCTCCTACAGGGAGGGGGGATTACTTGATGAACGCCTGCATATCGGTGGTCAGTTTATCGATCGCCGCTTTGAAATCTTTGGCGGTAACCTTCTGGCTCTCGTTCGAAAGCTGGGTGCCGAACACCTTGCGCACCACTTTGGCCACCGTCTGATTGGTTTTCGCGTCGATGAACTCGGCTTCGATGAACAGGGTAGTGTCCTGGTCCCGGTGACCGGTCGCTGCCTGTGTCGCCCCGACCACGGCGGCGACCGGAACCACTTCATACCACTTCATGCCTGCGTTTTCGGCACTCACCCCGGTGATGGCCGCGCGCATGACCAGGAGTTTTGAGCCTTTGGGGGCCGAGCTTGCGTTGGTGACCACGCGGTATTTCTGCCCCAGCGTACTTTTGGCTTTGCTGGTCATGTAGTTCTGAATGTCGCTGAGCGTCTGTTGGTTCACCCGCTCATTGGGCTTGGGCGCCGGGTAGAGCTCCAGTTTGTTGAAAGCCACCGTGTCATACGCATTCGGGTTCCATGACGGGCTCACCCAACGCATCGCTGTTCCGCCGCTGGGGGTGGTCACTTCTTGCAGGTTGTTGTAGTTGGACAGGAAGCCGGAATACTGCTCACGCTCGGTGACTTTCGAGGTGCAACCGCTGAGCAGCAGGCTGGCCAGCGCAGCGCCAATAAACAGTTTTCGGGACAGGTTCATAGTGGTGTGTGCTCCATGGATGAAATCGTTTTATTTCAGTAAAGGGCATCAGAAGCGCCAGGTCATGTTGCCGGTCAAGGCCTGAATCCAGGCATTGTCGAACTCGCCGGAGGTGCGAATACCCGACGTGGATTTGGTCTGGTCCACCGGCATATCGCCTAGCCAGACCATGGCCCAACTGACATTAATGTCCGTGACCTTGTTCAGAGCATAGGTGGCTCCGGCCGCAATGCGCCAGGATTCGCCCATGGGCACGGTAAAAGTTCGGTTTCCGTCCGAAACGGCGCTGCTGTCATACGCCACACCAACGTTCCACAGCAGTTGCGGCGTGGCCTGATATTGCGCGCCGAGCGCCAGTTGCCAGGTGTCTTTGAAATGGGCGTCGACCGTCCTCGATTGAGCGCCAAACGCGGTGGTGTCAACTTGCACCGCGATATCGCCAAACTCTGACCAGTCCTGCCAGTTGACCGAGGCCAGCAGGGCCCATTGCGGGTCGAGTTGCTGGAACAGACTCAGCGTTGCCGTTTGCGGCACGGTCATGTCGAGTTGGGTGTTCAGGCCATCCAGGCGATCCAGAGCGGGGCCGTCGCCCTTGACGTCCAGCCCGTCCTCGAACTCCAGATCGACCTTGCTGGTGTAGGCAAGGCCGATGCGGGTGCCGGGTTGCGGGGCATAGATCACACCCACATTCGCGCCGAAACCCC
Source organism: Pseudomonas silensiensis (assembly GCF_050434865.1). Lineage (NCBI taxonomy): Bacteria > Pseudomonadati > Pseudomonadota > Gammaproteobacteria > Pseudomonadales > Pseudomonadaceae > Pseudomonas > Pseudomonas silensiensis. Next base: position 377,481 of record NZ_JBNDJH010000005.1, read on the forward strand.
AATCGTTGTCCTTGTATTTGAATTGGCCGTCGCTGCGCTCGGTGAAGCCGAACGGCGAGCGGTCAATCGCGGTGTCGGATTGCAACATGCCGTACATGGCTTTCACGCCAACGCCCACCGACCATTGCTCGTTAAAGCGATAAGCCACGCTGGGTACAAAAGATAAACCGCCGAGGCTGGCGTTTTGTGCGAAGTAGCGCCCGGACCAGTCGTTGTCGTAATTCTCTGCCAACCCGAAGTCAGCGTACTGGCCGAAGCCAATGCTCCAGTGGTCGTCGAATTGATGGCTGACGAAGAAGCTGCCACCGGGAATCGGGTCGAGGGCGTTGCCACTGCCAGTACCGGTGCCATTGGTGTTTGAGTCGCGATTGAAGGTCAGGTCGCCGTAGAGAATCTGTAAACCACCGGTGATCTGTGTGCCGGGCAGATAACTCATGCCCGCCGGGTTACTGGCGATGGTCGAAGGGCCCTGAGCCCGGGCGGCGGCACCGGCGTTGGCCAGGCCGGCGTTATCAGTGCCGATTTCGTAGAGCATGATGCCGCCGGCATACGCTTGCTGACAGCACAACGCAAGCAAGGTGAAGGCGGGCAGGGTGGATGTTTTTATCTGCATTGGGTTACCTCAGCAAATGTCCTTCCCGAACGCGGGTGGCCAGCGTTGGCCACCCGTCGACTCGACTGTTTACTTGGCCATTTCCGCCCGAGCAGCTGCGATCTTGGCTTTGACGGAATCGAGGTTGAAGCTCGCGCCTTTTTGCATTGGCGGGAACTCAATCGCGGTTTCGGCCAGTTTGGCGACCTGTTGCTGAACGAACACGAAGCGCCAGAACTGGAATTTGAACCAGTCAAAGTACTGTTGGGATCCCTGCGCGGCCTGGTTTTCCGGCCAGCCCATACGCTCGAAGGGGTCGAGACGAAGGTTGGTCAGGATCGGTACATCGACCGCCAATTTGGCGCCCATCCAGCCACCTGGTTGTTCAATGAAACGGTATTTGTAGTCATCGATCCGTACCGCACCGAGCGAACTCTCGCCAAAGTAGAAGATTTCATGCCGGTTCGACGGACCTTTGCCGGTGATCATCGGCGTCTGGTCGTAGCCGTCCAGATGCACCTTGTACGTGGTATCGCCCAATTGTTTGCCCTTGAGCAGTTCGGCAGTGATGTTCGGATTGCCGGCTGCCGCGACCAGGGTCGGGAACCAGTCCATACCGGACATGATGCCGTTTGCCACCGTATTGACCGGTACTTTGCCCGGCCAGCGAATGATCGCCGGTACGCGGAAACCGCCTTCCATCACTGTGCCCTTGCCCATGGCAAACGGGGTGGTGCCGCCATCCGGCCAGGTGAAGTTTTCCGCGCCGTTGTCGGTGGTGAAAATCACGATGGTGTTGTCATCCATGCCGTCTTTTTTCAGCTTGGCCATCAGGTCGCCGACGATATCGTCGAGCTGTGCCATGCCTGCTTCCTGTTCTGACCAGCCATTTTGCGCATTGCGCATGGCCTCATATTTGTCGGAGAGGTGCGTGACGATGTGCATGCGGGTGGGGTTGAGCCAGAGGAAGAATGGTCTATTGTCCTGCTTGGCCTTGTCCACAAAGGCGAATGCCTTGTCACGAATCTCTTCGTCGATGGTTTTCATCCGTTCGGGATACAGCGTGCCGGCGTCTTCGATTTTCTGTTTGCCGACCTTGCCCCAGCGCGGCATCACGGTCGTATCGTCAGTCGTGGTGGCCCAGCTGTGAACCATGTTCCGCGGGCCGACGGTGGGCAGAAGATCTTGCGGATAATTGGGGTGTGCCGGGTCTTCCATGGCGTCGAGGTGGTAGAGGTAACCGAAGAACTCGTCGAAACCATGCACGGTCGGCAGGAATTCGTTCAAGTCGCCCAGGTGGTTCTTGCCGAACTGGCCGGTGGCGTAGCCCATGGACTTGAGGGTGGTGGCGATGGTGACCGCTTCGGCGGGAATACCAACGGGGGAGCCGGCCTGCCCGACAGTGGTCATCCCGGTACGGATCGGCAGTTCACCGGTAATGAAGTTGGCCCGCCCGGCAGTGCAACTGGCCTCGGCGTAGTAGTCGGTGAAACGCATGCCTTCAGCCGCGAGCTGGTCGAGGTTGGGTGTTCGACCGGCCATCATGCCCTGGTTGTAGACACCGATATTGGACCAGCCAATATCGTCACCCATGATGACAACAATGTTGGGGACTGTTTTGTCGGCCGCTTGAGTGATGCCGGGGAGAACCATTGCAGATAGAAACAAGGGGACGGCGAGCACCGAGGATAGCTTTGTCCGGTTCATATCGAGCTCCTTCGCACTTGCGTTGGTACTCTGAGACGAGCCCCCGACCGCCCAGGAAATTTTGGATCCCCCGCGAAGAGCGTAGGCAAGAATTGTGAAATTTCCAGTCATTGATTTTTCGGGCGAAGGCCTTGTTTCACGGGCTTTACAGCTTGTCGTGGTTTCGGATGATTACTGACATCTCAAGAAGACGAAGTCCTCGATCCGCGCCTGGATCGATCATAGGGAATGTGTTGCTCGAATCGGGGGGAGGGCATGAGGCGGCGAGCCCGGCTCGCCGCCCCAACGACTATTGCTTGCCGACAGCGGCCGCCAGCAGCGGCGCTATCTGTTCATCGGTCAGTGCCGCCTGGACCTCCATGGTCATGAGGTCGCTCCATTCCAGCACCCACTTCTGAATGGCTACCGGATCACTGGCCTCTGCCACGCCAAAACCGGATGCACCACCGACGGCGTGCCAGCGTCCCAGCATTTTGACGCCAGCGGGTGGAGCCCCCCCAGTCTTGAGGAAACGCTCGATTGCGCTGTTACGATTTGCCGAACTGATAGACCAACTGACTATGAATAACATTGGCCACCTCCTGCTACGGATTGGCACCTGTTGCTCTTCGCGCACCTGGCTGGTGCCGGGACCACGATCACGCTTGAGTGTCCAGCTTCATCCCTGACTGGCTTGAAACCATTGCTCCCATGAGAAGGCATAGCAGCGGGCCAGACTCTGCGTATGACCGCTGATCCTGTTTCGTTGCTTTTGTACAGGGGCGTTGATGACGTGTGTTTCACCAGCAAGACAAGGTTCATCAGGCTGATTTCACGCGTCGCGCAACAGGTCGTTGGCATTGAGCAGTTCGTAGGCAATCTCCGGGCGCTTCTCCAGTGCGCGGCGAATCGCGGCCGGGATCGATTGACGGGTTTTGCGGCATAGCCCCGGTTGTTCGCCGAGGTTAATCCCGATACCGCGCATGGTACGTACTTCGTTGAAACTGGGGACGATGTCCACGCGGATGCCCAACTGCTCGTACATCCGCTGTTGCAGACGTTCGAGGTCACTCAGGCTCTGGAGGTTTTCCAGGCGTTCGACCAGGCGCTTTTCCTCTGAGCGGGTCAGAAACAGGATGCGCACGTCCGCCCCCGGTGTTTCCAGCAACGGGTCACGCCCGCAGTCGCAGGCGCCGGGCGGGCAGGGTTGGCGAATCGGAAGCGTGGTGGTCATGGGGTTCAATCATAGAGTGCTCCAATCAGATTTGCCCATAGGGTTTCTTGCCCTTCTGGCGAACGGGTCACGCCGGGTCTAGGCTTGAGAGTCTTTTAGAGGAGACGCAGCATGGAGCGATTCGCGGGTGGTTGCTTGTGCGGCAACGTCCGAATTGAGGCATCGGGACTCCCGTATCGGGTCGGCCTTTGTCACTGCCTCGACTGCCGCAAGCATCATGGGGCGCTTTTTCATGCTTCGGCGATATTCCCTCAGAGTGCGGTGACGATCGAAGGCGAAACACGCGACTACGCCGGGCGGTTTTTCTGTCCCCGCTGCGGCTCGTCCGTTTTTTCGCGCACCGACGACGAAATCGAAGTGAACCTGGGGTCCCTGGATGCCTCTGACCAACTGATGCCGACCTACGAAAGCTGGATCGTGCGTCGCGAGGCCTGGTTGCCGCCGTTTCCGCTCACGAGACGATACGAGCGCGACCGTGACACCACGGGTCGCTTTGAGGAGTAGGTGCCAATTGTTGAACCTGATCTGGAGCGCTGCATGAAAGTGGGCGTGATTTCCGATACCCATGGTTTGCTCCGCGCCGAAGCCCTTGCTGCACTGCAGGGGTGTGAACGGATTATTCACGCGGGCGACATCGGCAAGCCCGAAATCCTCGATCAACTGGCATCAATAGCCCCGCTGCACGTGGTCCGCGGGAACAATGATCTGGACGCCCCTTGGGCAGAAAATATCGCCGACAGCCTCTGTTTCGAGCTGAACGGATGGCAGGTCTTGCTGGTACATGACAGTGCCAATGTCCCTGCCGTGCTTGATCCAGGCATTAAGCTGGTGATCACCGGCCACTCGCACAAGCCCCGCATAGAATGGCGCGGCGAACGGCTCTACCTCAATCCCGGCAGCGCGGGACGCCGACGCTTCAAGCTGCCGGTGACGCTGGCTCTGCTCGAGGTGCTTGAGACCTCAATTGAGCCGCGTCTGATCTCGCTAGTGGAATGACCTTTCCCAGGGTTTTAGTTTTTTCTGAGTTTTCCAGCCGCTATATACTCGGCAGCCCCTTTACCCCCTCAAACAAGAGATCCCCATGGCAAACCACGACATCACCTTTCTCCCCGACCCCGATCCGGAATCCATCTCCTCGGATGTCGCCGGTTTTGGCGGCCTGTTGGTCTCCACTCAGATCCCCACCCGCGCCGACGGCAGCCTGGAATTGGGCGACATCACCCTGCAAAGCGAATGCACCCTGCAGGCACTCAAGGTTGCGTTGGAGCACGCCGGCAGTTCCATGGACCGGGTTCTGCATCTGACCATCTACCTCACCGACATGGCCGACCGCGCCGCCTTCAACGAGGTCTACCAGCGCTTCTTCGCCAAGCCCTGGCCGGTTCGGGCCGCCGTTGGTGTGGCCTCCCTGGCGGTTGAAGGCATGCGCGTGGAAGTCACCGCGATGGCGGCCAAGGGCTGAGTCCGTGGGCTTGACCGGCGGCGTCGCTCAACGAGCGGGCGCCACCGGGCGGGTTGGCAACGACGGCGTCAAGGATGGCTTTTATTGGCCGTCTACCAGGCGAGGCAGCCCCAAGGGATTAACCTCGCGCAATGACTCAGGCAATAGCGCATCAGGAAAACCCTGGTAAGACACCGGGCGCAAAAAGCGTTCAATCGACGTCATGCCAACCGAGGTGAAGCGGCTGTCCGAGGTTGCCGGAAACGGTCCGCCGTGGATGGTGGCGAAAGACACCTCCTGAGGATGCGCGAAGGCGTTGACAACGATTCGCCCGGTGCGCCGCTCCAGGACCGGCAACAAACGATGAGCCAGTGGCATATCGCGCTCATCAAGCTGCATGGCAGCGCTGAGCTGGCCCTTGAGCGAGCGTGCGACGGCGAGCAGTTCATCCTCATCCTTGACGTTCACCAGCAGTGCTGAAGGACCGAATACTTCTTTCGCAAGTGCCGTCTCGGTCAGGAAATGTTGGCCGTCGACCTCATGCAACATCGACTGACCATCAAAATCAGCGTTGGATAGCGAGCCTTCGGCGACGCGATTTGCACCAACGCTCTCCATTGCGGCGAGGCCACTCAAGTAGGACGCATGAATACCCGGCGTCAGCATGGTACGCGCCGATGCTTCGGTGACGCGCTCGACCATGGCGGCGCGCATGGCTTCAAAACCAGCCCCTTTGATGGCGAAGAGGAGGGCGGGTCTGAGGCAGGCTTGCCCCACATTGACCAGCATGCGCTCGATAAAACCATCACCGATTTGCGCTCCACGCGCCGCCAGCGCATGGGGCAGGATGAACGTGGGGTTGACGCTGGTCATCTCGGTGAACACGGGAATGGGATCGGGGCGTTGCTGCGCACGCCGGTACAGCGCCATGCCGCCACCCTCCGAGCCGGTGAACGTCACGGCCTTGATCAACGGATGATCGACCAAGGCTTCGCCGATCGCGTTGCCACTGCCACGCACCATCGAGAAAACACCCTCAGGCAGTCCGTTCTCTTGCACCGCCTTGCGGATGGCACGCGCCTGGATTTCCGATGCGCCTGGGTGAGCGTTATGCGCCTTCACAATAACGGTCGCGCCGGCCGCCAATGCTGAAGCGGTATCGCCACCGGCGACCGAATACGAAATGGGAAAGTTGCTCGCGCCGAAAACAGCCACCGGGCCGATCGCCATTTTCTGAAGACGATGATCCATGCGTGGGCGGGGCTGACGATGAGGCTGTGCCGGATCGATGGCCAACTGGAGGAAGCGCCCTTTGCGCACGACATCCGCGAATTGGCGAAACTGGGTGGCGGCTTTTGCCGCTTCGCCCTCAAGTTGAGCCTCAGGCAAACCCGTTTCGAGCGCGGCCCGTGCGGCAAGCTCATGGCGGACAGCGTCGAGATTGTCGGCAATGCTTTCGAGGAATGCCGCGCGCATGGCGAGTGAGGTATGGCTGTAACGGTCGAATGCTTCGTCGGCGAGCGTCGCCGCCTGGTCGACTTGCGCCACGCCACCGAATGCGAAATCCGGTTCGATCAACTGGTTGATTGCGGGGTTGAGCGCCTTCATCGTCCCTTCAGTGGCCGGGACTTCGTTTGCACCAATGATGAGGTTTCCAGTCAATTTCATAGTGTTACCCCTGCTGTGCCAGGGACGCGATCAGCTCGTCCGTCGCCACAATGGCGTGGGCGAACGTGGGACCGTTGAGTTCATGCGCGGCATGCATCATTTCCGGTTTGAAGGCAGCGGTCGCATCACGCACCAGTGTGACGTGGTAACCGAGTTCCACGGCGTAGCGCGCTGTTGCCTCGATGCAGGTATTGGCCAGCAGGCCAACGATGATCACGTGCGTGATGCCTTTCTGCTTGAGGCGAAAATCAAGGTCGGTATTGGCAAAGCCGCTCGAGCCCCAATGTTCCTGAACGACGATGTCGCCGTCCTTTGGCGCGAAATCGGGGTGCCATTCGCCGCCCCATTCCCCGCGTGCGAAGTGATGCATGTGCATGACCTTGCATTGGGTGGGGCTTGGATGATCCCAGCCTTCGTAGTCGCCTTGCTCCCAACGGCGGTGCGGAACGATGACCACCGGAATATCGAGTGCACGGACGGCACTGTCGAGGGCGCGCAGGTTGTCGAGCAGGCCGACTTGCTCGGCAATCGGCTCGATCAAGGGGTAGACCTTTCCGCCTTCCGACAGGAAATCATTGTAAGGATCGACCAGCAGATACGCGGTTCTGTTGAGGGGATAAATGGCTTTGGACATGGCGATTTTCTCCAGGGATTTTGGATGACTCGTGCCGTGGGCTTGTCTTGTTACGCTGTTGATATGATAATCATAGCAACTGTAGAAGAGGCAAGTCCTTATGTCGGTAAACACTCAAACGCTGTGCCCGATTTCACGGGCCGAGGCAATAGTGGGAGATCGCTGGACCGTACTGGTCCTGCGTGAGTTGTTCATGGGGAGCCATCGATTCGACGAGATCCAGGCGCAGACCGGAGGAACCCCGCAAATGATCGCGGCGCGCCTGAAAAACATGGAGGCTGATGGACTCGTCGCACGCCGTCCTTACAACGAGCGGCCGCCACGCTACGAATATCACCTCACCCCGAAAGGGCAGGCCTTTTATTCTGTGGTGCTTGCGCTGCGGGCCTGGGGAGAAACCTGGTGCAAGTCGCCGGAGGAGGGGTTGGCAGTCGTTTACACCCACAAAACCTGTGGCCAGCCTGCCGGACTAGGGCCGCTTTGCGAACATTGCGGCGAACTCTTGCGCCGTGAAGAGCTGATCAGCGAGCCGAGCGCCGCCTACCTCGAAGAACGCAACGCACGGCGTGAGGCTTTCAAAGGGGGGCGAAACCAGCAGTAAGGAGGGAATCCACAGTGTTCGTTGCTCCCTGAACTTGTTGGTCCGCATGGTAGGACGAGCGCACCAGAGGGCCGGATGCAACGTTCTTGAAGCCCATCCGCGTACCTTCCTCAGCGAACCAGGCGAACACGTCCGGGTGGACGAAACGCTGGACCGGCAAGTGGCTGCGAGACGGTTGCAGGTACTGGCCGAGGGTGAGCATGTCGACATCGTGCTCACGCATGCGCTGCATGACTTCGATGACTTCCTCGTCGGTCTCGCCAAGGCCCAGCATCAGGCCGGATTTGGTGGGTACATGCGGGACCCTTAGCTTGAACTTCTGCAGCAAATCCAGTGACCACTCGAAATCCGAACCCGGTCGCGCGGCTTTGTACAGGCGCGGGACGGTCTCCAGATTATGGTTGAACACATCGGGTGGCTCAGTGGCGGTGATCGCCAGGGCAACGTCCATCCGGCCACGGTAATCCGGCACCAGGGTTTCCAGTTGCACGCCCGGCGACAGCTTGCGGATTTCGCGCAGGCAATCGACGAAATGCTGGGCGCCGCCGTCGCGCAAGTCGTCGCGGTCCACCGAGGTGATCACCACGTACTTCAGGCGCAGGTCGGCAATGGCCACGGCGAGGTTCATCGGCTCGTCGGCGTCCAGCGGTTTCGGCCGACCGTGGCCGACATCGCAGAACGGGCAACGGCGGGTGCAGATGTCACCCATGATCATGAAGGTCGCCGTGCCACCGGAAAAACACTCGCCGAGGTTCGGGCAGGAGGCTTCCTCACAGACGCTGTGCAGCTTGTGTTTGCGCAGCAGCTGTTTGATCCGGTCGACCTCGGGGGAGATCGGAATGCGTACGCGAATCCAGTCAGGTTTGCGTGGGAACTCATCGGTCGGGATGATCTTCACCGGAATTCGCGCGACCTTTTCTGCACCGCGCAGTTTGACCCCGACTTGCATTTTTACCGGCACTTTGCCGGTCGATTCCACAACAGTGCTCATGTACTTTTTCCTTTTGCGCGAGCGGGAGGGCGGCCGGTACTTTGTAGCAGCTGGCGAAGCCTGCGTTCGGCTGCGAAGCAGTCGTGAAATCAGACGATGCGGTGTTTCAGAAAAACCTCGCACTCAGGTTTTACGACTGCTGCGCAGCCGAACGCAGGCTTCGCCAGCTGCTACAGATTACGTTGTGAGCCAGACCCTCCCGCTGCGGATCAGTCGCGGTAGACAGGGAAATCAGAGCACATCGCGGCGGCTTGCCGGGCGACGTGGGCCTCGACATCGGCATCGCCGAGGTGATCGAGAATGTCGCAGATCCAGCCCGCCAGCTCGATGCTCTGGGCTTCCTTGAAACCACGGCTGGTGATCGCCGGCGTGCCGATGCGCAGGCCGGAGGTCACGAACGGCGATTGCGGGTCGTTCGGTACGGCGTTCTTGTTCACGGTGATACCGGCACGACCGAGGGCGGCGTCGGCGTCTTTGCCGGTCAGGCCCTGACGAATCAGGCTGACCAGGAACAGGTGGTTGTCGGTACCGCCCGACACGACGTCGTAGCCTCGATCAATGAAGACTTTCTCCATCGCCTGGGCGTTGCGGATCACTTGCGCTTGATAGGTCTTGAAGGCGGGCTCCAGCGCTTCTTTGAAGCACACAGCCTTGGCGGCGATCACGTGCATCAACGGGCCGCCCTGGCCGCCGGGGAACACCGCGGCGTTGAGTTTTTTCTCCAACTCTGGATTGGCCTTGGCCAGGATCAGGCCGCCGCGCGGACCGCGCAGAGTCTTGTGGGTTGTGGTGGTGACGACATCGGCAAAGGGAATCGGGTTCGGGTACAGACCGGTCGCTACCAGCCCGGCAACGTGGGCCATATCGACAAACAGGTAAGCGCCAACCTTGTCGGCAATCGCCCGGAAGCGTGGGAAGTCCAGGGTCTTGGAGTAAGCGGAGAAGCCGGCGATGATCATTTTCGGTTAGTGTTCGACGGCCAGGCGTTCGACTTCGTCGTAATCGATCAGCCCGGTCGAGGTGTCGATGCCGTACTGGACGGCGTTATACAACTTGCCGGAAAAACTCACTTTGGCGCCGTGGGTCAGGTGACCGCCGTGGGCCAGGCTCATGCCCAGCACGGTGTCGCCGGCCTGCAGCAATGCCAGATAGACCGCAGCGTTGGCCTGGCTGCCGGAGTGCGGCTGGACGTTGGCGTAATCGGCGCCGAACAGCTGTTTGGCGCGGTCGATGGCCAATTGCTCGACCACATCGACGTGTTCGCAGCCGCCGTAATAGCGCTTGCCCGGATAGCCTTCGGCGTACTTGTTGGTCAGGCCGCTGCCTTGCGCTTCCATCACCCGTTGGCTGGTGTAGTTTTCCGAAGCGATCAGCTCGATGTGGTGTTCTTGCCGTGCGTCTTCGGCGTTCATCGCTGCCAGCAGTTCGTCGTCGTAGCCTTTGATCTGGTCGTGCTTGCTGAACATGGTGGAGTCCTCTGTTGTTCTTGAATGGGTAAATGCGTACCTGTAGGAGCGAGGCTTGCCCGCGAAGCTTTTTAGCAGCCCCGAGGGCCTCTTCGCGGGCAAGCCTCGCTCCTACAGGGGGATGTGTTAGTGCTTAGGCGTCTTGGTAGTCCGCAATCGACGGGCAGGCGCAGATCAGGTTGCGGTCGCCAAACACGTTGTCGACGCGACCGACCGGTGGCCAGTACTTGCCTTCGATCAGCGACGCAAC